>JADLCT010000096.1 GCA_020847045.1 Bryobacterales bacterium | reverse complement strand
GGGAAGGAGAGCGGCGCCTGGCTCAGCGGCGAGGGCGTGCACCTGGGCCGTCTGCTGGAAGCCCTGGGAAGCCCCGGCGAGAAGGGCCCGGAGCAGTGGCGGCGGGATGCGGGTCCGTTCCACCTGCGCGATTTTCCGGCGCGAGGGCTGACGCCGTGAGGCGGCCAGGGCGATGAGAACACTGCGCGCAAAACTGGTTGTGGTTTGGCTGGCCGTGACGGTGGCGCCGCTGGCGTTGACGCTTTGGCTCGGCCACAAACTGATCGAGCACGGCATGAACGAGGCGCCCATCGAGGAGTTGGACCGCGTCTCGGCCAGGATGCGGGAAGCGGCCCGCAAACACTACCAGGCCGAGTCGTCCGCCTTGCTGCGCGACGGCACGGAAGGCCGTTTAACGCCGCGCGTGTATGGCCTGGAAACGCGGACGGCGTGGCCTCGCGAGGTGGTGGGTTTCTGGGATTCGGGCGAGCCGCGCCAGTTGTTCCGCACGGGGCCCCACCAGGAGGCGCTTGCGCTGGCCAGGCGTATGCCGCACGGTGTGGCCGTGTATGAGAGACCGTTGGGGCTCCCCTACAAAGAGTTGGAGCAGGAGTACGCGGCAGCCCGGCGGCGCGTCGAGTTGGGACGGTCCGGCGCGGCCCGGCGAGGCGCAACGAGCCTGTTTCTGCTGCTGGCCGCTCTGCCGTGGCTGGCCTCGCTCGGCGTACTCATCTGGGCCGTGCGGCGGATGAGCCGGCCGATTCAGCATTTGACGCTTGGCCTGCGCCGGCTGGGCGCGGGCGAAACCGGCGTGCGGCTGCTGCCTTGCGGACCGCCGGAGACATCGGCGGCGATGGAGGCATTCAACGCCATGGCCTCTGAGCTGGAATCAAACCGCGAACGCCTGTTGTATGTGGCGCGCATCGAGAGCTGGCAAAAGCTGGCGCGGAAGATGGCGCACGAGGTGAAGAATTCGCTGACGCCCATACGTCTGACCGTGGAGGAGTTGGCGGCGCGGAACGGTTCGGCCGACGCGCAGTTCCATCAGCAGGTGTCCGAGATTATCGTGGGCGAGGTGGGAAGCCTGGAGCGCCGCGTGCGCGCCTTCTCGGAGCTGGCCGCCGAGCCGCCTGTGGCCATGGCAAGCGTGGCTCTGGGCCGTATGATCCATGAGCGGATCACTCTGCTGCGGCCTGCCTACGATTCCGTTCGGTGGAGCGAGGATCTGTCCGAAGAGCTGGGCCTTGTGCGCGCCGACGAGGACCTGCTGCGGGCCATCTTCACAAATCTGCTGGAGAATGCGGCCGAGGCCTGCGCCGGCGGCGGCGAAGTGGCCGTGCGCGGCTGGCGCGAAGGGCGCCGCGTCGTGATTAGCGTGAACGACTCCGGTCCGGGCGTGCGGGAGGAGGCGCGGACGGCGTTGTTTGAACCCTCCATTTCGTTCAAGCCGGGCGGCATGGGCATTGGTTTGTCGATTGCCCGCAGAAGCGCGCTGTTGTGCGGAGGCGATATTGTGGTGGCCAGCGGCGTCCTTCCGGGCGCCTGCTTTGAAGTGCGATTGGAGGCGGCCTGATGGCGCGCATACTCGTGGTGGACGACGAGGAGAACATCGGACGCTCGCTGAGGCTGATTTTGGAGCGCGATGGCCACGAGGTGGTCACCGTGCTGACGGCCGCCGCTTCGCGCGCCGTCACGGGCGAACTGGACCTGGTGCTTCTGGATGTGCGCCTGCCCGACGCCAGCGGCGTGGACCTGCTGCGGGAGCGCAAGCAACGCTGGCCCTCGGCGCCGGTGCTGATCATCTCCGGGCAGGCCACCATCGCCGACGCCGTCGAGGCCACGCGCGCCGGCGCCTTCGACTTTTTAGAAAAGCCCCTCGGCCGCGACCGCATCCTGGTAGCCGTGCGCAACGCCCTGGAGCAGCGGCGTCTGCATGAGGAGAACGAACGGCTGCGGACCAGGCTCGAAGAGTCCGCCGCCCCGGCGCGGATGATCGGCAGCCACCCGGCCTTCCTCGCCGTCGTGGAGCAGGCCACCATGGCGGCGCGCAGCGATGCGCGCGTGCTGATCACCGGCGAGTCGGGCACCGGGAAAGAGCTGCTCGCGGCGCATATACACGCGAGGAGCCCGCTGTCGGACGGCCCCTTCGTGAAGGTGAACTGCGCGGCGATCCCGGAGGAACTGGTGGAAAGCGAGCTATTCGGCCACGAGAAGGGCTCGTTCACCGGCGCGGTCTCGGCCCGCCGGGGCAAATTCGAACAGGCGCATGAGGGCTCTCTCTTTCTGGACGAGGTGGGCGACCTCTCCGCGACGGCGCAGGCGAAGGTGCTGCGCGTGCTGCAGGAGGGCGAGTTGCAGCGTGTGGGCGGCGAACGGACGCTGCGCGTGCGCGTGCGCGTGATCGCCGCCACCAACCGCGACCTGGCCGCGATGGCGCGGCGGGGCTCGTTTCGCGAGGATCTCTACTACCGGCTGTGCGTGGTGCCTCTGCGCCTGCCGGCGCTGCGCGAGCGTTCGAGCGACATTCCGGAACTGGCCGGCTACTTCCTGGAAGAGTTCTGCAGCCGGAACAATTTTCGTCAGAAACGTTTTTTACCGGAGACGCTGCGCGCGCTCGCCCGCCACGGCTGGCCGGGCAACGCGCGCGAGTTGCGCAACGCCGTGGAGCGCATGGCGATCCTCACCGCGGACGCCGAAATCGGGCCTGCAGCGGCGCCCGTGGAGCCGTGCGGCGAAGAAGCCCACGCCACACGCGGATCGCTGCGGCACGCGCGTGAGGAGGCCGAGCGGGAACAGATCCGGCGCGCACTGGCGGCCACCGGAGGCAACGTCAGCGCCTCGGCCCGCATCCTCGGGCTGGAGCGCACCAATCTGCACAAGCGCATCCGGGCCCTGGGACTGGCCCAAGACAAACGAGAGCTTTCTGCCACAAACTAGTGGGATGCCTTCCTACGATTACGACCTGCTGGTAATCGGCTCCGGCCCGGCCGGGCAGCGCGCCGCCATCCAGGCGGCCAAGCTCAACAAGCGCGTGGGGGTGATCGAGAAGGAAACCGTTCTCGGCGGCGCCTCGGTGAACCTGGGCACCATTCCTTCGAAGACCCTGCGCGAAGCCGTGCTCTATCTCTCCGGCTACCGCGAGCGCAGCGTCTATGGCGCATCCTACACGGTGAAGCAGAACATCACCATGGCCGATCTTCTGCTGCGCACCGACCATGTGAAACGGAACGAGCTCGATGTCACGCGCCACCAGTTGCTGCGCAACAAGGTGGAGGTGATCAACGGCAGGGCGCAGTTCCACGATCCGCACACTCTTCGCGTGGACACGATCGACGGCCACAGCCACCTCGAATTGAGCGCCGCCCGGATCGTCATCGCCATCGGCACGGAGACCACGCGCGATCCTCACATTCCCTTCAACGGCCAGACGATTTTCACAAGCGACGACATCTTCACGCTGGAGCGGCTGCCGCGCACCATGGCCGTTGTCGGCGCGGGCGTCATCGGCTGCGAATATGCCTCCATGTTCGCCGCCCTGGGCGTGCGCGTCACCATCATCGACAAGCGGAACGAACTGCTGGCCTTCGTGGACGACGAGATCAGCGACCACCTGGCTTACAACCTGCGCGAGAGCCGCGTGACGCTGCGGCTGGGCGAGGAGGTGGGCACCATGGAGGAGGTGTCCGAAGAGCAGGGACGCAAGGTGAAGATCTACCTGAATAGCGGCAAGACGGTGATCTGCGAAAGCGTCCTCTACGCGATTGGCCGCACGGGCGCCACCGCGCGCATCAACCTGACGGCGGCCGGACTGGTGGCCGACGACCGGGGCCGCCTGCAGGTCAACGAGTTTTATCAGACCTCGCAGCCGCACATTTACGCCGTGGGCGACATCATCGGCTTTCCCGCGCTGGCCTCCACCTCGATGGAGCAAGGCCGTCTGGCCGCCTGCCATGCCTTCGGCGTCGAGGCCAAAAGCAAGCCTGAACTGCTCCCGTACGGCATCTACACGATTCCGGAGATCTCCATGGTGGGCAAGAGCGAGGAGGATCTGACCAAGGAGGGCGTGCCGTATGAGGTGGGCAAGGCGCAGTACCGCGAGATCGCACGCGGGCAGATTGTCGGCGATCAGCACGGCTTGCTGAAGCTGATATTCCACTACGAGACGCGCGAACTGCTGGGCGTGCACATCATCGGCGAAGGCGCGACGGAGCTGGTGCACATTGGCCAGGCCGTGCTGAGCTTCCACGGCACAATCGACTACTTCATCCGCACCGTGTTCAACTACCCGACCTTCGCCGAATGTTATAAAGTGGCTGCGTTCGATGGCATCAACAGATTGGGGATCACACTGACATGAGACGGCGGACGTTCATGAACGCCCTGACCGGCGCGGGTTGCTCCGGAGTCGCATTTGCCCAGCCGGGTTTCCATGCGTTGTGGAACGGGCGCGACCTTTCCGATTTCCGCCTGGACACGCCTTCACTGTGGAGCGTGGAAAACGGCATGATCGTGGGACGCTCGCCGGGCATCCGCTACAACGAGTTTCTCCGCACGAAAAAAAGCTACGCCGATTTCCACCTGAAGGCCGAGTTCCGCATGACCGATCCCACAGGCAAGGCGAACTCCGGCATTCAGTTCCGCAGCAAGGAAACCGATCCGCCCTCGCACGAAGTAATCGGCTACCAGGCAGACCTGGGCGCACAGTACTGGGGCTGCCTGTATGACGAGTCGCGCCGGAAACGGGTGCTGGTCCAGGCACGCCCGGAGGTGATCGCCAAGCTCGACAAGGCGGCATGGAACCACTACGAAATCGAGGCCCGCGGACCGCACATCATCCTGCGCCTGAATGGCGAGACCACGGTGGACTATACCGAAACCGAGCCGGGCATCGAAGGCGCCGGCTTCCTCGCGCTGCAACTCCACAGCGGGCCGCCGCTCGAAATGCGCTGGCGCGGGCTGCTCATCCGCGAACTGTAGACCGGAGCGGTGGTAGCATCGCGTTCATGACGCGACTGTTCCTGCTGTTGGGCGCCCTCGCCTGCGCCTTCCCCGCCCTGGCGGAAAAAAAGATCACCGAGGTCACCAAGGCGACCACGCCTCACGACGATTCAAAACCCAACAGCGCCGCCGTGCCCGAAGCCTACGCGATCAGCGGCCAGTTCGAACGCATCGTGGTCCTGCGCTTCAAGTATGAGGCCGATCTTCTGCAAGGCATGCAGCGCCTGGTGGAGCAGCAGGGCATACGCAACGCCGTGATCCTGTCCGGAGTGGGCTCGCTGCGCAACACGCACGTGCACTCGGTGAGCAACCGGAACTTTCCTTCGAAGAACCGCTACGTGGAGGATCCGGACACGCCCGCCGACATCATCGGCGTGAACGGCTATGTCATTGGCGGCCGCATCCATGCCCACATGACGCTGTCCAACGGAGAGCAGGCCTACGGAGGGCACATCGAAACGGGCAACCGCGTGTTCACCTTTGCCATCGTCACGCTGGGCGTCTTCGGCGGAAACGTGAGCCTGGACAAGGCGGACGACAAGACCTACCGCTGAGCGCGCTCAACTCCGCACCAGTTGCTTCAAGCGGTCCAGCACCTTGTTCGGCACGCTCACGTTGTTCTCACGCCCGGTGCCCACCTTCAGACCGGGCTTGGCGTCGCCATGAAAATCGGTGCCGCCGGTCACGGCCAATCCGTAACGGCGGGCGAGCAGTTGGTAGCGTTCCAGCTCGCGCGGACCGTGGTCGGAGTGGTAGGCCTCGATGGCCAGCAGACCCATCTTGCTCATCTGGCGGATGAGGTCCTCTTCCTGCTGCGGCGTTCTGCGGCCCAGCCGGATCGGGTGCGCGATGGACGGCACACCGCCGCCGTCGGTAATGCGCCGGATGCCCTCGGCCAGCGATGGCTCCTCGCGCTCGACGTAGGCTTCGGCCGACTCATCCAGATACTTGTCGAAGGCCTCCTGCAGCGTGGCGACATAGCGCTTTTCCATGAGGACCCGGGCAAAGTGGGGACGTCCGGCCATGGAACGGCCCACCTCGACCACCTCCTCGAGGGTGATCTCCAGACCCAGTTCCTGCAAGCGCGAAGCCAGCCGGCGGTTACGGTCACGGCGCGACTCCTGCAACAGGTGAATCCACTCGCGAAACTCCTCCGAGGGCGGCTTCACGGGGAAATAGCCCAGCAGGTGGACGCTTTTGCCGCGCGGCCGTCCCGGCACCGGCATCTTGGTGGACAGCTCGATGCCGCAGATCAGTTCCAACCCCGTGGCCATGGCCGAAGGAAGCGCTTCCTCATAGCCGGCGAAGGTGTCATGATCGGTGATCGCCAGGGCGTCAAGGCGCGCCGCCACGGCCGCTTGAATCAGTTCTCCGGGAGAATAGGTGCCATCGGAGGCAGTCGTGTGGGTATGCAGATCAATCAAACAGAAGCTCCGGTAAAAACCTTCAGTGTACTGGATGGGCCACGCGCCACAGCAGCCCAAAGTCAGCGCCGCGCCGCCAGCACCTCCTCCAGCAGCACGTCGAGTTCGCGTTTCATGCGTCCTTCGGGCGTCACATGGAGTCCACACTCCTTGCCGCCGTCCTGCTCCCACCACCATCGCCCGGCGCGCTCACTCTCCCCGGCGGTGATGGGCCGCGTGCAAGGCGCGCAGCCAATCGAGGGGTAGCCCTGCGACTCCAACGGGTGCCGGGGCACGCCGTTCTTCGCCAGATACTCTTCCACCTGCTCCGAGGTCCAGTCGGCGATGGGAGCGAACTTCCACTTCCCTTCGACAAACTGCGCCTTGGGCGTGGCCGCACGTTCGCCGGACTGCTCCCGCCGTAATCCCACGGCGTGCGCCTCGAACTCCGCCATCTTCCGTTCCATCGGCCGCACCTTGCGCACCTGGCAGCACAGCTTTCGCTGCGCAACGCTCTCGCGGAACAGATTCGGGCCGAACAGTGTGGTCATCGCCTCCACCTCGGCGGCGTCGGGGTACACCAGTTCGACGCGCGCGCCATACCGGGAACGCACGGCCTCCATTACCGCGAAGGTCTCCTCGGGGAGGCGCCCTGTATCGAGCGTGAAGATGCGCGTGGCGGGATCGATGCGCAGAGCGAGGTCGATGATCACCATCCCGTCGCGCTGGAACGAGGTGGAGATGGCGAAACGGCTGCCGAAATGGCCGGTCACGGTGCGCAGAAGCTGCTCCGCGGTCAGGCCCTCCAGCGAAGCGGGGTCGAGCGCGGCGGGTAAGGTCCCCATGTCCATCAGTTTAGTGGATGAAGCGGGCAGCTTAGCGGATGCGGCGGGCAGCCCGGCGGTTTCCTGACGATTACGTTGATTCACCGGCAGCCGTCTCCAGGCTCCGCCACAGATACCAACTGGCGACCGAGCACCACGGACGCCAAGGCGCGGCGATGCGCTCCATCTCACCGGCCTTGGGCATGTCGTCGAGATCGTACAAACGGCGTATGGCGGCGCGGATGCCGTAATCACCCACCGGCAGCACGTCCGGACGTTGCAGAGAAAACATCAGGAACATGTGCGCCGTCCACACGCCGATACCCTTCACCTGGGTCAGATGCTCGATCACCTCGGCGTCGGAGAGTTCGGAGAGCCTCGTGAAATCCAGGCGGCCAGAGGCGGTGTACCCGGCCAGATCGAGCATGTAGGACGCCTTGGGCCGTGAGATCCCCGACGCGCGCAGCCCCTCCAGCCCGAGCCGCAGGACGCTGCGCGGCGTCACGCCCTGCCGTCCGCACGAGACGGCGAAGCGGGAGTGAATGGTGGAGGCCGCCTTGCCGTTCAACTGCTGATACAAGATCGTCCGCAGCAGTGAGGCGAAGGTGGGGGCGGCGAATTCGATGCGGCACGCGCCCACCTTTCCGATCACGGCCGCCAGGCGCGGATCGGCCCGCTTCAGGTGCGCGGCGGCCTTCCCCAAAGTTTGCGGACTCACGGAAACAGAACCTCCCCGGCGTGCATCTCAGCTATTGTAATGGGCATGAGTTGCAATCGACGGGAGGCGTTCGCCCGCCTGGGCGGAGCCATGAGCGCGGCGCTGACGCGTCTGGGCGCGCAGGACACCGGCGGCGTGATCAAGGTGGACGTGGAACTGGTGAACCTGCTCTGCTCCGTGCGCGACCGGAAAGGCGGCTACATCCGGGGCCTGAACAAGGAAGACTTCACGGTGACCGAGGACGGCAAGAAGCAGGAGATCCGCTACTTCGCCAGGGAAACCGATTTGCCGCTCACCCTGGGCCTGCTGGTGGACGTAAGCAAGAGCCAGGAACGCCTGCTCGGCATCGAACGCCAGGCCGCCAGCGCGTTCTTTCAAAGCATGTTGAGGCAGAAGGATCTGGCGTTCCTCATCCAGTTCGGGGCCGAGGCGGAACTGCTGCAAGATCTGACCAACTCCGCACGGCTGCTCGAAAAGGGCTTGAACGATTTGAAATTGAGCGTCGACGTGGGCGCCATGCACACGGGCACCATTCCCAGCAGCCGCCGCCCAAAAGGCACCATACTTTATGACGCCGTTCATCTGGCTTGCACGGAAAAGTTGAAGGGAGAAGTTGGGCGCAAGGCCCTGGTGCTGATCACCGATGGCATGGATTTCGGCAGCCACTATTCGCGCGAGGAAGCCATCGCCGCGGCTCAGCGCGCCGACGCCATCCTCTACGGCATCTACTACGCCGACATGAGCGCCTATGGATTCGGCTGGGGCGGCTACGGCGCCTCCGACGGCGACTTGAAGCGCATGGCTGGGGAAACCGGCGGCAGCGTCTTCCATGTGGACCGCAAAAACTCACTGGACGACGTGTTCCGTCAGTTGCAGGAAGAGATGCGCAGCCAGTACGCGCTCGGCTACGCCCCTTCCAATGCGGCGCACGACGGCGGCTTCCGCAAAATCGAGATCAAAACGGCGAACAAGGACCAGCGAGTGCAAGCGCGCAGGGGCTACTTCGCTCCCAACGGGTGAGCACCGCCGTCCATTCAGCCGCCCGCGGTGAGATACCGCGTGCGCTGCAGCATGTAGGCCTCCAGCGCGGTCTTCAGCGGCGGCATGGGCGCAATGCCCAACGCGGCCAGGCGGGTGTTGGCCAGGGCCGAATACTTTGGCCGCCGCGCCGCCGTGCGGTACTCGCGCTCGTTGGTCGCCTTCAACTCCGGCTGCCGTCCCGCGGCCCGGAAGATCATCTCCGCCCACTCGTACCAGCTCACCGGCGCCCCCCCGCCCACGTGCACCACGCCGCGCACATCACGCTTCACCAGCTCAAGCGTGCGCTCGGCGATGGCCGGCGCGAACGACGGCGAAGCCACATGATCCTCCACGACGCGGATCTCTTTGCCCGCATCGGCCAGGCGCAGCATCAGCTCCGGGAAGTTCGAACGGGCCGTGCGCACGCCCCCCGCGCCAAACACGCCTGAGACGCGAACCACGAGCACACGGTCCAGGTAGGCCTGCGCGTAGGCTTCCCCGGCCAGTTTCGACACGGCGTAGGCGCCGAGCGGATGCACAGCGTCAGTCTCGGAGTAGGGACGCCCAGCCGCGCCGTCAAACACATAGTCCGTGGAGAAGTGAACGAAGTAGGCGTCCACCTGCCGGCAAGTGACGGCCATGTGGCGCACGGCGAGCGCGTTCACCTGGTAGGCCGCCAGCGGCTCCTGCTCGGCCACATCCACCATGTTGTAAGCGGCCGAGTTGATCACCAGATCCGGTTCAGCCTTGGTGATGTGACGCTCCACGTCCACAGGGTTGGTGATGTCCAGGTGGGCCCGCGTGAGCGCCTCGACTTGAAAACCCGCGTCACGAAAGACGGTGCTGAGTTCGATGCCCAACTGGCCGGCGCTACCGAAGATAAGAACCTTGCGCATGCAAGATTCAGAGTATCGCGGCTTTCCTCGGGCGTGGGACGGCCGCCGGAGGGCGGGCTCAGGCGCGTGACTGAGCCGCCGGCGTCCGATCGCTATTCCCCGCCAGAATCTGGTCGCGCATCCGCACGACCTCGGCAAGGTTCAGCAACGAATGTTCCAGCAGTATGCCCACGCCATAGGCGTCGCCGTCGGTGGCGCAATAGCAGACCTCGCCCAGCAGCAGCGCATTTTCCAGATCAATCCGAACGGGAAGATCGCAGTCGAGCGGCTGATTCAGCCGCAGGCGCGCCCCCCTTCCGCTCACGTTCACCAGCACCGCGTCGTAGTGCCGGGGCGGCGAGGAGAGCACCGTGATGCGGATGGGTGCGTTCCACGGCAGGCGCGCTTCGGCTCGGCGTTCCATGTGTCTCTTATCGAACCGGACGTGGGAATGTGTGCGGCATAATCGCGAATTGCGACTCAAGTTGGCCCGCTGATACGATCAGCATGCAATTGATCCTCCTTCATCCGGAGTCCCCAATGCTTTCACGCCGTCATTTTCTCCCCGCCTTCGCCGCGGTTGCCGCACCGCAGCTCGCTCGCGCCAAGAAAGCCCCCCACATCGTGCTGCGCTCCTCCTGGCAGACGGTAAACATCGGCGACATCGGTCACACACCCGGCGTGCTCACCCTGCTGGAGCGTCATGTGCCCGAGGCGAAGGTCTCGCTGTGGCCCATGGACATAGGCAACGGTGTCGAGGCCATGCTGCGCAGGCGCTTCCCGAAAGTGGCGATTCTTACGAGCAGGCAGGAGGCGCACGCGGCCGATTTTCTGCTGCATGGATCCGGACCCTACCTCACCGCGCACCGTGACGTGGCCGAATGGCGTAAGCAGACCGGCAAACCATATGGCGTCTATGGCATCACCATGGCGGCAGCGGGAGACCCGGGACTGCTCCGCATGCGCAACAACGGGCTGGACGGCTATTGCCAGGACCTTCTGAACACGGCCCGTTTCGTCTTTCTTCGTGACGGCGTTTCACTGGACGTGGTGCGGAAGCACGGCGTGCAGTCGCCGGTCATCGAATTCGGTCCCGACGGCGCCTTTGCCGCGGAGGTGCGCGACGAACACGCGGCCCTGGCATTCCTTTCGCGGCACGGCCTCGAACCGGGGCGCTTCATCTGCTGCCTGCCCCGGCTGCGCAGCACGCCGTACTGGCGCGTGAAGCCCGGCTACGCCTTTGACGAGGCCAGAAACCAGCGCAATGAAGAGATGAAGGAGCACGACCACGCGCCCGTGCGCGAGGGCATTGTCTCCATCGTGCGCGAAACCGGCATGAAGGTGCTCGTGTGCCCGGAGGATTCCACGCAGATGGAGACCGGCAAGGAGATGCTGGTGGACCCGCTGCCGGACAGCGTGAAGCCGAGCGTGGTGTGGCGGGAAAAGTTCTGGCTTACCGGCGAGGCGCTGAGCGTATATATCCGCTCGGCAGGATTGCTCAGCATGGAGATGCACAGTCCGATCATGGCGCTTGGCAACGGCATTCCAGCCATTGTGTGCCGCTTCGCCGAGCAGACGACGAAGGGGTTCATGTGGCGCGACATCGGCTTAAGCGGCTGGCTGTTCGACCTGGACAAGGAAGAGGATGTGCTGCGCGTGGCGCCTGCGGCGCTGGACATGGCGCGCAACCCCACGGCGGCGCGGCAAACGGCCGCGCAGGCGCTCGCGTTCGTGCACAAGCGGCAGCGGGAGACGATGGCGGTGGTGAAACAGGCGGCGATGGCCGCCCTGTGATCCCGAGGGCCCGGGGCGCGTTACCGCCAGGCAGCGATTAACCAGGCGAGAACGGCCAGCAGCGACAGCACGCCCAACTCGATCCAACCCCGCGTGGAGAGCCGCCAGCGGGACGGAGCCTCCGGCTCCTTGCGCCGCGTGGACAGCGCCGAGATGAGCCGCGAATCCAATTCCGACTCCTGCCCGCGCAGCGATTTCAAAATCTCCTGCCGTCCGCGTTCGTCGGCGATGAGCAGCGTCGCCGAATTCTCACCGGACAACGCGCGGTCCATCTGTTCCTGTACGGCGGGGGGCACCTCATCCAGCGAACGGTAGGTGCGCACGGAACCGCCCGCGCCCACCACGATCGTGGAGACCTTCTGCATCAGCTTGCTCATCTGTGTCTCTACTCTACCCTATCGGCCGCTCACCGCTCGCGGTACACGCGAACCTGCGGGCGATTCGTCGGAATGTTCCAGCATCACCTGGATAAACCCGAGAGCCGCCTTGGAAAGTGACTTATCTTTCCGGTAGACCAACGCTAGACGGCGGATCAAAGGCTCCGGACCCAGCGAAACCGCCACCAGGCGACCCTGCTCCACCTCCTCGATGCAGTGCGAGGCGGCCAGAAAACTGATGCCCAGGCGCGCCAGCACAAACCGCTTCGTCATCTCGGTGGCGTCGAGCTCCATGGAGATTTGCAGGTCCGGCTCCACCAGTTCCAGCCACTCGTTCAACCGCGCCCGCGTGGTGCCGCTCTTGGGCAGCAGAAGGGGCTGGCCGGGCAGGTCGCGCGGCAGGATATGCGGCTTGGCCGCCAGGGGATGGCCGGCGGGCACGATCAGCTTGATCTCATCGGAGTGAATGGGCGCCACCTGAAGACGCTTCTCGGCGACGGGCATTTGCGTCACGCCGAAGTCCGCCTGGTTGTTCACGATGGCTTCCACGATGGCCGAGCCGTAGCTGCGCTCCACCTGCAACTGAATATTCGGAAACAACTGCTTGTACTCGGAGAAGACCTCGGGCAGAACGTAGATGCAGGTGGCTTCGTTGGCGGCGATCACCAGTTCGCCCTTGGGCGTGCGGTCCAGTTCGTTGATCGCATCCTGGGCGCGGCGGCGCAGGTCGAGAAGCTGTTCGGCGTATTCGGCGAAGATACGCCCGGCCGGAGTCAGCGCGATCCTCGTGCCCAGCCTCTCAAACAGAGGGGCGTTCAACTCCTGTTCCAGTTGCCGGACCTGGGCCGAGATGGCGGGTTGGGTGCGAAAGCAGGTCTGCGCAGCCTTGGAAAAACTCTTCAGCCGCACGATTTCGAGAAAGGTGCGCAGTTGGTCTAGGTCCATACCAGGTACGGCCGGATGGCTGTTGCGGACTTGATTCCGCGATCATACCATGAGGCATGCCCGCGCCGCCGCGCCACGCTCTTCCCGCCCAAACCCTCCGCGAAAGGCTCTCCCGCTAACGTGCGGCATTGCGGCGCATTCCTCGCGTGGCTGGCCGTGTTCACGCACCCGGCCGCCTGGTGCCAGGGTCCCGAGCGGGTGCTGCTGGTGGTAAACAAAAACAGTCCGGAATCGGGCGCGATCGCCACCTATTACGCCGCGCGGCGGAAGATTCCAGACCGCCAGGTGTGCCTCATCGCGGCGCCCGCCACCGAAGTGATGGGCCGCGACGAGTATGAGCGAGCTGTGGAAGCGCCGGTCCGCCGTTGTTTGCAGGAGCGGAATCTGGAGGAACAGATCTTCTACCTGGTGACCACGCTCGGAGTGCCGCTGCATATCCGAGGGCCGGGAGGCCGCGATTCCACTGGCGCCAGCGTCGACTCCGAACTGGCGCTCCTGTATGCGCGCATGAAAAAGCTGCGTGTGGACATCGCTGGTCCACAAGCCAATCCCATGTTCCGGCAGACGGACACGCCATTCACGCATCGCGCATTTCCCATCTTTCTGGTGACGCGCCTCGCCGCTTATGACGTGGCCACCGTCAAGGGCATGATTGACCGCGGACTGGCCGCGCGCAACCGGGGCGTCGTCTACCTCGACATGAAGGAGGGCTCCGACGTTCCGGGCGAGGCATGGCTGCGGGACGCGCACATCTTTCTTCCGCCAGGCCGGTCGTTGCTCGAGCAGACGAGCGAGGTCTGGTACGGCCGCCGCAACGTGATCGGATATGCCTCATGGGGCTCGAACGACCACAACCGGAAGCGGCGTGCATTAGGTTTTCAGTGGCTGCCCGGCGGCATCGCCACCGAGTTTGTGTCGAGCAATGGACGCACCTTCCGCCGGCCGCCCGCCGGTTGGGACTTCACGCAAAAGTTCGCCGGCTCGCCGCAATCGCTGACGGCGGATCTGATCGCCGAAGGCGCCACCGGCGCTTCGGGCCACACCGCCGAGCCCTACCTCGCCTACACGCCCCGGCCCGAACTGCTGTTCCCCGCTTATCTGGGCGGCCGGAATCTGGCCGAAAGCTACTACATCGCCATACCGGCGCTCGGTTGGATGAACATCGTGGTGGGCGACCCTCTGGTTAGGCTCGGACCGCCGTGACCGCCGCGCCCGCCCTACCGCGGAGGCGGTAGAACCTTCATGTCTTCGGGCAGCGTGAACAGCGTGTCCGTAAGATCGTTGTTGATCTTCACGCTCTCCGAGTAAAGCTGAAAGATGCGTTCGCCATCGCGTTCGCGCTGCAACGTGAACGGCCACATCACGCCGCCCACATCGCGGTACTTGTCAAAGCGCGTCACCTCTTCGCGGCGCTCGCGCGTCACCGGATCACGCCGGTAGAATACCTGCCGGACGGGCAGATGCGTGGAGGTGTGGAACTCGGCCGCCACGCTCGTATTCGCCGAATCGGTGAAGGTGACACGATCCACGGGAACGTTGTCGATGATCTCCCGCCCGTTGTACTCGATGATCATTTCCGGCTCCCGCAACCGCTGGCGAAGGAGGTAGAAAATATTCCGCAGCGTGGTGTCGTGGAAGCGCGCCGTGGTCTCCTCGGGCAGCGGCGCCGCGCCGCGGTAGGTGATCGACCAGCCCTTGGTTTCGTCGAACAGAATCGCGTAATCCTCTTTCTTGGGATCGCGGTAAAAACTCTGCCGTTCGCGCAAATACATCTTGCCCCCGGCCGGGCCGCCGGGCGGCGTCAGGTAACGCGTATAGAGCGTGGCCTTGGCCAGACCGCGCAGTTGCTCGCGGTAAAAAGAGTACATGCGGCCGGACTCTGTGCGGTCCTGCATGGCCAGAAACTTTTCGCCACCCAAGGCCGCCAGCACCTGATCGACAAGCTCACGGCCGCGCCGCATGGCCTGGCTCTGCCCCCGCGCGGCGGCGGGAATCAGAGCGAGCAACTGGCGGCGGTTCATGGCCGCCTGCCGATCTCTTCTTCCGTCAGTCCCGTATTGAAGCGCATCTGTTGCAAAGTAAACTCGGCGAACTCCCGTCCATTCTGTTTGACGGTAATCCGGTGCGGCATGAGTACGCCGGAGACGTCGCGGAAGCCGGAAAACTGCTCCTCGACGTGAATGGAGGCGCCGTCGGTGGGACGCTGCTCGAGAAATCGCAGGCGTTCGGGCAGCCCGGTATCGAAATCGAGCGCCAGTTCCACCACATACTTTTCGGGAGACGTGATCTGCACCTGCCCCGGCCCGGCGTACGCCACGCGGTAGCCTTCCTCCAGATCCGCGCGCACCAAGCGGAACAGCAGACGGATGACTTCGTTGCGGAACTGCCGCGCCACCAGCGGCGAAAGGCTGTTCAGGTTGCGGCCGTTGTGCACCCACCCCAGTTTGCCGTCGAAGAAGCTGACGCCGCTGCCGATGGAAGCCTTTTGCTCCTGCCGGTACGAAGCGGGCTTGCGCCACAGGTTGTGCTGTTCAATGACCACCTCGGGCGAAGAACGCGTCAGCACGGCGCGGTAGTCCCACACGGCGTCGGTGACCGCCTCCAGGCGGCCCTCTCCCCCCATGGCTTTGCGGGCGCGGGCCAGCAGGGCCGCCGCGCGGGCGCGTCCGGCCTCGCTCTCGTCGGCCTTGAAAGGCGGCTCGGGCGGAGGCGTCAACGATGCCTTGACCACGGGCAGCCCCACCGCGGAAGGCGCCGAACGGTAATCGCGCTCGTCTCCTGTTAAAACATAAAATGCCGATTCCGGTTTTACCGCCTCCGCGATCCGCTGGGCGTAGGCGGCGGAAGTCATCGCGGCCGTGGCGGCGTGCACGGCGCCCCAATAGCCGGGATCCATGCCTAGCGTCAAGGCCCTCATCAACATCCGGAAGCGCGCCGGAGGGGAACCGGAGTCCAGGGCAAGGTTGCGCAGGAAGGCGCGTTTGGCGGAATCCAGCACCGCCGGCGCAGGTTTGTCCGTAGCCAGCTGCCGCACACGTTTCATCAGAGCAATCGCGCCATCGACGGCCTCCCGAGGGCGTAACGGCATGGCCGCCTGCAGCACCGGCAGATCGGCGAGCCCCAACCCGGGCAGAAGCCGCGGCGCGTCGCCGCCGGAAAGATACTTTTCCATGAGGGTGTCCAAGCCGGCGCCCGGTTGCGACTGCAATAGCGCCGCGAGGATCCCCAGCGCGGCCAGCTCCTCGGACGGCCGCTGCGCCCCGGTCCGTCTCCACGGAAGCGCCAGCAACAGCCGGGCCTCCAACGCGTTCGGCTGGTCGATTGCGATCAGCTTCCCATGCGCCTCGGGGAGCGGCGTAGCGGGCTGCTGCGCTGAGGCGGGCGCGTTCCAGGCGCCCAGCGTCGCGGCGGTGCTGTGGCGCGCTTCCTCCACCGTAATGTCTCCACTGAAGCCAAGCCACGCGCGCCCGGGCGTCACCGTGGCCCTGTACTGCTCCTGAATCGCATCGCGGTCAATGCTCCGTATGTCCTCGTACGTGAAGCGGCGGCTCCACGGCGACTGTTCTCCGAACCAGGCCGCCTCGGCCTCCTGCATTCCGGCGATGTCCAGATTACGGGACCGCGCCTGAATAGCCGCGCGCATTTGCGCGGTGATGTCGTCGATGGCGCTGCGTTGAAAAGCCGGGCGCGCCATCATCTCCGCCATCAGCTTCAGCAACGCGGGCAGGTCCTCCTTGCGGCAGCGGGCGGTCCACTCGGTGAGCACCGGTCCGACGGTGAACTGCAGCGCCAGGTGGCGCTCCAGGAGAAAATCTTCGATCTCGCGCCCGGCGCGTTCGCGCGTGCCGCCATAGCGGAGGCTGTGGGCCACGGCGCGGTTCAACCCGCGCTTGCCCGGAGGATCTTGGCTGTAACCGTTGGGAAACAGCAGCGCCACCTCCACCACCGGCAGCGCGGCGTTGCGCGCCACCACCAGCTTCATGCCGTTGCCCAGGGTCTCCCTGGCTGCATCGGGCAGTTTCACCGGCGGCGGCAATACCTCGGGCAGCCCCAGAGAATAGGACACCGGCGGATCGGCCGGACGCCCTGAACGCACCACCGGTTTCGGCGCGGCCGGCGCTTCCTGCTTCGGCGCGGAGGGAGCGGCCGGACGTGGCGTTGCTCCGGCGGCGGGCTTCGGCGCGCCTGATGCGGCCGGTTTCGGCGTCTGCGCCGCGAGCGCCACGGCCAGACAGAGAGAACCCGGCAGGAGAGCAGTCCAACGAATTTTCATTTCACCTCTCCGGCCGCGGCGGGAAGGCCTGGCTCCAGCACAATCCGCACCTCAGGCTTGAGGTAACGTGAGGCCGCCGCGCGCAGCGACTCCGGCGTCACGCGCGACCACGCCTCCACCAGCGCCACCACCTGCTTCCATCCACCCATCCTTCCGATGTACTGCGCCGCCATGGCTGGGTCGGCGAGCGTGTTCAGCAGCTTGTCTTCCAGGGAACGGCGGGCGCCCTCCAACTCACTTTCGCTCACTGGCGCGCCGCCCAGTTCTTCGAAGAACGCCGTTAGTTTGGCCGTCCACTCCTTCGGCGCGCGCGACGGATGATAGGGCAAAACGGCCAGCATCAAGCCGCCCTGCCGCGAGCCGGGCATCGACAGGGAAGGCGCCACGCCCGTCAACAATGGATTGTCTTTCAGGAACCGTGTGCGGATGCGGCTCGACGGCCCATCCAGCAGCAGCTGCGCGATCACGTCGAACACGGGATCGTCAGGGTCGCCTTCGGGCGGACGCCGGTAGGCGGCAACAATGGCGCCGGGCGCCTCCTTTGGCGGCGCGGCGAGCACGGCATGGGGCGCCTGGGCGGAAGGAAGCGCCGCGTCCCAACGCGCGCCCGTGGGAATCTTCTCGAGGTACCGCGTGGCCAGCGCGCGCGCCTCGGCCTCCGTAATGCCGCCGGCCAGCGTCAGCGTCAGGTTCGCGGCTACCAGCCGCGACTTCAGATAGGCTTCGGCCCCGGCGCGCTGCAACCGCTCCAACTCCGCCGGCTCCACCTCCAACAGACCGTAGCCCTGTGGACCGAACGCCGCCGCCATCAGCGTCCGCCGCAGCGCCTGATCGGCCGTTGCCGCCGCCTCGGTGAACTCGCGCATGCGCCGCTCCTTGGCCTGGTACACGAGACGCGGGAAGGGCGCGCGCAGCCACTCACCGTACAGCAGAAGGAAGGCATCCACGCGGGTGGCGGGCATCCGCACCCACCACTGAATGGAGTCTGCCGTAGTGGCGGCGTGAAACTCGTTCATGCCGTAGTGTTCGAGCGCCTTCACCGCGAACCGGGGCCTGACGAACGAGTCGGCGTTGCGGATGGCCACGCGGGCGCGCACGTCGGACTGCATGCGCTCATACAGCCCGCTCGATCCCGGTTTCGATTCGGCCGCGCGCGCTTCGGCCACGGCGGCATCCATCGCCTTCACGGCCAGACGCTCGCCGGCGATGTCGCGCGAGCCCCGGTCCGCGGGCCCCTCCTGCAACAGAAGCGTTGTCAGGCTGGCCAGCCCGCGCTGGCCCGGCGGATCGGCGGCATAGCCGCCGCGCGCCGTGAAACAGGCGGCGACCACGGGCGAGCCCGCATCCTCGATCACCACCACGCGCAGGCCGTTGGCGAGCGTGAACTCGCGCACCGCGCCGGCATAGGCATCCAGCCGCAGCGCGCCCGGCAGCCGCGCGGCCAGCATAAGAAACAGGCCTGTGAACAGGACAGCGGCAAGGGCGCGGCGGCCCCTCACGCTGCGGTTTGCATGCATTCCTTCCAGTGTAAAGGTTCCCGGAGCGGCGCCCGCCATGGATTCGGAACGCTATTCGTAACGCAGCGCTTCCACGGGGTCCAGACGGGCCGCCTTGCTCGCCGGCCAGATGCCAAAGAACAGGCCGACGCCCGCCGAAACGGCCACGCCCAGCACCACAGCCCATAACGGAACCTGCGTAGGCAGGGCGGGAAACATGGCCCGCGCCGCCAGCGAAACGCCATAGCCGGCCAACATGCCCGCCAGCCCTCCGGCCAGTGTCAACAGCACGGCCTCGGTGAGGAACTGCGCCACAATGTCGATGCGCCGCGCGCCAATCGCCTTGCGCACGCCAATCTCGCGGGTGCGCTCGGTGACGCTCACCAGCATGATATTCATCACGCCGATGCCGCCCACCAGCAGCCCAATGGAGCTGAGCGCGATCATCACCAGCGCCGTCGTGGAGGTGATCCTGCGGAAGTCCTCGATGATCTGCTCGGGCGTGGAGATGTAGAAGCTGTCCGGCTCGTTGTACTTCACGCGCCGCTCCTGGCGCAGGACGGTGCGCACCTCGTCGGCCGCGGCCGCCTGGCGTCCCGGATAAGCGGAGATGAACAGCAGATGCTCCCTGGCGCCCGGAAACATTTTCCGCAGCGTGTGGTAGGGCAGCATCACGCGGCGGTCGCTGTCGCCCGGCATCGAAGCCGCGGGCCGCTTCATGACGCCCAGCACGGCCACCTTGTGGCCGTCCACGTCGATCTCCTTACCCACGGCGTACGCAGTGCCGAACAGCGCCGTGGCGGCGTCGGCGCCCAGCACCACCACCGGCAGCCGATGGCTGTCCTCGGCGGCTGTAAAGAAGCGGCCCTGCTCCATCTCGATGCTGTCCACATCAATGAAACTCTCCTCGACGCCGTTCAAATTCACGTCCGCAATGTCGTTCGAACGGTAGCGCACGCGGTGAATCCGCTCCCAGGGCGCGAACAGTTGGGGCGCGACGGCGCGCACCGAGGGGCACCGTTCGCGAATGGCCCGGACGTTTTCCAGGCTCAGCGGCTTGCGGTTGCGCTCCTCGGGCGAAAGCCGCCCCATGCGGAAGCCGATCTTGAATTTGAACACCACCAGCTTGTCGGCCCCGAAACTGTTCATCACGTTGGCCACCGCGCCGTCAAAGCCGGCCAGGATCGAGCCCACGCCGATGATGGCGCCCGTGCCGATCACCACGCCCAGCACGGTCAGCGCGGCGCGCAGTTTGTGTTCCCGCAGGGCCTGCAACGCCAGCGGAATGCCCGAACTGAAACTGGATGGACGCAGCTTCATACAGCGCTCCACATTCAGCGCTCCACCTGCAAGGCGCGGATCGGATCCAGCTTGGAAGCCTGGTAGGCCGGATAGATTCCGAAAAACAGACCCACCGTCGCCGACAGAAACACGCCGAGAAACACGCTGAACCACGGCATCGACATCGGCAGGGGCGTGAACAGTTTGCCCGCCAGCGTCACCAGGAAGGCAAGCAGCACGCCCATCGCGCCGCCCGCCGCGGACAACGTGGCCGACTCCACCAGAAACTGCCATAAAATGTCGCGCCGGCGCGCGCCCACCGATTTGCGGATGCCGATCTCCTGCGTGCGCTCGGTCACCACGGCCAGCATGATGTTCATGATCACCACGCCGCCCACCACCATGAAGATGCTCACCACGGCCATGGCGGTGGCCGCGATGGCGCTGGTCATCTGTCCCCACGCCGACACGAGCGAATCCGAGCTCACAATCATGAACGTGTCCTCCACGCCCGGGCGCAGCCGCCGGTAGGCCCGCAACAACATTTGCACCTCCTCCTGCGCCTGGTACAGCTCGCCCGTGGTGCGCGCCTGCAAAACGTAGCTGATGCCCGTGCGCGAGCCGTAGGTGCGGAAGTAGGCCTCGATGGGGAACATCGCGAAGTTGTCCAGCGACTGCCCGAACGCGCTGCCCTGCTTGCGCGCGACACCAACCACGGTGAACGGGCGGCCGTCGATCTTCACCTGCCTGCCTACAGGATCGGCATGAGGGAAGAACGTCTCCTTCAGATCGGCCCCGATGATGCAGACCGGCGTGTGCCGGGCGTTTTCCATATCGGTGAAGGCGCGCCCCTGCTCAATCTGCACGTTGGTCATCGCCGCGATGTTCGACGTGGCCCCGCGCAGTTGCACGTCTTCCAGCTTGCCGGCTCCGGACACCACAGTGCCCCGCCGCGAGGTCATCATGCCCGCGCCGCGCGTCAGGCGTGACTTTTCGCGCAGGAACTCATATTCGGCGCGCGTCAGCTCCGGATTCTTGCGCTGCAGCTCAAGAAACTTTTTCGCATCCCAGTTGCCGATGAACGCCATGCGGACCACGCGGAAGCCATCGGCTCCCATGTCGCTGACGTTCTGCGCGATGTAGACGTCCATGCCATGGATGATGCTCATTACCGCGATCAGCGTCGCCGTGGCCAGAATAATACCCAGCAGCGTCAGGAAACTCCTCAGCTTGCTGGCGCCGAGCGAGGCCAGCGCCACGCGCGCGGCTTCGCCGAACGAGGCTCCGGTGTGCACACCACTCAGACGCGCGCACCGCCGGGATTGTTCCGTCTGTTAAGACGGCCTGGGGTAAGCACGCGTTCACAGCCGCCGCTCGATCCATTCCCGCACCACCGGATCCACCCAGATGCGCGGCGAACCGCGATGCAGAAAGCCCAGGTGCCCTCCATGGGGCGTAACGGCGAGGGTCAGGTTCGGGTTCGTTTGAAAAGCCGGATGAGAATATACGGCGAAGGGAATCATGGGGTCGTCTTGCGCCTGCACCACCAGCGTGGGCACGCGAATGCGGTCCAGATATGCGATCGAGGATTGCGTGGAGTAGTAATGTCCGGCGCCGGTGAACCCGAACGATGGTCCGGTGAACAGGTGATCGAACTCCCACACCGTGCGCACGCGGTCCAACTGATCATAGGGCAGCGGTGCGGAAAGCGCCGGGCGCCGGAGGCGCAGCCGCTTCCGCATGCTGGAGAGAAAACGCCACTGGTAGAGCCGGTTGGAAGGCCGCGCCAGCGCGCCGCAACAAGCCGCCAGGTCGATGGGCGCGGAAACCGCCACGACGCCGGCCAGCAGCCGCGCGGCATCACTTCCCAACTCGCCGGCGAGCTTCAACGCCTGGTTTGCGCCCAGCGAGAACCCGGCGAGGAACACCGGCGTGCGGCGCTGCCGGTCGAGGTCGGCGAGGATGGCGAACAGGTCCTTGGTGAGCCCGGCGTGGTAGAGCGTGGAGCAGAGAAACTCGGTGCCGCCGCAACTGCGGATGTTCGTGCGATGCACGGCAAAGCCGGCTTCCAACAACGTCTGGGCCATGCTGAGCATGTACGGCGCCAGCGACGAGCCCTCCAGCCCGTGCACCAGCACCACCTCGCAGCGCGGCCGCGGCGGCGTCTGGGAGTGGATCAACACCTGCACGTCCGGCTCGGTATGGAACAGGCGGGCCTGCACAGGGAAACGCCGCTCGTCGAGGCGGCGGGGCCAGAAGCTGGTCAGAACCGTGGCCAGGTGCGGGTTTCGGAACACCGGGCGGAACGGCGGGAATGAGTCGGTCAAACTTCCATGGTAGCCGCGACGGCCCGCCACCATCCAGGTTGCGGCCAGCGGGTAAACCGCTATAATTCGGCCATGAGACTCCTCGCCGCGTTGCTGCTGGGCTCCGTGCTGGTCTGGTGCGCGCCGAAGGGCGGCACGCCGTCGGGCACCGCGGCCAACGAGAAGCTGCGCGTGGAGGCCACGCTCTACCAGGACCCCGCGTCGATTCAGAAACTGATCGGCTATCCGTTGGACGAGGGTTTCGTTGTGGTGGCCGTCAAGCTGCAACCGCTCGCCGAAGACGCGCTCCGCCTGGACCGCGATCATTTTTTCCTGCGCTCGGACAAGGACGGCCAGCGCTCGTCGCCGTACTCGCCATCGCAACTGGCCGGCTCGGGCGCGATGCGCATCTCCAGCCGGGGCGTGTCCAACGGTGGCGTCGCCAGCGAGAACCGTGGTCCCACCTGGGGCGGTCTCGGCGGCGGACGCATGGGCCGTCTGCCCGGCCAGGCGGGCGACATCGGCAACTCGGCCACCATCGAGGAGGCCACGGCCACCATTGAAAAAGGCAGGGACGGCGAGGGCAAGAGCCCGTTGCTGCTGTCTCTCGAACAGAAGGTTCTCGCCGATAGCAAAGAGACCAGGGAGCCACTGGAAGGACTGCTCTACTTCCTCATGGAAGGCAAGCACAAGGTGAAGCAACTCGAACTGCACTACCGGGGTCCGGCGGGCAAGCTCGACCTCCGTTTCCTTGAGCCAAAATAGAGAGCATGAAAATTTCCGAAATCGAGACGCCCGCCGTACTGGTTGACCTCGATGTGATGGAGCGCAATCTGGCGCGCGTGGCCCAGTATGCGCGCGATCACTCGTTGCGGTTGCGCCCGCACACGAAAACTCATAAGAGCCCTGTGATTGCCCGCCGCCAGCTCGATCTCGGCGCCGCCGGGCTCGCAGTGGCCAAAACCGGCGAGGCCGAGGTGATGATGCATGCCGCACCGAAGGAGATCCTGGTCGCCTATCCTGTGGTCGGTCACAGGAAACTGGAGCGGTTGATGGGCCTGGCGGGTTCCACGCGCATCTCGGTTGCGTTGGACAGCCTGGCCGCCGCGCACCAGCTCTCCGGCGCCGCGCGCGCCCATCGCCGCGAGATTGGCGTCCTGATTGAAGTCGACTTGGGGCTGAAGCGCGTGGGCGTGCAGCCGGACGAAGCCGCCGCCTTCGCCAAGGCCGTGGCGCGGCTTCCCCACCTTCGCTACGAGGGCGTCGCCACCTATCCGGGACACATCAAAATGATGGACGAAACCGGATTGGCGGCGGTGAAGACACTGTCGAATTCCGTCGAATCGCTGGTGGATCGCCTCTCCGCCGTGGGACTGCGTCCGGAGATCGTCAGCGGCGGGTCGACTCCCGCGCTCTACCACTCTCATCACGTGGCGGGCATGAACGAAATCCGGCCCGGCACCTACGTCTTCAATGACCGCAACACGCTGGAACTGGGCGCCTGCGCGCGCCATGAGTGCGCGGCCACGGTTTTGTGCACCGTGGTTTCGACGGCGCAACCTGGCCAGGTGATTTTGGACGGCGGCTCGAAGACCTTCTCATCCGACCGGCTGGCCACGGGCGCCGACGCCGGGTTTGGCGAGGTCGTGGAGGCGCCGCAAGCCGTGTTCACGAAGCTGATGGAGGAGCATGGCTTCCTCGACATACGCCGGTGCGGCCGCACGTTCGACGTCGGCGAGCAGGTGCATGTGCTGATGAACCACGTCTGCGTCGTAATGAACCTGCACGAGCAGGTGTACGGCGTGCGCCAGGGAGTGGTGGAAGAGGTGTGGAAGGTGGAAGCTCGGGGAAAGCTCCAATAGCGGAAATGGAAAACGCCCGGCGGTCTGGTTGGCCGTCCGGGCGCTTCGTGGAAACTGTGCTGGTGCTTAGTGGCCCATCGACACGGTGTCGATGGTGAGCGTTTCGCCGCTGAGCTTGCCGGTCACCTTCACCTTGTGGCCCAGATGCTCCATTACCTTATCGGGATTGGCGATCTTCACCACTTTGCCGTCGGCCGTGACAAACACCGGAGCCGCACCTTTTTTCACGCAGCCCTTCACGCACGCGATCGACTTTTCGGAACCATCCGCATGCTTGGCGCCGCAGCCAGCTTCGGAGATGGCGCCGGTCCATTCACCGGCAAACGCCGAAAGCGCGAATGCGGCCAAGAGAGCAACTTTCTTCATGTAATCCTCCCCTAACGCGCCACCAGCTTTGCCGGCGGCCTGAATTCAAGTTCCATTGGGAATCATATCACGAAAGTGAAGTTTACATCGTGCCTCCTTCGGCCCACAGCAAGACGGGATGGACCGCTGAAAGCCCTACCGGGCATCGCCAAAAATGTTGCCGCGCCCCAGCAGGAAATGTGGGTCAAGACGGCGTTTCACGGTGAGCATGGCCTCAATGGCATTCTGGCCATACTGCACCGGCAACAGATTCGCCTTTCTTTTCCCAAGCCCATGTTCCGCGCTGACGGTTCCTCCCAGCGAAACGGCGTGCCTTGCCAGATCGAGCAACAGTGCACGTCCCGCCGCTTCCTGCTCCTTCGTCTCCGGCAGTATGTTCGCGTGGAGGTGTGCATCGCCGATGTGGCCGAACAGGACATACTGCCCTGGAAAGAGGCGGCTCAACTCGGCGTGATACAGCGCGGTCATCGCGGGGCCGTGCTCCAAAGGCACCGCGAAATCGGAACCGAGTTTCTGGAAGCCGTTGCGCTGCACGCGGCTGTTCACCCGTTCGGGCAGGGCGTGGCGGAAGGCCCGGAAGCGCTCACGATCCTGCGCCGAGGCTGCAACCCAGGAATCATCGCGCAAGCCGGGCAGACTGACGGCTTCCAGCCACTCGGGGGACTCGGATTCGACGATCAGCGCCGCGCCGGCGCGTTCGCCCATCAGACGCAGCGAGTTCGCGTCCAGGTATTCCAACATGCGCAGCGAGGGCTCCCGCTGGCAAAGGGCGACGCTGTGCGCCACGTCGTCCTCGTTGTCAAAGAAAAGCACCGCGGCGGCCAGGCGCTCCGGCGCGGGCAGCAGTTGCAACTCCGCGCGGAGCACCACGGCGAGCGTGCCTTCCGAGCCGGCAATCAGGTCGATCCAATCCATGCCGGGACGCAGCGGATAGCCGGCGGTGTTCTTGGTGGTGCGGGGCAGCGGCAGCGCGGGCACATCGAAATCAATCGCCTCGCCGCGGCGGAAATGCCTGGGCGAGCCATCGGCGAACAACACATCGAGCGCCACGATGTGGCGCCGCGTGGCCCCGTAGCGGTAACTGCGCGACCCGCTGGCGTTGGTGGCGATGGTCCCGCCCACGCTGGCCGTCCACTCGGTGGGATCGGGCGCGTAGAACTGGCCGGTGCGGACGGCGGCATCATTCAGATCACGCAACGTGACGGCCGCTTCGGCCACGGCACGGCCACGCTCGATCACCAGGCGGTTCAAGTGACGGAGCGAGATGAGCCAGCCGCCGTGCGGGCAGCAACCGCCGGTAACACCGGTGGCTGAACCGGCGATGGTGACGGGAATCCGCGCGGCGTACGCTTCGGCCAGAACCTCGGACACTTCGGCGTGGGTGGCGGGCGAGAACTCACGCTCCGGCGCGCCTTCGTATCCGGAGGCGTCGCGCACCTAGACCTCGAGGATGACGGGCATGATGAGAGGCCGCCGCGAAGTCTGCTTGGAGATGTAGCGTTTCAGGTCGGCGCGGATCTTTTCCTGCATGACGCCCCAGTCGCCGCGCTCCTCGGGCGAGGAGGATTCCAGCGTTTTGGCCACCACCTGGCGCGCGTTCTGCATCAGGTCGGCGCCGTTTTCCATTTTTGACATGAAGCCGCGCGAGACGATCTCGGGCAGGCCCTCAGCTTTGCCGCTGTGCTTGTTGATGGCGATGATGGGCAGTACGAACCCGTCTTCGGAGAGGTGGCGGCGGTCGCGGATCACGATGTCGTCCACGAACTCGTCGATGGAGCCGGAATCGATGCAGACGCGGCCCACGGGCACCTTGGGGCCCTTCCGCGCGCCGTTCTTGCTGATCTCCAGCGTCTCGCCGGTTTCAAGAATGAAGCTCTCTTCGACGCCGTTCATGCGCATGTGCTGCGCGTGGGAGGCGTGTATGGACATCTGGCGGTACTCGCCGTGAATCGGCATGAAATATTTCGGCCGCAGCAGGTTCAGCAGCAGCTTGCACTCCTCGGCGCTGGCGTGACCGGAGACGTGCACGGGCGGCGTCATGTTGCCATACACCAGTTCGGCGCCGCGGCGCGCGTAATGGTTGATCATCCGGTAGATGGCTTTCTCGTTGCCGGGAATCATGCGCGCGCTGAGCACGACGGTGTCGCCGGCCGCCACCGACAAGTGGCGGTGGTTATCGACGGCCACGCGCGACATGGCCGACATCGGCTCGCCCTGCGTGCCCGAGAGCAGGACGGTGACTTTGCTGCGCGCGGCCGACATGATGTCCTGCGGGCGCAGCAGCAGGTTGTCGGGAATGGTGAGCAGCCCGAGGTTGTGCGCGATTTCGGTCACCTCCAGCATGCTGCGGCCCAGCAAGCCAACCTTGCGGCCGTACTCCCATGAGAGGTCGATGATCTGCTGCATGCGGTGGATCGAGGTGGAAAACGAGCTGACCACGACGCGGTGTTCGGCGCGCGAGATGATCTCCTCGAGGCGAGGCCGCACGGCGCGTTCGCTGGGCGTGTAGCCGGGGCGGTCCGCGTTGGTGGAGTCGCTCATCAGCAGCAGCACGCCCCGTTTGCCGTACTCGGCGAAGGAGTGGAGGTCGAAGAGTTCGTTGTCGGTGGGAGTGGGGTCCACCTTGAAATCGCCGGTGTGGATGACGACGCCGGCCGGCGTGGTGATGGCCAGAGCCGCGGCCTGCACGATGGAGTGCGTGACGCGGATGAACTCCACTTGGAAGGGCCCGGCCTCGACCATCTGGTTGTAGGCGACCACGTTCAGCTTGGCCTCGCCCATCAGGTCATGCTCGTCGAGCTTGCGTTCACTGAGGGCCAGCGTGAACGCCGTGCCGTAGATGGGTACGGAGGGGAACTCCGAGATGAAAAACGGAACGGCGCCGATGTGGTCCTCGTGGCCGTGCGTGAGAAACAGCGCGCGCACCTGCTCGCGCCGCTCCTCGAGCCAGCTCCAATCGGGGATGACGCTATCGACGCCGAGGAGTTCGTCCTCGGGGAACATCATGCCGGCGTCCAGGACAATGATGTCCTCGCCATAACAAAGGGCCATGCAGTTCATGCCGAACTCGCCAAGGCCTCCGAGCGGGACAATGCGGAGAGGCAGGTCTGCCATAGGAAATTCGAGAGTAGCACAGGGGTCCGCCCGGAGGATGGAAGTCCGGAGGCTTATACTGTTGCCTTGCGCATCCAGATGGCGGCGGTGCTGGCGGTGGGTCTCTCCTTCGCGGTGGGAATTCCGTTGGGCTTCCTGTTGCGGCCGGGCATGGCGGGGATCTCCGATTCCGCATTCGGCACGGGGCTTGGCATCGCCATTCCCGGGGCTGCGGTGGTGATGACGTGGCTGTTCGCCGGCGCGCCCATGCCCCGGCGCAGAGTGCGCACGCGGCTCAGTCCTTTGCAGCAGGCCGAACAGGCCACGATCATCACCGAGCAGGAAGGCTACGCGGCCAACCGGACCCGGACGGCGTGTTGCCCGCACCTGCGCGCGGTGGAGGCGGCCATGCGCGCTGCGGGCGTCAAGACGCAGCTCATCGCCTGGTCCGCAGACAGCCGTGCGGTGTGGGCGCAATGCCGCGTCGACGAGAAGGAGTTGCGCCGACAGTTCGGCCTGCCGCGCTGGGTCGTGTACGAAGAGGGCTACTTCTCCGACCGCGACCAGAACGGCACACCGCGCGCGGATCTCGTGTGCCACCGCTGCCGTGACGAGGAAGAGCCGGGCTGGAACATCACGGTGGTCCATCCGGAGAGTTACTCCAAAGACGCGCCATGGTTCCCCGCCCCGCGTCAAGGCACGCACCCCTGAGGCCGCCCACTGATAGACAATAGCTGCATGGAAATGACACGGCGGCAACTCATGCACGCACTCGCGGCCAGCACGGCGGCGGCGCAGACGCCAAGGCGGGCCACGTCGAAGCCCAACGTGCTGTTCCTGATGGCCGACCAGCATCGCGGCGACTGCCTGCGCGCCGATGGCAACACGGCGGCCGTCACACCCAACCTCGACCGGCTGGCCAAAGAGGGCGCGCGCTTCCGCCATGCGTACTCGTCGACGCCCACCTGCACGCCGGCGCGGGCGTGTTTGCTGACGGGCATGTCGCCTTGGAATCACGGCATGTTGGGCTATTCGCGCGTGGCGAAGAGGTATCCGGTTGATCTGCCGCGCATGATGAAGGACGCCGGCTACTACACGGCGGCTGTTGGGAAACTGCACTACACGCCGCAACGGAACTACCACGGCTACGACATGGCCTTGCTGGACGAGTCGGGCCGCGCCGAGAACGTGGACTTCCGCAGCGACTATCGCGCATGGTTTTACACGGAAGCTCCGAACCTGAACCCCGACGCGACGGGCGTAGGCTGGAACGACTATAAGGGGAAGGCCTACGTGCTGCCCGAACGGCTGCATCCGACCGCTTGGACGGCCGATGTGGCTACGCACTTTCTGGAAAGTTATCAGCGGCCCGAACCATTTTTCCTGAAGGTGTCCTTCGCGCGGCCCCACAGCCCCTACGATCCTCCGCAACGCTGGATGGACCGTTTTCGCGAGGGTGTGCCGCCTGCCGTAGTGGCGCCCTGGGCAAAACGGTATGAGGAGCGCAACACGGCGCGCGACGACATCTGGCGCGGCCGCGTGAGCGATGAGGAGACGCGCACGGCGCGGCAGGCCTACTACGGCTCGGTGGGATTCGTGGACGAGCAGATCGGGCGCATCCTGGCCGCGTTGGAGAAGCGCGGCTTGTTGGAGGAGACCCTGATCCTCTATACAAGCGACCACGGCGACATGACGGGAGATCAAAACCTGTGGCGGAAATCGTACGCCTATGAGCCTTCGGCGCGCGTGCCGGTGCTGGTGCGCTGGCCGGAAGGCTTCCTGAGCGCGCGGCGTGGACATGTGCGCGATGAACCCGTCGAGCTGCGCGACATTCCGGCGACCATCATGGCGGCGGGCGGGGCGAACCTGCCGGTTCCCATCGATGGCCGCAGCCTGGCGGACTGCGTGCGGCGCGACGGCGAGGGCTGGCGCGAGTGGATCGACCTGGAGCACGATGTCTGCTACGCGAAGGAGAACCACTGGAACGCGTTGACCGACGGACGGGAGAAGTACATTTATCACGCGATGGACGGCGAAGAGATGCTGTTTGACCTGCGCGGCGATCCGCACGAAACGCGCAACCTGGCGGGCGATGCGGCGCACGAGCCGCGTCTGCGGGAATGGCGAGGGCGTCTGGTGAAGCACTTCGAACCGCGTGGCGAGCCATTCTTGAAAGGCGGCAAGCTGGCCCTGCGGCCCGAGTCCATGCTCCTTTCGCCGAACTATCCCCGGGCATGACGCGGCGGATGGCGGCGGCGCTGCTGGCGGGCGCGGCGCTGCGCGCGCAATCACGGCGTCCGCGACTGCGCGAGTTCGGCATCTCAACCGGCACGCTGCCCCCAGGGCGGTGGAACGCCATCACCGACGTGGCCGGCGTGCTGGTGGGACACGCCACCGTGGTGAGCGGCGCGAACGTGCGCACCGGCGTCACCGCCGTTCTGCCGCACGCGGGCAACTTGTTCCGGGAGAAGACGCCGGGCGCGGTGTTCATCGGCAACGCGTTCGGCAAACTGATGGGTTCTACGCAGGTGAACGAGTTGGGCGAGATCGAATCGCCCATCGTGCTCACCTCGACGTTGAACGTGGCGCGCGTTGCCGACGCCGTGCTCGACTACATGCTCGCCCTGCCGGGCAACGAGGAGGTGCGGTCGCTGAATGTGCTTGTAGGTGAGACCAACGACGGCGCATTGAATGATGTGCGCGCGCGGCCGGTTCATCGCGATCACGTTCTGGCGGCATTGCGCGCGGCCCGGAGCGGCGAGGTGGAGGAGGGCTGCGTGGGCGCGGGCACGGGCACGGTGGCGTTCGGCTACAAAGGCGGCATCGGGACGGCGTCGCGGCGGACTCCGGCCGGCCACACAGTGGGCGTGCTGGCGCAAACCAACTTTGGTGGTGACCTGATGATCGCCGGCGTGCCTGTGGGACGGGCCTTGCGCCCCGCCTCGCCAGCGGCCGGCGCCGACGGCAGCATCATGATGGTTGTGGCCACCGATGCTCCGCTGGAGCACCGCAATCTGCGCCGTCTGGGACTGCGAGCCATCATGGGGCTGGCGCGCACGGGCGCGGCGGGCTCCAACGGCAGCGGCGATTACGCCATCGCGTTTGCAACGGCGCGAGAACAGGCGGCGATGGCCAACGGCGATCTGTCACCGCTCTTCCTGGCCACTATCGAAGCCGCTGAAGAGGCGATTCTGAACTCGTTGTTCCGCGCCACCACAACCACGGGCAACGGCCGCACCATCGAAGCGCTGCCGCTGGACCGCGTGCGAAAGATTCTGCGCGAATACCGGGCCCTGCCGTAACGCGCCGCCTGCACTATCCTCAGAAAGAAGTGAACACGGCCCACCACAGCCCGGGGCGTCTGTTCGGCGACCTGAAGGTCCGGCCGAAGCTGATGGTGCTGCACAACGTGTTCTTCCTGGTGCTGACCTGCGCCGTGTACTTCTCGCTCATGCCGCTGCTGGAACAGCGCGTTCTGCAGGCGCGGGCGCGGGAGATCAATCTGATCACACGGTTGTTCTCGCAGGGAGCGGCGCACACCGAGCTGGCCATCTATGGCTTCCAGCAGGGCGAACCCGACCAGTTGAACGTGCCTCCCGCGCTGCGGCCGTTGCTCACCGCGCATCCCGGCGTGGTGCGCCTGGACCCGGCGGATCCCTCCTTCGCGTTTCGCTATTCGGCATCCACCAGCCAGTACTCGCGCGTGCGCCTTCCTTATGATTTCTATGAGGAGGTCCTGTCGCGGGCGCGCAGAACGCTGCTGGCCGTCCTGGGGCTGGTGTACGTGTTCGCCGTGCTCATGCTGGAGCTGCTGGTGATGCCGCGTTACCTCTACCGGCCCATTCGCGCCATTGTGCGCGCCGATGAAGCCGTACGCCTGGGCGAGCGGGAGCGCGAGATGGTGGAGGAGGACGAGATTCTGGGCGACGAGATCGGCCAGATCATGCGCTCGCGCAACGCCAGCGTGGCCGAGTTGCGGCGGCACGAGGACGAACTGCGGCGGCACGAGGAGGAGTTGAAGGCCGCCAACGAGGATTTGACGCGGAAGAATCACATGCTCGAAACGGCGCGGCGGAGCATGGTGGAGCAGGACCGCCTGGCGAGCCTCGGCATGTTAAGCGCCAGCGTGGCGCATGAAATGAATACGCCGCTGGCCGTGCTGCATGGCTCCATCGAGCAACTGCTGGAGAAGGCGCGTGACCAGGCCACCACCGAGCGGCTGGCCCGGATGCTGCGCGTGGCCGGACGCCTGAGAAAGATCAGCGAGAGCCTGCTCGACTTCGCGCGCGTGCGCAAAGACGACTTTTCGCCCATTCCGTTGCGCGAGCTGATTGAAGAAAGTTGGGGATTGGTGGGCATCGACGAGAAGGCCGCCGGCGTGCGCTTTGAGAATCTGGCGCCCGAGGACGCGCGGGTGTACGGCAACCAGGACCGCCTGGTCCAGGTATTCGTGAATCTGCTGCGGAACGCGCTGTACGCCGTGGGTAAGCCCGGCAGCGTGCTCGTGCGGACCGAGGTGCGGCGCGAGGAGGGGCGCGACGTACGGGTGGTCGCCGTGGAGGATAATGGTCCTGGCATTCCAGAGGATGTGTTGCCGCACATCTTCGACGCCTTTGTCACCACGCGCCTGGATGCGCGGGGAACGGGCCTGGGACTGACGGTGGCCGAGGGAATCGTGCAGCAGCATCATGGTTCCATCACCGCCTCGAACCGGCCCGAAGGGGGGGCCCGTTTGGAGGTCAGGCTGCCCATGGCGCCTGCGCCCGCGGCGGGTGCTGATACGCTGATACAGTCAACGCAACCATGACGCCGACGCCAGGAAGGCCCGAAACGCGATCACCGGAAGATGTTTTGGACTCCACACTCGTGGACGTGTCCGTGCTGGACGACGACGCCGACTTCCGGTTGTACGTCGAGGATCTGCTGCGCGACGAGGGGCTCTACAACGTGCGCACCTTCGCGCTGCCCTCGGAGCTGTTCGCGGCCGCCGAGTCGCGGATACCCGATATTGTCCTGATCGACATGAAGATGGGCGAGTTTCAGGGCGGAGAAGTGATCGACGAATTGCTGGCCCGCTGGCCGAATCTGTGCGTGGTGGTGATCACGGGCTTTCCGTCGCTGGAGGACATGCGCGCCACCTTCAAGAAAAAGGTGTTCGACTACCTCTCCAAACCGTTTTCGCTGGCCGAGTTGCGCGCCGTGCTGGGCAACGCCATGGAGGCTTTTGGTCTGGGGCGCACGCAACTGGACCGTTTGCGGGAGCGTCTGGGGCACCGGATCAAGCTGCTGCGGACCGAGCGCGACTGGTCGCTCAAGGACCTGGCTTCGATCACAAAGCTGAGCGTGTCGCAAATCAGCTCCATCGAGCGCGGAGCGCACCTGCCCAGCATCGAAAGCATGCTGGCGCTGTGCCGAGCCTTCGGCCGGAAGCCCAGCGAAATATTCTCGAGCATCGACTTTTAGCCGGGCGTCTACCGGATGCTGAGTCCGCCGTCGACGGCCAGCGTCTGCCCGGTGATGTAATTCGCCGAGCGGAGGAAGAAGAGCACGGCGTCGGCCACCTCCTCCACGCGCCCCGCGCGGCCCGCCGGCGTCTGGCTCACCGGGCCTTCCTGGGTTTGCGAATAGTCGCGCTCCTCGAACGGAATGAAGCCGGGCGCGACGGAGTTCACCGTGATGTCCGGAGCGAGCGCCTTGGCGAGCGCGCGCGTCATGTGAATGACGCCGGCTTTGGAAGCGTTGTAGTGGATGTGCTCGGGCCAGGCCTGGAGCCCGCCGAGCGAGCTGAGGTTCACAATGCGTCCGGGACCGCCTCCGCCGCGTATGAGCCGCGCGGCCTGCTGGGCGCAGAAGAACACGGCCTTCAGGTTCACGTCGAGCACCTCGTCCCAGTCGGCTTCGGTGATCTCGAATACGCCACGGCGCGTGAAGCGCGCGGCGTTGTTCACCAGGGCGTCCAGGCCGCCCCAATCCTTTCGAACGGCTTCAAACAGCGCCGTGATTTCCGGGACCCGGTCGAGGCGCGCCGGATACACCGGCGCCGGCAAGCCCGACAGGCGCGTGCATTCCTCCGCCGTGGCCAGAGCCTCGTCATGCGAGGTGGAATAGTGGACCGCCACGCGGGCGCCTTCGGCGGCCAGCGCGAGCGCGATGCCCCGGCCGATGCGCCGCGCGGCGCCGGTCACCAGCACTCGTTTGCCCGCGAGAGGGAAGGAATCAGTCATGGCGGTTGGTGGCCGCTGGTTCGGGAATCTTTCCGCGCCAGGAGGCCAGCATCCAGAATATCGAGGTGGAGCCGCTGAGTACACCCGCGACGCTGGCGATGGTGCGGATGGGGTGGTAGTCGGAAGCGGCGCCGGCGGCGGTCATGGAGAACATCATCGTGGCCCAGTTCAGCGACTCCATGGTGGAAAACACGCGGCCGCGGTAGGACTCGTCCACGTGCTGGAGGAGCTTGCCCATGTTCAAGACGCTGGTGGTGCCCACGGCGGCGCGCGAAACGCCGATCCAGAAGCAGGCGGCGGCGAAGCCCTGCGCCTGGGCAAAGAGAACGTAGCTGAGGCCGTGAATGAAATAGGCGATGCCGATGACGCGCCTGTAGCCTGGAAAACTCAGCGTGCGTCCGAGGTAGTGGCCGATGGGCGCACCGCACAGAAGTCCAACGCCGGCGCAGCTCCAGATGATGCCGGTGCCCGCCGCGCCCCGGTTGAACACCTTTTCGCCGAACAGGCTGAACATGATTTGCGCCGTGCCGCCGCCGCTGGCCCAGCCGACGTTGACCAGAGCGAGGGCGAACAGCAGCGGTACGCCGCGCAGGTACCGGAGGCCGGCGAGATAGTCGTCGAAGCCCTTGCCGCGCGCGCGCCCGGCGTCCCCGGCCAGGCGTGGAACGAATGATCCGCCTTCGATACGCAGCCGGCCAATGCAATAAGCCGAGATGACGAACGAGGCGGCATTGAACATGAAGGCCGCCGCGTAGCCGAAGCCCATCACGCTGGTGCCGCCCAGCAGCGTGCCCACGGTGAGCGCCGTCCACTGCGTGGTTTGCGTCAGCGAGTTGGCGGTGTGGAGTTCGTCCTTGCTGGCGATGACGGGAAGGATGGAGGCGCGGCCGCTTGTGAAGAAGGGCGAGGCGAACATGAGCAGGGCGCTCAGCAGATAGAGCAGCCACACCTCGGGAAAGCGTAAGGCGAGCAGAAAACAGATGGAGATGGCGGCGCGGAACAGATCGCTCCAGATCATCAGGCGGCGGCGGTCCAGGCGGTCCAGCAGGACGCCGGCGAGAGGTCCGGCCGAGACGACGGCGACGGCGCGCGACAGCAGCACGCCGCTGACGACGAAGCCGGAGCCGGTCATCTGCAACGCAAGATGAAAGACGGCGATGGTGTTGAAGTGGTCGCCGATTTCGCTGACCACCTGGCCGAGCCAGGTGAACCGGTAGTTCCGGTTGCGCAGCAGCAGGCGCCAGAATTCGCGCATTTACCGGCGTCCCGCGACAAAGACGCCGCTCAGCACGAGGCCGCCGCTGGCCAGAACGCCTCCTGTGACGGGCTCGCCCAGCAGCACGACGGCGAGCAGCGTGGCCACGAGCGGCTGAGCGTAGCTTTGCAACGACACACGCGAGGCCGGAATGTAGCGCAGCGCGTAGTAATAAATCGACAGCCCCAGCAGCGAGGGGATCCAGGCCATGTAGACGAGGCTCGCCCAGGTGATGGCGCTGACCGAGGAGTAGGAGAAGCCGTGATGCGCGGCCAGGACGACCGGCGAGACGGTAAGCGCGCTGGCGCCGTAGGCGAACGTGGTCATGGTGACGGTGTCAAAGCGCGACGTGACGCTCTTGCCGGCCACGGTGAAAAAGGCGAAGGTGAACGCGCAGACGAACATGAAGAAGTCGCCGAGCAGCGTGGCGCCCTCGAGTTTGGCTGGATTCAACTGCAGGATGCCAACGCCGGCGATGGCCAGGCAGAGGCCGCCGGTTTTCCAGCGCGTCACGCGTTCGAGGCCGGAAAACGCGGCGATCAAGAGCACAAGAGCCGGCGTAAGCGCAATGATGAGCGCGGCGTGGGCGACGCTGGTGCGCGAAAGTCCGGCCAGGAAGGAGAGTTGATTCAGCCCGACGCCGATGACGCCCAGCACGCCGAGCCGGAGCAGCGTGCGCGGCGGATGCGGTTGCGAGTAACCACGCAGACGCGACCAGACATAGATGGGAATCATGCCCACGGTGGAGAACACCAGCCGCAGGGCGCTGGCCAGCGTGCCGGGCACCTCGCGCAAAATCACCTTGCCGACGATGTAGTTCGCCGACCACAGCAGCAGCATCAGCGCCAGCAGCGAATAGAGCCGCGCGTTGCCCGGGTGTGGATGTGCGGGGTCGCTCACGCGACCGTTTCCTCCCGCACGATGATGCTCTTCAGAAAATCGTGATCGATCGCGTAGCCGAAGCCGGGCTCGTCGCGCAGGGCGATGGTGCCCGCGGCCGTGGTTTCCACCCAGGGTTCGATGATGTCGCGCTTCCAGTACCGCTTGCTGGCCGACACGTCGCCGGGCAGCGTAAAGTTGGCCATCGAGGCGAGCGCCACGTTGTGGGCGCGGCCGATGCCCGCCTCCAACATGCCGCCGCACCAGACGGGGATGCCGTAGGCTTGCGCCACGTCATGAAGGCGTTTGGCCTCGCCGAAGCCGCCCACGCGGCCGAGCTTGATGTTGATTATCCGGCAGGCCTTCATCCGGATGGCCTGTTCGGCCTGGTGGGCGTTGCGGAGACACTCATCCAGGCAGATGGGCGTCTTCAGCGCGGCCTGCAGTTCGGCGTGGTCGATGATCTCGTCGTGCGCCAGCGGCTGTTCGAGCATCATCAGGTTGAACTCGTCGAGCGCCTTCAGACGGCCGATGTCGTCGAGCGTGTAGGCCGAATTCGCATCGCCCATGAGCAGGATGTCCGGAAACTTCTTGCGCACCGCGCGCATGACTTCGATGTCCCAGCCGGGCTTGATCTTGATCTTGATGCGCTGGTAGCCGGCGTTGAGCTCGGTTTCAATTTTATCGAGCAGTTGCGCGATGCTGTCTTGAATGCCGATGGAGACGCCGCAAGGGATTTCGCGGCGCGAGCCGCCGCCCACATGCTTCCACAAGGGCGCGTTGGCGCGGCGGGCTTCCAGATCCCACACGGCGGCCTCCAGGCCTCCGCGCGCCATATTATGGCCGCGGATATGGGCTGTGCGCGCGTTGACGCCGAGCGCCGAATCCAGCCTGTGGCCGGTGAGGCGCGGCGCGGCGTAATCGCGGACGATGCGCCAGGCCGATTCGGTCCACTCCTCGTTATAGAAAGGATTCTCGCCGGCGGTCACCTCGCCCCAGCCGGAGAGGCCTTCCGAGCGCACCTCGACGATCACCATGTGCCGTTCGTACGTGCGCCCGAAGCTGGTTTCAAAGAAGTGGACAAGCGGCATTTTGATTTGCCGCAGGACAACCTGTTCAACGGTGAATGACATGTCGGACTCTTTACTCCTCCGGCTTCCACCGGCCCAGCAGATAGGTTCCCGAGGCTTCGCCGCGCTCGACGCCCACGACGGCGAGTCCCGCCTGGAAGGCCGATTCCAGGCTTTCGCTAATGAGCGCCTGCCCGGCGCGGGCGCGGGCGGGGTCCGTGGCGCGCCACTCGGGGAAGGCGAGAGGAACCTCCACGCGCGCTTCAATGGCCGGGCGCGGGGGCGGTTCTCCTGCGAGCACGCGGCGCACATGCTCGCTCGCCATCCACCACTCGGCGGTACAGCGGTCCGTGGGCATGCCGAGGTCGAACTTGTTGGTCGTGATGCCGTACTGGTTGCGAACCAGCCGGCGCACCACGCAGCCGAGGCGCTCCATATTGAAGAAGGCGTTTTTCACCTGCAAGGGGTCGAAGGTCCACTCCATGAGACCGATGCCGCGCGCCAGGGCATCGGCGCGTTGCGCCAGTTTCAACTGTTTTCCCACGCCGCGGTCGCGGTAGCCGGGCAGAACACCCAGCATGTGGCTGTGCAGGTAGTGGCCGCCGCCGGGCTTCAAGCCGGGAATCGAGAGGCAGTAGCCGGTCATACGCGCGCCGTCATAGGCGCCGAACACCTGGCCGCCGATCTTGGTGGCCACGACGAAGAGGCGGGCCGGGAGCAGGTCGATGTCCTCGAAGCCCCAGATGCTTTTCTGCAGCGCCACGGCCTCGTCCATCTCACCGGGTTCGCGCAGCGCGCGAACGGCAATCGCCGCATGGCGGCCTGAATCACTCATACACTCTGTTTCGCCTCGGACCACTTCGCTTCCATCTCTTCCAATGTCGCGCCGGGAAGCGTTTTCCCACCGGCCGCGAGCGCCCGCTCCAGGTGCGCGAACCGGCGGCGGAACTTGGCGTTGGCCTTGCGCAACGCCTGCTCGGCGTCGATGCCATGGAAACGCGCCAGGTTCACGGCGGAAAACAGCAGGTCGCCGAACTCCTCTTCCGCGTGGGCCGCGTCGCCCGAAGCCCGCGCGGCTTCCCACTCCGCCATCTCCTCGCGGATCTTTTCCACCACCTGATCCGCCGAGGGCCAATCAAAGCCAACCTTGGCCACGCGCCGGCCGATCTCCTGCGCTTCGACCAGCGCCGGAGTAGAGCGGAGCACGCCGTCGAGCAGGCTTGCTTCGCGGATGCCCCTGGCCTCCTTCTCCTGCTTCTTGATCTCATCCCAGCGCTGCTTCACCTCAGCCGGCGTGCTGGCCACGCCATCGCCGAAGATGTGTGGATGGCGGCGGACCAGCTTTTCATTGATGGCGCGCAGGGAGTCTTCCATGGTGAACAGTCCCTGTTCGGCGGCCATCTGCGCGTGAAAGACGGCCTGCAGCAGGAAGTCGCCCAACTCCTCGCACAAGCCTTCGAAGTCGCGGCGGTCGATGGCGTCGAGCACCTCGTAGGTCTCTTCGAGCGTGTATGGTTTGATGCTGTCGAAGGTCTGTTCGCGGTCCCAGGGGCAGCCATTTTCCCCGCGCAGGCGCGCCATGATGGCAAGCAGCCGCGCGAAGGCTTCCGCCGCCGGCGAGTGCGCCGGTGGCCGCTCTGATATTGGCGTTGGAGATGAGCCGCCCATGAACCCTGGGATGGTTTCAGGTTAGCATGGGGATCGTTAGCATATGCCGGTCACCAGACGCGAAGCGGCCGCCGCCATGGCTGCGTTCATACTTCCTCTCGAGGCGCAGGGCCCCGCCGATGCGCCGCAACTGGGCTTTTTCACGCCCAACGGCGCCAAGCTCATCGAGATCATCGCCAACATTCTGATTCCGCCGGACGAATTTCCGGGCGCGGGCGATGCGGGCGCGGCTTATTACATCGACAAGCAGATGCAGGGCCACTACAAGGACAAACTCGAGATGTGGCGCGCGGGGCTGTTCACGTTCAGCTCGGTGGTGAAACATCATTACCAGGGGCGCAGCTTCCTGACACTGACTCCGGACGAACAAAAGGAGTTCATCGGCAGCATCGAGCGGGGAGCGGTTCCGGCGCTGCGCGGCATTTTCGACTTCATCCACGACCTGACACTGCAGAGCTATTTCGGTTCGCCCGAACATGGGGGGAACCGGCAGCGGACGTCGTGGAAGATGCTGCGCATCGAGGACGTGATGGACGGTGGACATGCCAGGCACGGCGCGCCCGCCGCGGGCGGTGAGAAATGAGACTCGACCCTGTGGACGCCGTCGTAGTGGGCGCGGGCGCCGGCGGCGGCGTGGTGGCTTACGTGCTGGCCAAGGCGGGCTTCCGCGTGGTGCTGCTTGAGCGGGGCCGTGAAGTTCCCTTTCATGAGAGCGGCCACGACGAACTGCGCAGCCAGCGGACCACGGTGCTTGGCAACGCGTTCGGTCCTGATGACAGCCACTATGTGCGGCAGATCCGCAGCCCGCTGACGGGATTCTTCTACCGTGTGAAGCCGAGCGAGGGGGCTTACAACAACGTGGCCGCCTGCCTGGGCGGCGGCACGGCGAGCTATGGCGCCATGGCCTGGCGGTTTCACCCCAAGGACTTCCAGATGCTGACCGCATACGGGCAGGTGGAGGGTTCGACACTGGCCGACTGGCCCATCACCTACAACGACCTGGAGCCTTATTACGAACGCGCCGAGTACGAGATTGGCGTTTCCGGCAAGGCCGGGGCGAATCCTTTTGAAGGGCGGCGCCAGAAGGCGTATCCGATGCCGCCGCTGCCTTACAACCGCGAGGCGGCGCGCATGGCGGCGGGCGCCCGGAAGTTGGGCTGGCATCCGTTTCCGATTCCCATGGCGATCAATTCGGTGGAACGCGACGGGCGCGCCGGGTGCATCGCCTGCCCGCATTGCGTGGGCTTCGGGTGCGAGGCGGACGCGAAGAATGGCACACAGAACACGGTGATTCCGCGGGCGGTGAAGACGGGCAATTGCACGTTGTTGACCGAGGCCGTGGCCAAGGAGATTCTGACCGATGCGGCGGGCAAGGCGGCTGGCGTGGCTTACTATCATCAGGGCCGCCTGCAGGAGCAGCCGGCCCGTGTGGTGGTGGTGGCGTGTTCGGCGACCGAGACGCCGCGCCTGCTGTTGAACTCGAAGTCGAAGGGGCATCCGAACGGGTTGGGGAACGCGAATGACTGGGTGGGCCGCAACCTGCAGGGACACGCCTACTCGGGCGCGTACGGACTGTTTGAAGAGGAGATCTTCGACGGAACCGGACCGGCGGCCCGCGTCGCGCTGTGCGACTTCAACCATGGCAACAAGGGCATTACGGGCGGTGCGATGATGGCCAACGAATTCATCCGGCTGCCGTATCTGTTCGCGAAAAACGTGCGGCCGCCGCGCGTGCCGCGCTACGGAGCCGAGTTCAAGAAGTTCGTGCGCGAGGCCTACAAGAAGACGGCGGGCGTGAAGGGTCCGGTGCAGGAGATGCCACTGTGGGATAACCGCGTGGAGGTGGACCCGAAGGTGGCCGACTTCTGGGGCATTCCTGTGGCGGCCATCACGACGCGGCGGCATCCGATGGACGGCGAAACGGGGCGCTTCATCGCCGAAAGGGCGGCTGAGTGGCTGAAGGCCTCGGGCGCGCGGGAGACATGGCTGCAGGTGGCGAGTCTGAACGGCACGGGCGGCCAGCACCAGGCGGGCACCTGCCGCATGGGCAAGGACGCCAAGACGAGTGTCACCACCCCGCACGGGCGTCTGCATGGCGTGGACAACGTGTACGTCGCCGACGGCAGCGTGATGGTGACCAACGGCGGCTTCAACCCGTCGTTGACGATCATGGCGCTGGCGTTCCGGACGGGCGAGAAGATTGTGCGCGACTGGCGGAGGGCTTAGCCAGGAGCGCGCGGGCTAGCGGCGGTAGAACTCGCGCACGCGGCCAATCACCTCGGCCACACTGGCATCGCTCAAGTAGGGATAAACCGGCAGCGAGAGGATGTCGCGCACGGCGCGCTCGGCATGAGGCAGATCGCCGCGCCGTAAGCCGGCCTCGCCGAAGGCGGGCATCAGATGGAGCGGCGCGGGGTAGTGGATGCCCGTGCCGATGCCCTTGGACGAGAGCCAGTCGCGGAGACGGCCGCGGCGCGCGGCGCGGATGACGAACAGGTGACGCACACTTTCTTCACTCGTGCGCAGCAGGCGGACGCCGGGGCAATCGCGCAGACCGTCCTCGTAAAGGCTTGCCACGCGGCGGCGCATGGCGTTCCATTCGCCGAGTTTGGGCAGGAAGGCGCGCAGGTAGCAGGCCTGCATCTCATCCAGGCGCGAGTTGATGCCGGGCAGATACGCGATCTGACCGCCGCGGCGCCCGCCATCGCGGCGGGAGAGAAGGCGTTTGCCGGTGGCGGCGGAGTTCGTGGAGATGGCTCCTCCGTCGCCGAGGCAACCCAGGTTCTTCGTCGGATAAAAGCTGTAGCAGACGTAGGGGCCGTAGGCGGCTAGCGGCTTGCCCATGTGCGTCGCGCCGTGCGCCTGGCAGGCATCCTGAACCAGCACGGCACCGAGCGAACGGGCCAGCGCGCGGAAAGGGGCGAGCGGCGCGGGCTGTCCGTAGAGGTGCACCGGCACAATTGCCGCTGTGCGCTTGCCGGCGCGGTTGCCGAGATCCACTGGATCCAGCAGCAGCGTTTCCGGATCGACGTCGGCGAAACGGACGCGGCAGCCGGCCGCGGCGATGCCGACGCCGGTGAAGGGCGCGGTGAGGGCGGTGGTCCAGACCTCCTGCGCAGGCCGCGTGACACCGGCGTCGCGAAGGGCGATTTCCAGGGCGGCGGTGCCATTGCCCACGGTGACCACACATTTTGTTTGAAACGCGGAAGCGAGTTCCTGTTCCAGCGCGGCCACCTCCGCGCCGAGAATGAACTGCATCCGGCCGAACATCGCCGCCAGGCGGGCGCGCCATTCCTGTTCGGTCGCCTCCAGGCACGGCTTCAGGTTCACGGCGGGAATGGGCATGTCAGCGCGGATCGAGCAGAAACAGGTTCCCGCTCGATTCGGACCGTTCGTAGACGATCATGTCACCGCGCGGAGACCAACTAGGATAGCGCACGAAGCCGCGCGCCACGCCGGGCGGCAGCAGCGTTTTCATGTGGCCCGTTGAGGCCGACACGGCATAGAGCCCCCACACGCCGCCGCGCATGACGGCCACCGCGATATGGCCGTTGTCCGGCGCCCAGCCATAGGGCCAGTACTGGCCGCGCCCGCTTGTGAGGCGGCGGAAGCCGCGCCCGTCGGAGTCCATCACCACCAGGTGGGTGAAGTCGTGGTCGAAGAGTTCGGCCGCGATCTTCTTTCCGTCGGCGGACCAACTGGGAAACCCAACATCCTGATCTCCGGGCGTGATGCTCACCGGCGGCTTGCCGTCGAGCGTGGCGATGGCCACGCCCAGCCGCCCCTTGGCCCAGGTGTGAAACAGGATGCGGCGTCCATCGCGTGAGACGGCAGCCATGCGCGGACCATCGCTGAGCGGAATCACCTCCTGCGTGCGGGCATCGCCGACCTTGACGCGCACGAGCGAGGCGCGTTCGCCGGGCTTGCGCGTGAAGAGAATCGTGCGGCTATCGGACAGCCAGTTGGGCATCACCTCCGGCGCGGGGTTGGTGGTGATCTGCTGCGGTTCCCCGCCGCGGAGCGGGGCCACATAGATGTCGGACTGAACGCCCACGCGGCGGACATAGTAAGCCACGGAGTTTCCATCGGGCGAGATCGCGGGCAGGCTGACACGCGAGGCTGTCTCGTGCGTCAACTCCTCCGGCGGCCCGGAAGCCTCCATGGTGCGCGGGTTCACCGGCAGACGGTAGAGGTTGCTGGACGGCATCACCAGCGTATAGGCCAGTTGGCCAGTGGATGAGACAGCCAGACCGCGCGGCATCAGCACGCCGGTCTGCTGGATGGCTCGCGGCTTGCCATCGCCGGGCACGGTCAGGGCGGCGACGGAAAACTCATAGGATGGGCTGGCCTCGGAGAGGTAGAGTTCGCGGCCTCCCGGCGCGCAGGCCAGACTCAGCCAGGCGCGGTCCTCGCTGCGGCCAACCGCTTCCGGCCGCGCCTCGCCGCTGAGCCGCAACCGCCACACCGTGCTAGACACGTGGGCGCTGGCCGACAAATAGTAGAGCGAATCACCGCCCGCCGGCCAGCACGGGCTGACCTGCCCGCCGCGCGCCACAATCTCCGTGGTCAGTGTGCGTGGCGCGCCGCCATCGAGGTCAACCAGAAACAGGCGGGTGCCGTGCAGCGCGCCAAAGTCGGCGGCCACCGGGGAGAGGTAGACCCCCGAACGAAACACAACCTGCCGCGAGTCCGGCGACCAGGCCGGGTCCAGTCCGAAATCGGAGATCGTGCGCGGCGTACCTCCGGTGGCGGGAACGATGCGAAGGGCGTTCTGGACGACGGCGTGATAAGCGATCCATTTGCCGTCGGGCGACCAGGCCGGCATGATATTCTGCTGCCCGTCCGCGGTGAGGGGAATCTCGCGTCCGCCTGGCGTTACGGGCTTGATGTAGAGCTCAAACACGCCCGTCTTGTCCGATGAGTAGACAAGCAGGTTTCCATCGGGCGAGAAGGAACTCCACATTTGCAACCCCGGACCGGAGGTGAACTGGCGGCTGTGGCTGCCCGCATCCGTTGCGTCGGGCGGAGCGCCACGTCCGGCCAGGTAGACGGCCGTAGCCACCAGGGCGGCCGTGGCGGCGAGTGCGAGTCCCCACCGCCGCCTTCGTTGATGCGGGGGCGTGGGGAGAGGCGCGACGGAGGTGGGCAGCGGTTCGGCCACCGTCTCCACGGCGGCCACAAAACGGTATCCCAGCGTGGGGACGGTCTCGATGTAGCGCGCGCCTTTGGCGCTGTCGCCCAGTTCGCGGCGTAGCTGGGCCACCACGCGTGTCAGGGCGTTGTCGGTTACGAACGCTCCGCCCCAGACCTCCTGAATCAGCTCCTCCTTGGTGACCAGACG
>JADLCT010000095.1 GCA_020847045.1 Bryobacterales bacterium | reverse complement strand
TGAACCGGCGCGAGTACTCGAACACGGTGCGCGACCTGCTGGGGGTGGATTTCCGCGCGGAGAAGGATTTTCCCACCGACGATTCCGGCTACGGATTTGACAACATCGGCGATGTCCTGACCGTATCGCCCATGTTGATGGACAAGTATGTTCGCGCCGCAGAGCGGATTGCCGCGCGCGCGATCGGAGCCGATCCCCTGCCGAAGAAGCCGCTGGAGATCGAGTTCAGCGGGAAGGGCCAGCCATTGCGGCGCGTGGACCGCAGCACGGTGGAATTAACGCACGAGGTGGGCTGGGACGCCGAGTACACGGTGATTGTGCAACTGCCGGGCGAGCGCGCGGCCGGCGCCAAGCCGGTGGAGATGGCGGTGTGGATGGATGGCAGAATGATCCACAAGATGTGGGTGGAGACCAAGCCTTCGAAGCTGGTGTACTTCAATCCGATGTCGGTGGAGGAGTTCAAGATCGCGCTGCCGGAGGGGGATCACGTGTTCAGGGTGGCGTTTCTGAACGATGACTTCGTGAAGACGCTGACCGATAAGGAGCTGAGGGACCAGAAGAAGAACAAGTACATCGGCGCGGTGACCTTCGTCGGACCGTTCGCCCAGGCGGGGGAGCGGGAGAGCCGGAAGAAGATTCTGGTGTGCGATCCGGCCACGGGGAAGGCGTGCGTGAACCGGATTCTTTCCAGGCTGGCGCGGCGGGCCTACCGCCGGCCGGTGACCAGGGCCGAGGTGGCGCAACTGGTGAAGTTCGTTGACCTGGCCAGGGCGGACGGGCAGACGGTGGAGCAGGGTTTGCAACTGGCGATTCAGGCCATGCTGGTGTCGCCGAAGTTCCTGTTCCGGATCGAGCGCGACCCGGACCCGCTGGACCCGGCGAAGGCGCATCCGGTGACGGATCTGGAGCTGGCCTCGCGGCTGAGTTACTTCCTGTGGAGCTCGATGCCCGACGAAGAGTTGCTGGCGCTGGCCGAGAAGAACCAGTTGCGCGAGCCGGGCGTGCTGGACGCGCAGGTGAAGCGGATGCTGGCCGACGGCCGGAGCGCGGCGTTCGCCGGGAATTTCGCCGGGCAGTGGCTGGAGACGCGAAACCTGGATTCGGTGAAGCCGGACCCGGTGAAGTTCAAGGAGTGGGGTCCGGACCTGCGCGAGGCGATGAAGTCGGAGACGCGGCTGTTTTTCGAGAATATCCTGCGGGAGAACCGGCCGTTAAGCGAGTTTCTGGACGCCAACTACACCTTCTTGAACGACCGTTTGGCGCGGCATTACGGTGTGGAGGGCGTGGTGGGTCCCGAGTTCCGGCGTGTGACGCTGACCAATGGCCAGCGGGGCGGCATAGTGAGCCAGGCGAGCGTGCTGACGGTGTCGAGCTATCCGACGCGGACCTCGCCGGTGATCCGCGGCAAGTATCTGCTTCAGAATATTTTGGGCGCGCCGCCGCCGGAGCCGCCGCCGGATGTGCCGTCGCTGGACGAGGCGGCCGTGGGGAACACGGGCTCGCTGCGGCAGCAGTTGGAAAAGCACCGGACCAACGCCATCTGCGCCTCGTGCCATGCGCGCATGGACGTGCTGGGGTTCGGACTGGAGAATTACGACGCGATTGGGCGCTGGCGCACGAAGGACGGGAATTTCGATATCGACGTCAGCGGGACGCTGCCCAACGGGAAGTCGTTCACGACGCCGGAAGGGATGCGCAAGCTGCTGATCGACAACCTGCCCGACTTCACGCGCTGCCTGACGGAGAAGATGTTGACCTATGCGCTGGGCCGCGGCCTGGAGCGCTACGACCGCCGGACGGTGGCGGGCATTGTTAAAGCGGTTGCGGCGGACGAATATAAGTTTCAAACTCTGATAAGCGAAGTGGTGCGAAGCCTCCCGTTTCAGAACCGCCGGGGAGAGGTATCGCGCCAGCGAGAGGGTGTAGTGAAACCGAAGGAGATTGCGGCCCGATGATTACGAAGAAGTCTCTGCCACGAAGAATGTTCCTGCGCGGCGTGGGCGCCGCGGTGGGGTTGCCGTTCCTGGACGCGATGACGCCGGCGCTGTCGGCGGCGGTCAAGACGCCCGTGCGAATGGGCTTCGTGTATGTGCCCAACGGCATGGACGTGCGGAACTGGAACCTGGATTACGACGGGAAGCTGGGCAAGCTGTCGCGCATCATGGCGCCGTTGGAGCCGCACAAGGAAGACATTCTCGTCACGTCGAACCTGACGCACAATAACGGGCGCGCGTTGCTGGATGGCCCGGGCGACCACGGGCGGTGCTGCGGGTCGTACCTGACGGGCGTGCAGCCGCGGAAGAGCGCGGTGGACATTCACTGCGGCGTCTCGATGGACCAGATCGTGGCCAACGAGATTGGGCATCAGACGCGGTTCCCCTCCCTCGAACTGGGCATGGAGGACGCGCGGCAGGCCGGCGATTGCGATTCGGGCTACTCGTGCGCCTACACGAACAACCTGGCCTGGCGGAGCGAGACACAGCCGCTGCCGCCGATTCTCGATCCACGGGCGCTGTTTGAGAAACTGTTCGGCGCCGACGCGGGGCTGACGCCCGAGGAGCGGGCGCGGCGGAACCGCTACCGGAAGAGCATTCTGGACTTCGTGCAGGCCGATACGCAGAAGTTGAAGGTGGCGCTGGGGCCGTCGGACAACCGGAAGCTGGACGAGTATCTCTCCTCGGTGCGCGAGATTGAACGGCAGATCGAACGGGCCGAGAAGGACAACGCGCAGATCGATCCGGGGATGCCGAAGCCGTATGGCGTGCCGGCGGACTTCTCCGAACACTTCAAGCTGGTAACGGACATGCTGACGGTGGCTTTGCAGGCGAACCTGACGCGGGTGTTCACCTTCCTGGTGACGCGCGAAGGGACCAGCCGGGCATACCGCGAAATCGGCATCAGCGACGGACACCATCCGCTGACGCACCACCGGAACGATCCGGCGCTGATGGAGAAGGTGTCGCAGATCAACACCTACCATGTGAAGCAGTTCAGCGAGTGGCTGGGGCGGTTGAAGGCGATTCAGGAAGGCGACGGGACGCTGCTGGACAACTCGATGATCGTCTACGGAGCGGGGCTGTGCGACGGCAACCGGCACAACCACGAGGATCTGCCTACGCTGATCGCCGGGCGCGCGGGCGGCTACATCAAGAGCGGCCGCCATGTGGTGTACCGGAAAGAGACGCCCATGTCGAACCTGTTCCTGACGATGATGGACCGCATGGGCGTGCGGGCGGAGTATTTCGGCGATTCCACGGAAGCGCTGGACGGGCTTTCGCTGAGCTGAGACGGCGGAACATTCATGCAACTGGGACCGAGAGCGAAGCCTCCGGTGGGGGTGATCTTCGACTGCGACATGGGCAATAGCGCCGATGACGCGCTGGCGCTGGCCGTGTTGTTTGGACTGGACGGTTTGGAGGAGTGCCGCGTGATCGCGGTGAGCACCAGCAAGCCGAGCCTGCGCTCGGCCGCCCTGTGCGAGGTGATCGAACGGTTCTATGCCGGAACCGGGGGGCGGCCGTTGCCGGTGGGCATGGCTCTGAAGGGCGCACTGCCCGAGGACACGCCCATCCTCTCCGCCGTACTGGATCAGCGGGGCGGCGACGGCAAACCGGTGTACCCGCGCGGCATCGAAAAAACCGTGGACACGGCCATTCCGGAGGCGGTGATCCGGAACGCGTTCACGTCGCAGTACGACCAGAATTGCGTGGTGGTGCTGACTGGGCCGGCGACGAACTTCCGGAAGATGCTGGATTTTCCTGGCGTGAAGGAGCTGATTACCGCCAAGGTGCGAACGCTGGTGGTGATGGGCGGGCGGTATCCGTCCGGCGGGCCGGAGTTCAACGTGAAGGCCGACATCGCGGCGGCCAGGAAGCTGTTCGCCGAATGGCCGGGTGAGATCATCGCCTCGGGTGAGGAGCTGGGCGAGCAGTTGTTGTTTCCGGCCAGCGCGATTGAGACCAAGTTCGGCTGGGCGGCGCATCATCCCGTGGTGGACGCCTACCGCGCCGATGGGAAGATGCCCTACGACGCAAAGACCTGGGACGTGACGGCGGTGTTGCAGGCGGTGCGGCCCAAGGCGGAGTACTTCAAGCTGTCCGAGCCGGGACGGATCGAGGTGCTTGAGAATGGCCAGACGCGCTTCACGCCCACGCCGGGGGGCAAGCACCGGTATCTGATTCTGGACGCGGCGAAGAGAGAAGCGGCCGTGGAAGCCATGGTGGCGCTGGCCAGCGCGAAGCCCGTGCCGCGCCAGCGGCGGTTCCGCCCTCCCGTGGAAGAGAAGAAGGAAGCAGCCAAGAAGGACGAGCAGAAGAAGAGTTGAGCCTTGACGCACGCGATGCGGTGGCCCGGGCGCGCATCAGCTATGAACGGGGCGAGCTGGACGAGCGGCTGTTGCACGACGCTCCGATGGAGCAGTTCGCGCTGTGGATGCAGGCGGCGGTGGATGCGGAGCTACCTGAGCCGAACGCGATGATGCTGGCTACGGTGGGGCTTGAGGGGACGCCGTCGGCGCGCATGGTGCTGCTGCGTGGCTTCGATGCCGGAGGGTTCCGGTTTTTCACCAACTACGAGAGCGCGAAGGGGTGCGAACTGGCGGCCAATGAGCGGGCGGCGCTGGTGTTTTATTGGCCCGAGCTGGAGCGTCAGGTGCGCGTGACCGGGAGCGTGGAGAAGCTGCCGCGCGAGGAGAGCGCCGCGTACTTCGCCACGCGGCCGCGGGGGCATCAGCTGGGCGCATGGGCGTCGAGACAGAGCGGGGTGGTGGGCTCGCGCGAGGAGTTGGAGTTGGCGATGCGCCAGGCCGGCGAGCGTTTTCCGGACCATGTGCCGCTCCCGCCGCATTGGGGCGGCTATCGCGTGATGCCCGAAACCGTGGAGTTCTGGCAGGGGCGGCCGGACCGCCTGCACGACCGGATCCGTTACCGCCGGCAAGGACCGGCGTGGGTGCGCGAACGCCTGGCGCCGTAGTAGGATGGCTCGCACATGAGCCAGCCCATTCCCATGACGATCGCCGGACTGCCTCCGGCCAACCAGACCTACTCGCAAGCGGCCATTCTGGGGGACCTCGTGTTCGTCTCGGGGCAGTTGGGGATCGATCCGGCGACGGAACGGCTGGCGGGGGAAGACATGGCCGCGCAGACGCGGCAGGCCCTGGAAAACGTGAAGCGGATTCTGGAGGCTTGCGGCAGTTCGCTGCGGCAGGTGGCGCGGTGCAATCTCTATCTGGCCGATTACAACCGGCTGGGCGAGGCCAACGCGGTCTATGCGGAGTACTTCCCGGAGCACAAGCCGGCGAAAACCGGGGTGGGGGTGGCGCAGCTCTGGGCCGGGGCGCTGATCGAGATCGAGGTGGTGGCGGGGCGGGGGTGAGTGCTCATCGCATACGGATGGCGCGGCGAGTGATCTGTGGAATGGAAGGCGTGCCGCACTGGCGCATGACGAGTTGGAGTTCGGCCTGGAGCAGTTCGAGCACGCGTTCGACGCCGGGCTGCCCGAAGGCGGCGAGTCCCCAGAGGTAGGGACGGCCGATGCCGACGGCGCGGGCGCCCAGGGCGAGCGCCTTGAAAACGTCGGTACCCCGCCGGACGCCGCCGTCGAGCAGGACGGGGAAGTTGGGGCCGGTGGCCTCGACAATCTCACCCAGCGCCTCGATGGTTCCGCGGCCGCTGGCCTCGGCGCGCCCTCCGTGGTTGGAGACGACGATGCCGTCGGCGCCATGCTCTCTGGCGAGCAGGGCGTCTTCGGGCGTGACGATGCCCTTGATGAGGAGCTTCATGCGGGTAATCTTCTGCAAGCGTTCGATCATGGACCAGGTGGGCGGTGGATCGGGGTTCTCACGTCCGGCGAGCGGGATGCCCCGGTACATGACGCGGCGCTCCATGCTGGCCGGCCCCTCCTTGCCGTGGCAGGTGGCGCAGTCGCGCGGATCGAGGCGGCGCAGGCGGTTGTAGGTTTCCGTGTTCCTTCCGCCAAGGTTGTCGACGGTCCAGGCCATGACGCGGGCGCCGGAGTCTTCGGCGCGTTTCACCAGCTTTTCTGTGATGGCCCAGCGGGGGGCGGTGTACAACTGGAACAGGACGGGCTTGCCGCGTTCGCGCGTGACCTCCTCGATGGCGGTGCTGGTGTTGGTGGAGAGCATGATCTCGGTGTCGCGGGCGCGGGCGGCGCGGGCCACGGCGAGCTCGCCTTCGGGGTCGTACATGCGGTGGGAGGCGACCGGGCACAGGTAGATGGGCGAGGCGAAGGGGAGGCCGAGCACATCGGTGCGGAGGCTGAGGTTGCTGAAGTCGACCAGGCGGCGGGGGAGAAGCTGAAAGCGGTTGAAGCCCTCGCGATTGGCGAGGAGGGTTTCGTCGCCGTCGGTGCCGGTCATCATGAAGCCGCGGTGGGCGGGGGGCAGTTTTGCTTTGGCGGCGGGCTCGAAGTCGAAGACGCTGAGGGCGCCGGCGGGGCTGCCGAGGAGCGGCGCGGGCTCCTGCGCAAACAGAGGACTGGAAGCAAGATAGCGCAGGAAGCGGCGGCGGGAAGCGGGCGTGGCCCTCTCGATCATGGCAGCGATCATACCGCGCGGCGCGTGTGGCCGGGCGGCGTGAAGCGCGTGCGGCGGGTATGCGCCGCGTCAGATCTCCTGGGTGACGCGAAGCACCTCGTCCACGGTGGTGACGCCGGAGGCGATTTTGGCCCAACCGTCCTCGCGCAGCGTCGTCATGCCTTCGCGCCGCGCGATGCCGGTGAGCACGCCGGCGTCGTCGCTCTTCATGATGGCGCGGCGGATCTCGTCGCTGAGCTGCATCATCTCGAAGATGCCGACGCGGCCCTTGTAGCCCGTGCCGAAGCAGTGTTCGCAGCCGGCGCCGCGGAAGGTTTCGATCAGCTCTCCGATGGGGGACATCTTGGGGCCGTCGCTCGTGCGGCACTCCGGGCAGATGACGCGCACCAGCCGCTGGGCGAGCACGGCGACGACGGAGGATGTGATGAGGTAGTTCTCCACGCCCATATCGGTGAGCCGCGTGATGGCGCTGGGGGCGTCGTTGGTGTGAAGCGTGGAGAAGACCAGGTGGCCGGTGAGGGCGGCGCGGATGGCGATGTCGGCGGTTTCGCGGTCGCGGATCTCGCCCACCATGATGACGTCGGGATCCTGGCGGACAATGTGGCGGAGGCCGGCGGCGAAGGTGAGTCCGATTTGCGGGTTCACATGGATCTGGTTGATGCCGTCCATCTGATATTCGACCGGGTCCTCGATGGTGATGATCTTGCGGTCGGAGAGGTTGATGCGCTTAAGCGCCGAGTACAGCGTGGTGGATTTGCCCGAGCCGGTGGGACCGGTAACCAGAAAGATGCCGTGCGGCAGGCCGGTGAAATGGTTCATGCGGCCCAGCATCCAATCGGTGAAGCCGAGTTTTTGCAGGTCGTAGAAGTCGCCGGCCGAACGGTCCAGCAGCCGCATGACGACGCTTTCGCCGTACAGGGTGGGCAGCGTGGAGACGCGGAGGTCCACTTCGCGGCCGAGGGTGCGGATTTTGATGCGGCCATCCTGCGGCAGGCGGCGTTCGGCGATGTTCAGCTTGGCCATCAGCTTCACGCGGGAGATGATGGCGGCCTTGAGCTCACGCTGCGGAGCTTCCTGGGGATGCAGGATGCCGTCGATGCGGAAGCGGACGCGAAAATCCTTTTCAAAGGGCTCGATGTGGATGTCGCTGGCGCGCTTTTCGACGGCCGAGGCGACCATGGCGTTGACCAGGCGGATGACGGGCGCCTCGGAGGCCATGTCGCGGAGATGTTCGAGGTCCTCGTTGGCTTCCGAGTCTTCAAAGCCCACCAGCCCCGAGGTGGCCTGCTGGCCGTAGTGCCGGTCGAGCTGGTCGAGAATCTCTCCTTCGGCGGCCAGGGCCTGGCGGACGCGCAGTCCAGTGACGCCGCGCACGGTGGCCAGGGTTTCAAAGTCGAGCGGGTCGGCCATGGCCAGCACGAGCGTGGAGTCCTCGATGGCGGCCGGCACGCATTTGAACTGGCGGAGAAAACGGGGCGTGAGTTTTTCCAGCTCGGGGGCCGCCGGGGGCGGGCCGTCGAGCGTGATCAGCGGCAGCGACCACTGATCCGAGAGGGCGGCGAGAACGTCGCGCTGGGCGACAAAGCCGAGATCGACGAGAATCTTGCCCACCTTGTCGGCGGTGCGTTCCTTTTGGATTTCGAGGGCCTGATCGAGCTCGTCCGGTGTAATGAGCCGGCGCTCGATGAGCAGTTCGCCGAGACGCATGAGAGGCTAGAACTCCCGCACCTGGATGGCGGAGTCCAGCGCGGCGGCGGTGCGCTTGCCGGTTTCAAACTCCACCAGCGCCGAGCGCGGAGCCTGCATGACGATTTGCGCGGGCAGTCCTTTCGTGTCCTCGAAGGAGTGATAGAAGAGCGAGACGCCGACGACCACCTGCTGGGTGGGTGGCATTTGTTGCAGCGAGGTGCCTGTGGAGACCATCATGTCGCGCATCAGGCGCTTCAGCTCGGGGACGCGCTCGAGCTTGCGCTGGCGAAGGCGCTCGATGACCTCGGGCGTGAATTTGGGCCGGAACGGGGAGGCGCCGGCCGACAGCAGAAGGTTCACCTCGGCGGTGAAGACGGCGCCGTAGTTCTCGATGTAGACGCCGCGCGTAAAGCCGATGAGATCCATGGGCGCGTCGAGGTTATAGGCGGCGATGCGCCGGTCGAAGGATTTTTCGAGCGTGTGCAACTCGGAGTAGGCGATGCGGTTGGCCGCGCCGAGAGTGAGCGTGGCGGCGCACAACAGAAGCGTACGGCGGAGAAGGGCGTTCATTATTGTCCGGCTCCCACGTCGTTGCTGGCGCGCATGTATGTGTTCAGCTTGCGCAGCAGCATCTGGGTATTGGCCTCCATGGCGGCCATGTCCTGGCGGTGTTCGATGAGGAGGCGCTCTTCGGCGGCCTTGACGGCTTCGACGGTGAGCTTTTCATGGCGCGCTTCGATGCCGGCGGTGGCGCGGGCGACGGCGGCTTGCACCATTGCGTCGAGATCGGGCGGCGCGGCGGGAGCGGCCGCGTTGTGCGTGGCCGGAGAAGGCGCCTGCTGCCGGACGATGGCGGGCGGGCGCGTGGCGGCGTGGAAGACAAGCGCACCCGAAAGCACCGCGGCCGAGGCGAAGCCCCAGCGGGGCGTGGCCCAGAAGCGTTGCCACCAGGTGGGCTCGAAGACCTTGTCGGATACAAACGCGATGCGGCGCGGGGGGTCCTCATAGGGAACCGAGCGCAGGGCGGCGGCGACGGCGGCGGCGCGGGGATCGCGGAGATACTCGTTGAATTCCTGTTCGTGTTCGGTCATGGGCCTCTCCCACGTCTTATCCGGCGGGCTCTCCGGCCACCGGCGCGAGCGTTTCCTTCAGCAGGCCGAGCGCGGTATACAGCCTCGACTTGACTGTCGAAACGGGACAGCCGAGAATTTCAGCCATCTCGTCGAACTTGAATCCTTCATAAATTTTGAGAACCACGGCCTCGCGCTGTTCGCTGGTGAGGCGGTCCAACGCGGCGGCCACGGCCAGGGAAGTCTCCACGGGGAGCATTCCCCGGCCCCGATGGGGGGAACCGGGCTCAGTCAGTTCCTCCGAATCGGGCCGGTTTCTGCGCAACAAGGAGAAGGATTCGTTATGC
>JADLCT010000094.1 GCA_020847045.1 Bryobacterales bacterium | reverse complement strand
GTCTTCACCTCATCGAAGATGAGCAGGAAGCCGTACTCGTTGGCCAGCTCGCGAAGGCCCCGCAAGTAGCCGGGCTGGGGATGGACGACGCCCACATTTTGCAGGACAGGCTCGGTGATGAGTCCGGCGATGGGGTAGCGCTCGCATACCCAACGCACCGATTCCAGATCGTTGTAGTTCACCGGATGCACCAGTTGCCGGTGCGCCTCGGGGATGCCCGCGCTGATGGGCAGGAACGGATACTCACCGGGCGACACGCGTGGACCCAGAGCGGCCAGCGGCGTCATCAGATTGCAGGCCACGTCGTTGTGCCAGCCGTTGTAGCCGCCTTGCATCACGATGATGTGATCGCGTCCGGTGAGGGCGCGCGCGGCGCGCAGCGCCTGATAGGTAGCCTCGCTGCCGGTGTTCAACACCTGCACGGACTCGACGAACGGGACGCTGTCGCAGATCAATGCGGCCAATTCGCCTTCCAACTCCGTGGTGCCCGAGCCGTACAGGCTCGCCTCGGCGCGCAGCACTCCGGCCACGGCCTCGTTCACGGAGTCATCGTTATGCCCAAGGAAGTGGGGCGCGAAGGCGGCGTGGTAGTCAATGTACTGGTTGCCGTCGGCATCCCACAGGCGCGCGCCCTTCCCCCGCTGAAACACGATCTCGGGAGAGATGACCCGGTTGAGCGAAACGGCTCCCCCGGGGATCAGGCGCCGGTTCTTTTCGAGAATCTTCGAGGCGGATGGATAGGTCTTCATTGGTTTACTGGATCGGGCCGGGCGCGTACCGAAGCCGCGGCGCAACTTCTCCCACATACCGGGAAAGGCCGATTATAGCCTCCGTCCGTGGCATCTGATCCTGCGATCCGGCAAACCAGCCGTGAAAGTTCACGATACTGGACGGGTGCGCGGAACCGGGAGCGCGGCATGCGGCGCGGCGGTTCCCAAACGGCGAGACTGGAACGGAGGGAGACAGACGAATGGCGAAGCAGGTTGCACTGGTGACGGGAGCCAACCGGGGGATTGGCCGGGGCTGCGCGCTGGCGCTGGCGCGCGAGGGCATGGACGTCGCCATCAATTTCCGTTCCCACCGCGAAGAAGCCGAGGAGGTTGCCGCCGAGGTGCGTGCTCTGAACCGCGAGGCCATCATCGTGGCGGGCGACGTCGGTCTGGCGGACGATTGCGCGCGGCTGATTTCTGAAACGGCCGCCGGGCTGGGGCGGCTGGACGTTCTCGTGGCCAATGCGGCATGGAGCATCCGCAAACCCTTTCTCGAGCTAAGCGCGGAGGACTGGCGCAGTGTGATCGACGTTACGCTGGGCGGCGTCTTCCACACCTGCCAGGCCGCCTGCCGCCAGATGGTGGCGCAAGGGGGAGGCGGCTCTGTGATCGCCATCAGCTCCGTGCACGCGGTGCTGGCGTTCAAGAATTCCCTGCCCTACAACGCGGCCAAGGCGGGATTGAACCACATGGTCCGCAGCATCGCCAACGAGATGGCGCCGCATGGCATCCGCGCCAACGTGGTGGAGCCGGGATGGATTGAAACGCCGGGGGAGCTGCGCTTTGCCACGCGTGAGGAGATTGCCGAATCGGCCCGCGGCCTACCGCTGGGGCGCATCGGCACGATTGAGGACATTGGCGGCGCGGTGGCGTATCTGGCGGGGCCGCGCGCGTCCTATGTCACCGGTTCGGTGCTGCGCGTAGATGGCGGCTTTGTACTGCCCCGGCCCGCGCTTTAAACGGGAGGCCAACGGCTGAGATCGAGCAGCGACGGGTCCGATACGTGGATCGCTCGTATGGCCGCCAGCACTTCATCCGGGAGCGGGCCGGCTTCCGCGCACCGCACGGCCTCTCGCAGTTCCTCGATCCACGCCGTGCCCACCAGCGCCGTCAACGGTCCCTGCTGGGACAGGATGTAGCGGAAGGCCAACTCCGGAAGCGTCAGGCCCGACCCGGCCGCCAGCGCTTCCAACTCGCCGGCGGCCTGATCCACCGGCGCAAGCGCGGCCGGCAGGTGCGACCGCCGCCCGGTCAGCGCTCCGCGCATCAGCACCGAGCGCACCATCAACCCCACGCCGTGTTCGATCGCGGCCGGCAGCACCTCGGCCTCGACGCCGCGGTCCAGAGCATTCCAAGCCACCTGCAAACAATCGAACCGTCCCGAGCGGATGGCCAGCAGCGCCGCCTCGCATCCATATACGCTGGCTCCGGTGAAGCGGGTCCAACCCCGCTCGCGGCACTCGTCCAACACGCCGGCATACAACGGCTCGCTCACCTCATCCGGCGATGAGCTGTGCAGCAGCAACAGGTCGAGTTGCTCCACGCGCAACTGCCGCAAGGACTCCCGCACCGAGGCGAGCATGGCTTCGCGCCGTTCGGCCGGCGTGCCGTACCCGGCGGGAAAGGTCTTCGTTTTGGAAACGAGGACAAACTCACCGCGCCGCCCGGCAATCGCCTGGCCGATCAGCGATTCACTTGTTCCATAGGCCCGCGCCGTATCGATACACGTCACGCCCATGTCCAGAGCCGTGTTCAGCAGGCGGGACGCCTCGGCCTCTGGCGGCCGGTAGGGCGCGCCCGGCACGCCGATCCCATAGTCGAGCCCCAGTTCGACCGTGCCGAGCGAGATTTCAGAAACCGGCAAACCTGTGCGTCCGAGCGTACGTTGGCGCATGGCTTTGATTGTCGCGCGCCAGGGAAACTTCCCATCCACCGGCGGCCGCGCCACGTTCGGCCGGCTGGACAGCGGCGCTCCGTCCGGCGGCCGGCCTGGCGTTTGCAACCTTACAATGGGCATAGATTTCTTAGAAATTCCGAAGCGAGGAGTCCAGCTTGAAATCCAGCAAAGTGCTGCGCAAATTGCGCGCCGGTGAATTCGTATTGACGGCGGCCATCTGCCGCGTAACCGAACCGTGGCTTGCCGAGATCGTGGGCCGGCTGGGATACGACGTGATCTGGTTCGACCAGGAGCACAGGGCCTTTGCCGACACAACCATCGACCCGGTTTCGCTGGCCTGCCGCGCCACCGGCATCGACCTGATGGTGCGCGTCCGCAAGGGCGGTTACGACAGCCCCATGCGCGCGCTCGAATTCGGAGCCAACGGCATCATGGTGCCGCACGTGCGGAGCGCGGCCGAGGCGCGGCAGTGGGTGGAGTGGTGCAAGTATCCTCCGCTCGGCGTCCGGGGACTCGACGGCGCCGGATGCGACGCCATGTGGGGGATGGAGGGCGGCCCCGAGTATCTGGAAGCAGCCAACCGGGAAACCTTCCTTGCCCTGCAGATCGAAGACCGTGAGGCCGTCGAGTGCGTCGAGGAGATCGCCGCCGTGCCCGGCGTGGATCTGCTCTTCGTCGGTCCCGGAGACCTCAGCCTCAGCTATGGCGTGCCGTTCCAGTTCCAGCATCCATTGCTTGTGGACGCTTACAAGCGCGTCGACGCCGCCACGAAGGCCGCTGGCAACTGGTGGGGCACGGTATCGGGCACGCCCGAGGCGGCCCAGACCGCGTTGGACCGAGGCGCGCGCATGGTGGTGGGCGGCGTCGATCATGTCTTCCTGCTCGACGGCTTCCAGCGCTCGTTTGCCAGCTTCAGTAAGCTCACGTTGAAGGCATAGCCATGCACATCTCCGAGTTGGAGACGCCGGCCGTCGCCGTCGATGTGGACGTGCTGGAGCGCAACCTGGCCTCGATGGCCGAATACGCCGGACGGCACGGGTTGCAGTTGCGGCCGCACACGAAGACACACAAGATCGAGGCCATCGCGCAAATGCAGAGGCGCCACGGCAGCCAGGGGCTCACCGTGGCCAAAAGCGAAGAGGCCGAGGTGATGGCCCATGCCGGGTGCGCCGACATCCTGGTTGCCTACCCCGTGTATGGCCAGGCGAAATGGCAGCGGCTCGCGCGCCTCGCCCGCGAACGCCGCATTACGGTCGCCGTCGATTCGATAACCCCGGCCGAAGGGCTTGCCGCCGAAGCCGTCCGCGCGGGCTCCACCATCGGTCTGCTGGTCGAACTCGACGTGGGCATGCGCCGCTGCGGCGTGCCGGGACCGGAGGCCGCGCTGGCGCTGGCGCAGCGGATCACCGGATTGCCAGGCGTCGAGATGCGTGGGCTGCTGTACTATCCGGGCCACATCTGGGACCGGCCCGAGGCGCAAGCCACGGCGCTGGCCAGTGTGGAGGCTCAACTGGCCGCCGTGCTCGACGCGCTGCGGCGCGCCGGGATCCCGGCGCCCATCGTCAGCGGCGGCAGCACGCCCACGGCGCGCAATAGCCACAGGGTTCGTGGCACAACCGAGATCCGTCCCGGCACCTATGTCTTTAACGACCGCAACACGCTCGGCGTGGGCGCCTGCGCCGCGGAAGACATCGCCGTGCGCGTGCTCGCCACCGTCGTCAGCACCGCGGTCCCCGGCCGCGCCATCGTCGATGCCGGATCCAAAACGCTCACCACAGACCGTTGGATCTCCGGCAACGATCAGGGCTTCGGATCGGTGGATGGCTACCCCGGCATCAAAATTACCGGCCTGTCCGAAGAACACGGCCACCTCGATGTATCGCAATCGGCCGCCCCGCCGCGCGTGGGCGAACGCGTGGCCATCGTGCCCAACCACGTCTGCCCCTGCGTCAACCTGCACAGCCGCCTCTTTTTCCACAGCAAAGGCGAGGTGCTCGGCTCCTGGGAGGTGGATGCCCGAGGGCGCATCCACTAAGCTTCCGGCGCTGGCCGCGATTGCCCCTTGACCACACGGCGCCCGTCTCGATAGGCTTGACGCCGATGAACCGCCGCCGCTTTCTCACCCTCTCCGGCGCCACCGCCGCCGGCTTCGCTCTGCCCGCCTTCTCCTTCCAACAGGAGAAGAGCAACCTCAAGATCACCGGCATCCGCCTGGTGCGTACGCGGCCCATTAAGCCCGCGCCCGCGTTCACGCCCTCGCCCGGCTCCTGGTCCACGCAGGGCGTCGAGGTGGCCAACCCGGTCTCCATCTATCCCGAGTACAAGGCCACACGTTCGCTGTTTGCTGCCGACAACGTTCCCAGCTTCACCGTCGAAATCACCACCGACAAGGGAATCAAGGGCTATGGCAATGGCGGCCCGGGCGGCGGCGCGATCGTCACGGGCCACCTGACCAAACTTCTGCTCGGCAAGGACCCCTTCCAGATCGAACGGAACTGGGATCTCTGCTGGCGCTCCACGATGAGCTATGGCCGCATGGGCGTCACGATGAACGCCATCTCCGGCGTCGATCTCGCGCTGTGGGACATCGTCGGCAAGGCGTTGAACGAACCCATCTATAAGCTCATCGGCGGCAAAGTACGGGAGAGCATGCCCGCCTACTGCACGGGCAACGACATCGAGCAGCATGTCGAGTTCGGTTACAAGCGGCTGAAACTGGCCATTCCGCACGGCCCGGCCGACGGCATCGAAGGCATGCGCAAGAACGTCGAACTGGTCAAGCGCGCCCGCCAGGCGCTGGGGCCCGACGGCGACATCATGCTGGATTGCTGGATGGCCTGGACGGAACGCTACACCATCGAGATGGCCGAGATGATGGCGCCCTACCGCATCTATTGGATGGAAGAGGTCCTGCAGCCGCACGACTACGCGGGCTTTGGCCGTCTGAATGCCGCCATCAAGTCGACGCGCATCGTCACGGGCGAGCATGAGTATGGCCGCTATGGCTTCCGCTATCTGTTGGAGCACAACGCCGCGCAAATCTGGCAGCCCGACCTGCAATGGTGCGGCGGACTCACCGAGCTGCTGAAGATCGGCTCCATGGCGGCGGCCTACGATATCCCGGTCATCCCGCACGGCGGCGGATTGAATGGCGCCACGCACTACTCGATCTCCCATGTGAATGCGCCGTGGAGCGAGCTGTTCATGCCCCCGCCCGGCGGCCCGCCCCAGGTGTACAAGATGTTCGAGGAGCAGTACGAGATCACGCGCGGCCCCGAGGGAATCTACACGAAGCCACACGAACGGCCCGGCTGGGGCTGGGATTTTGAGCCAGCTTCCTGACCCCGGGCACCGTCAACCGTGGACTTCTTCCACAGAGCACGTGGCGCGCCACGGTTATCGGTAAAAAAAGCATTGCAAGGCCTTGCATGACCTTGGGGCGCTTGGTATATACTGGGCGCGCGTTGAGTAACTACTGAGGGGTAGTGTAGATGAGAAATCTTTGCCTATTTGTTTGCCTACTGTCCGTGTCCGCCGGCGTCACGTTTGCACAGGATGTGCGCGCCCGCGTGCAGGGGCTTGTCACTGATAGTTCCCAGGCCGTGATCGTCGGCGCCGACGTAACCCTGACCAATGAGGGCACCAACGTCACGGCGGCCACCAAGACGAATAACAACGGCCAGTACCTGTTCGACTTTGTCATCGCCGGAAACTATTCGGTGACGGTCGAGATGCAGGGATTCCGCAAATTCGTGGCGAAGAACATTCTGGTGCAGAGCCGTGGCGACGTCACGGTGGACGCGCGGCTGGATGTCGGCTCGGCTTCCGAAGCCGTCACCATCGAAGCCTCGCCCGTGGCCGTGCAGTTCAACACGTCCACCATGGGCATCACTCTCGACAAGAAGATGACCAACGAACTGCCGGTCATCAACCGCAACCCGTTCCTGCTGGCGCAACTGAATCCGGCCGCCGTGCTGCGCTCCACCACGGAGCAGAGCCCGTATCACCACTGGGCCGCGACGCAAATCGACGTCGGCGGCAACACCACCACCAAGAACGACGTGGTGGTGGACGGCGCTCCCAACATGGCCTCCGAAAAGTCCGCCTACACGCCGGCCATGGATGCCGTGCAGGAGGTGAGCATTCAGCAGAACGCCGTGGATTCCGAGTTCGGCCACTCGGCCGGCGGCGTCATCACCGTGCAAATGAAATCGGGCACCAACGAGTTCCACGGCACCGGCTACTATCTCGGCCGCAATCCGAAAATCAACGCGCTGGCCGACCACATCACGCGCCGCGCCAACCTCACCCGGAACCACATCTTCGGCGGCACGCTCGGCTCGCCCATCATCAAGAATCGCGTGTTCAATTTCGTCTCCTACGAAGCCTGGCGCAGCCAGGATCCGCGCTCAGTGGCCTTCACGCTTCCCACGGCGCTCGAAAAGACGGGCGATTTTTCCCAGTCCCGCAACGCGAGCGGCGGCTTGCGCACCATCTATAACCCGTTCACCAGCATCTTGAATCCCGATGGCACCGGCTCCCGCCAGCCCTACGCGGGCAACATCATCCCGGCCAGCCAGCAGGACCCCGTGGGCCGCCGCGTGATGAATGACATCTGGGCGCCGAACCTGCCCGGCGAAGGCAACGACCTCGTCAACAATTACCGCACCGGCTTTGCCGAACGAGTCAAATATTGGAACTTCTCCGACCGCGTGGATTGGAACGTCTCGGACAAGCTGAAAGTCTTCGGCCGCTACTCGATGTTCAAGACCTACGTCGCTCAAGACAATTACGCCAACTCGCCCGCCTTCCAGCCCAACGGCAGCGAACGCCATGCCTGGACCACCGTGGGCGACGTCGTCTACACGATCAACGCAAGCACCGTGCTGAACGTGCGCGGCGGCTGGAACCGCATCTTCGATTCCTTCGCCGACACCAAGTGGCAGATCTCCAGCGCGCAGCTCACCGAGATCCTCGGCAGCGACTGGCACAAGGCTTATTCGAGCAACGATCCGGCCATCTACTATCCCGGCTTCACGGTCCGCCGGGGGCCTTCCAACACGGGCCTTGGCCGCACGGGGTTCTGGTATCAGGACCCGGAAACTTACAACTTGCAATCGAAGGTTTCGCGCGCCCAGGGGCGGCACTATTTCAAGGTCGGCGGCGAGTGGCGCTCACAGCGTGTCGAAGCCGTCCGCCCGCGGCCCATCTCGTTCGACGTCCGGCCGGAACACACCGCCTCCACCTTTCTCAGCCCGAACCTGAACCTTAGCGGCGACGCCTGGGCGACGATGCTCGTGGGCGCGCTCGACAACAACACGATCATCCAGTCGCTGCCCATCCAGCGCCACAGGAACTCGTTCTACAGTCTCTATTTCCAGGATGATTTCAAGGTCACCCAGCGGCTTACGCTCAACCTTGGCCTGCGCTACGAGTACGAGTCGCCCATGATCGATCCGCAAAACCGCCTCTCACGCTACCTCGATCTCGGCTCGCCGATTCCGGGGTTGACCGGCGCCAACACGCCCACGCTGCCCGCTAACGTGCTTGGCCTGCGCACGGCGCAGCCCATCTACAATGGCGCCTGGATCTTCACCGACGATCAGAATCGAGGCTCCTGGAATGCGCAGCGCGCGTTGTTCATGCCGCGCGCCGGCCTGGCCTACCGGTTGAATGACCAAACCGCCATCCGCTTCGGCTACGCCCGCTACCTTGTGCCTTCCACGCTGACCGACGGTCTCGATGTTCTGGGCAGCGTCTTCTATCCCGGCTTCGAGGCCACCTCGCGCGGTCTGCCTCTGCTTACCGGCGTGCCACAGTCCACGCTGCGCAATCCCTTCCCCGGCGGCCTGGTCCCGGTCAGCGGCAAGAGCTTTGGCCGTTACACCGATCTCGGCGGCGCGCCCATCTTCTATGTACAGGACTTCAAGGTGGGCGTGAACGACCGCATCAACCTCAGCGTCCAGCGATCGCTGCCCGGAAAAATCGTCCTGGATGCGACCTACTTCACCAACTTCGGCCGCAACGCGCCCGTCACACGCAATCTGAACCAGGTGGACCCTCGCATCGGCTACACCAAGGGCGCCGCCACGGTGGGCAACGTCGCCAACCCGTTCTTCAACAAGCTGGCCGCCGACAAGATGCCGGGCCAGCTTCGCACGCAGGCCCAGGTGCCCATCTCGCAACTGCTGCGCCTGTACCCGCAGTACGGCGACATTCAGCAGCGGCTCACCGGTCTCGGGCACAACCGCTACCAGTCGCTGCAAATCTCGCTGCAGCGCCCGTTCGTCAATGGCTTTAATCTCTTCTTTGGCTACAACTACAACCGCGAGCGCAACGAAGAGTATTGGGATGAGCAGGACAACTACCTGGACAATCTCACCTTCCAGCCGGCCGTCAATCCGCGCCACCGCTGGTCCGGCGCCGCCATCTATCAACTGCCGTTCGGCAAAGGCCGCAAGTTCATGAACAACGCCAACCGGATCGTCGATGGCGTGCTCGGCGGCTGGTCGCTGAGCGGACTGTTCTCGGTGAACACGGGCCAGTATCTCCGCTTCGGCACGCTGCTGGTGGACGGTGATCCCACCATCAGCGACAAATCCAAGGGCCGGATGTTCGATACAACGAAGTTCAAGAATCAACCGGCCTTTACCCGCCGTACAAACCCGCTCCAATACGACGGCGTGAAGAGCATGCGGTTCAAGAACCTCGACATGACACTCGCCAAGAACTTCCACATCACCGAGCGCCTGAACTTCGAACTGCGCATGGAAGCCTACAACGCCACCAACACTTTCAACGGCGACCTGCCCAGCACCACCTACGGCAACTCCGCCTTCGGCGCCGTCACGGCGCAGCGGCCCGGTTACCTGGGCCGCCAACTGCAGTACAGCGGCCGCTTCACTTGGTAGCGCTCGCTTTCCTCTTACTAGCGGCGCAGGACTTCGCGGGTTCGAAGTCCTGCGCCGTTTGTCATTCCGCGATCGCCAAATCGCAATCGGCCACGCACCACGCCCAAGCTCTCGGGTGGACGAGCGATGGCCGCTGGGCGTTCGGAGCTGGCGTACAAGCAATCACCTACGTCTCCCAGTTCGATGAGGACACCTACGTCGAGCACGGCCTCAGTTGGTACCGGAAGAGCGGAGAACTCTCGCTTACGCCCGGCCACGCCTCGCGCGAAGGCGCCGTCTACCGCACCTTCGCGCCGGACGCGAACATCATGCGCTGCTTTCAGTGCCACTCGACCGGGCGCTTGCGGCTCACCAGATCCCGCGCCATCGAACCTGGCGAATCCGGGGTCCGTTGCGAAACCTGCCATGGCGCCGGCGCCGCCCATGCCGCGCAACCCACGCCCTCCAACATCCGCAATCCCTCGCGGCTTACCTCCGCCGCCATTAACGATCTGTGCGGCCAGTGCCACCGCATGCCTCCGGCCGCCGGATCGGCCACCAACTTCGAAAATCCGTGGAATGTGCGCCACCAGCCCGTCTACTTCAGCCAGAGCGCCTGTTTTCTGAAAAGCGGCGGCAGGCTCTCCTGCCTCTCCTGCCACGGTACACACGAGGACTCCCCGCCGCTGGGCGGCGCCAAGTGCGCCGAGTGCCACCCCAAACCGGAGCACACAACTCCTGTTTCAAGCAATTCTTGCGTTTCGTGTCACATGCCACGCGTGAATGCCTCGCCGCTGCTCGCTTTCACGAACCACTGGATCGGCGTCTACCGGCTAACGGGTCCCCGTGCGAATCCGCTCCGCCCGCGCCAGCAGCGGGCGCGCCGCTGACTCGCGCCCCGTTTGCATCAGCAAATCGGCCAGGTTCTCCAACGCGCTGGCCGTCCGCGCCGACCCTGGGCCGTGCGTCTTTTCGGCTATGGCCAGCGAGCGGCGGAACATCCGCTCGGCCCCCTCCACGTCGCCCTTCATCGCCAGCACCGCGCCCACCACGCCACACGCCGCGCCACTCCGCTCGTTGACCGGCCCCAGTTTCCTGTCGAAGGCCACCAGCGCCGCCGTGGCCAGCGGTCCCGCCCCGGCATCGCCACGCGCCAGCATGAGTTCGGCCAGGTTCAGCCGCGTCGCCGCCAGTTCCCCATCCATCGGCGCCAGTCCAGCCTTGCGCAGCGCCAGCACCTTGCGGTACATCGTTTCGGCGCGCGCGGGTTCGTCTTCGGCAATCGCGACCGCCCAGTTGTGCAGCACCGTCGCATCGGCAAGCGAGCCTGCCAGTTGCATCGCCGGTTCCCAGTAAGCCGCTGCGCGCGCGTACTCTCCCCGCGCCGCCAGATACAACCCCAAATCGCGGGCGCTTTCCCGCGTCTTCTCCGCATCCTTGCCGAGCGCCTTCTCCCGCTGCTCCAACGCCTGCCGGTAGAGCGGCTCGAAATCCGGCGCCTGCGCGAGCAGAAGCAGGATCAGCGCGCCGGCGGCCATCCCTCGCTCACCTTTCCGCTCAGACTTTTCAGAAACGCCACCAGCGCCCGCTTCTCCTCCGCCTTCAATTTCAACTCGCGCATCTCGCCGTCCATTTCCGGATTGTCGCGCCCCCCCTGGTCATAAAAATCGATCACCTCGTCCAGCGTGGCCAGGCTGCCGTCGTGCATGTACGGCGCGGCGCGCTCCACCTCGCGCAATCCCGGCGTCTTGAATGCCCCGCGTTCGGCCTCCTCGCCCGGCAGCGCTCCGCGCCCCGCATCCGCCCAGGCGCCGTTCTTCCATCCCGTTCCCGTGTTGTGAAACCGCTCGTCGGTAAGATTCGTGCCCACATGGCAGGCCACGCAGTTTGCCTTCCCGCGAAACAATTTCAACCCGAATTGTTGTTGCTCGCTCAAGGCGGCGCGATCCCCGGCCACGAACCTGTCATAGGGCGAATCGCCGGATAAGATGGACCGTACGTAGCTCGCCAGCGCCAGCGCCACGTCCTCATTGCGCGCCTCCCGTCCGAACACCGCTCTCATCCGCGCGCCCAGGTCCGCATCCGCGCGCACCCTCGGGGCAATCTCCTCCGGCGTCAGATCCATCTCCTTCGGGTTCAGCAGAGGCTGCAGGGCCTGCGCCTCCAACGTCTCCGCCCGGCCGTCCCAGAAAAAGGCCCGTCCCCAGGCCCGGTTGAAAATCGTGGGTGTCCGCCGCGCGCTCACCTGTCCGCGCACGCCAACTGCTCCTGGCTTGCCGTCGGTGAACGCGCGCTCCGGCACATGGCAGGTTCCGCAAGAGACGGTTCCGTCGCGCGACAACCCCTTGAAGAAGAACAAGGCGCGCCCCAGTTCCACCTTTCCGCGGGTCAACGGATTCGTCTCTGGCGCCGGCACATAGGCGTCCAGCCCGAGCGGGACGGGCAGCGTTTCCGCGCGCAACGCGGCGCACAGAAACCAGCTACCGGCGACCATCCACCGCGGCAAACACATGCTCCATCACCCATACCTCCGGCCTCGTCGAGCCTATGCTCATGGCCACCACCGCGCCATCGGGATGCACGCTGAACGGCCCACCATCATAGCCCTTCCAATCCAAATCGCGCACTCCTTCGCCGCTCAGCCGCACGGCTTTCCCCCCTCGCGCGGCCAGCAGGTCATCACCCGCCCACTCGAGCCACGTCACTCCCGAAACGTTCCACTCCCGCCCGGCCGCCGTCACCTTGTCCGCATAGGCGCGCGCCGTTCGCTTGCCATCCGGCGAGATCGCGATGGCCGCCGCATCCTCGCCCAACTCGACGCCTCCCTCGCTTGTCCATGCGCCAGGCACGCCTGCATAGTCCGCGCGTTCGCTCACGGTTTCCGTCTTCACCGCGCCATCGCGCACGCGGACGCGGAACAGTCCGGCGCGCCCCTTGCCGTCGCTGCCCGATGCGAGCAGCCATTCGCCATCCGGCGACCAGCGCAACGAAGCCACAGTCGCCAGCCTCGCCGGCACATCCTTCTCCGCGCCCGACTCCACGTCGCGCACGACGATCAGCCTTGCCTGCACGCCGAAATTCTCCGCGCCCCGCCGCGACAGGTACGCCAGACGCTTCCCATCCCGAGACCACGCCGGCGCCGCATTCCTGCCCGGCGTCCGCGTCACCACGCCCGCCGGCGCGCCACCCGGACGCCATAGCGCAATGTCCGTCGCACCCGTGCGCAGTCCATAGAAAAGGTCGCCGCGCGCCGTCACCCCCATCGGCAGGAACTGCTTCATATCCCGCCGCAGCAGACGTGGTTCACCGGCCGCCTTGCCGTCTTCCACACGCACAGCCCAGGCGTCCATCGTGCCGGAACGATCGCTCGCAAAGGCGAGTTCCCGGCCATCCGGAGACCACGCCGGAAACAGATCCTCCGCCGGCGACTCCACCACCTTCGTCTCGCGCGAGCCGTCCATGGCCAGCACATAGATGTCCCGCTGTCCAGGCTTGTCGCCGGCAAATGAATCATAGGCGATCCAACGGCCGTCCGGCGAAATCTCCATCCGTTTCGGGTACACCCAGTTCAGCGACCGGAGCACGCGCACCGCGCCCGACTCCGCGTCCACCAGTGCAATCTGGCTGATGTTGTCCTTGCGGAAGAACAGCGTCAGAATCTGTCTTCCATCGGGAGTCCACGAGGTGGGCTGCACAAATCCGGCCTCCTCGTTACGGTAGAGCACGCGCGGCTCGCCACCGGCCACGGGGACCACACGCAGATCGTAAAAGCCCGCTTCGTTGAACCACGCCACGGCCACGCGCGCGCCATCGCGAGAAGGCGCGCTGAAGTAGGCGAACTCCTTCGCCGCCTTGCCGCCTTTGTGCGTCAGACGGCGCAGCTTTCCGCTCGCCACGTCGAGAACGGCCAGATCCCCGGATGCCGGATCGACACACGTCAGAAAGCTCCCGTCGCGAGACGGAGCGCCCAGCACGTTCGCGCCAGGGGCGTTCCACACCACGCGCGGCGACGGTCCGGCGGCAAACGCCACCAGGGACTGCACGGCGGCCACGGCGGAGATGGCGTGTCTGAGCACGCTCACATCGTATAACCGGATGGGCCGTCTTACCAGTGGGCCCCGGCCCGCGCATGGAACCTGCCTGGTTTGGGGTTGCCCGCCAGCCGCAACGCGAAACCGTCACCGCGCCGTGCGCACCACCAGCACCAGGGCCACCCCGGCGAGCACCAGCGACTGTACGAGAACGGCATCCACCACCCAGGTCATTTCGAGTTCGGCCTCCTCTCACGCGCAACCATGCACACCTGTGGCCAAACCACGCAATGAGGCAACAACGGTGGATTTCTCAGCGCTGGCTTTCCCCCAACTGGCCCAATTCACGCAACTGTGCGCGCACGTTCGCACCTCTCCCGCACCGCATGAGGTGGCCTTCGCCCGAAACCCGCGGCTATACCGGTTTGGAGCGGGACGTGCATGTTCCAGTGCAGAGGTTTTCAGCCATGAGGATCAAAACAGCATTCCTAACGGTCATGGTGGTTGTGTTCCTCGCCGCCTTGATCATTCCGTTCGCGGCCGCGGCCGATGCGAACAATCCCATTCCCATGATGCGCCGGGCCGAGCCAGCCGTCGTGAAAGCCGGTGAAACCGTCACCGTTTATGGTGAGTCGCTCGATAAATCCAAGGTGGCCGATGTCTATCTGACCACGCTCAGCAAACAGGTGGCCGTGGAGATTCTGGAACAGACCGAGGCGTTCATCAAGTTCCGTGTCCCCGCCAAGACAGAACCCGGGAAATACAATCCAGCCGTTTTGATGGTGAAGGAACCGATGTTGCTTGTACAGCCCGTCATCCTTACCGTCGAGGCCGCAGGAGGCGTGCCGACCGGGTCGGTTCCGGCTTCCTGAACCAGGTTCGCTCCTGGCTAACCGGCCCTGTCTTGCCGGATTAGCCATGCAGGCCCCCCGCGATTCTGGCTGGCGCGGGGGGCCCTTCTTATTTGGTTAGCGAGCCACCTCGCTCACGCACCCGAGAGATGCCAGGTAGCCCTTCCGGAAGATGGGCGGCGCGCCCTTCATATCCAGCTCGAACGGAATCGTCAGATCCTTGCCGTTGCCCAGCTTCATCGCCTGGCCCGACTGCCCCTGGCGCGGCACCCAGCTTAATGTGTACCGCGCGCCGGAGCTTTCAAACCGGTCGTAGTCGCCGAAGAAACGGAAAGCCGCCCACAGGCCGCTGTAGCTGATCAGACCGATGTCGCCGCCGCCAAGATTGCCGGAAAGCTGCGCGCCGCCCGCGCCAGGCCAGTTGAATTCGCGCGTCTCTCCACCCTTGCCCGATCCCTTCAAGGTCTGCCCGTCCAGCGTCAGAGTCACGCCCTTCAAGCCCTCCGCCGGCAGAGCCTTCATCGAGTAGGCTAATTTCGGCTCCCGGGCCTCTCCTTTATAGAAGGCCTCGCGGAACGCCATGATGTTGTTCAAATACTGCAGGAACCGCGGCGTAACCGAAACCTTGCTGTCGGGCTTCTGCACATACACGCCGCCCTGTTTGTCGATGTACTGCTTCAGCGTTCCCTGATAAAACTGATCCAGACGTCCGTCGCCGGGCCGGAAGAACGAGCCGAACTCATCCATCGTGGCATCCAGCTTCGAATCGCTCTTGAACGGATACTTCGCGGTCAGCCTCAACAGATCGTTGCAGGCGCCCTTGCCGGCCGAGTTCAATTGCGCCGGACCGAGCCGGCCCAGCAGCGCCTCGGCGTACTTGATCGGATCCTCCATCAGCTTCTGCACCATGCCGTGTACGTTGCCTTCGCGGTCGATGGTGAATTTCTGCGCGATCATGCGCGTCACCTTGTAGGCGTTGGTGGCCTCGTTCAGCGTGGCGTTCACGAGATCCTCGGGAATCTCGTTGCCGCCCGACTTGGCCACGCGGTCCATGGCCGCCTGCAGGCCGACCAGCGCCTGCACATAGGGCGTGTTGTTGTCGGTCACCATGCGGTCGCGGCAGGGCGCCTGTTCAACGAAGTGAACGGGCTGATAGGGCGCCTTCACCTCCGGCGCCGCCACGGCCGTGTTCGTCGAGGCCACGCAGAACATCGCCAGCAGATAGCTGGAGTTGCCCGAAAGCTGGCCCAGCTTAGATGCCGCGTCGGCGATGCTGGCATAGCGCACCACCTGCGTGGCGGCCAGATAGGCCCGCCAGTTGTCGAGAAAATCCTTGTGGTAACGCGCGGTGAGCTTCGGCGTAAGCGTCGCCGGATCGAGTCCGGCCACGGCGCGGTCACCCAGCACCCAGCGCTCGCCGCCAAAGAAGCGGCGCACATTGCGGATGGCTTCCTCCATGAACTTCCAGCCGTCGGCGGTGAACGCCCCGAGCATGTCGCGGTTGTTCACCACAAGCGCCGCCGAACCTGGATAAGCCTTATTGAAATTCACACCGGGATGCTTGCGCGAAGCCTCGGCGATCATGAACTGGTAGATGCTCTCCTCGGCGTTGAACCGCGACAGATAGTCGCGCGCATGCTCAATCGCCTCGCCGTCGTTGCTCGAAGAAAACGGGTTCTTGATCTTCAACTCGTCGGCGTAGAAATCGAACTGCCGACGGGCCAGCGCCATGCGCTCGGGATCCACCTGCCGCCCCGCCGCCCAGCGTTCGGTAAGCAGCGGCGACAGAAACTCGCGCGTGCTCTTGTCCGGGTGCGAGGTGGTGATCAGGTAGCCCTTCAGCGTGTCATAGGTCGGACGGTAGGGATCGTTCGGACCCGGCGAGGCGGGCAGCTTGCGCAGCCAGTCCAGCAACGCCGCCTGTGTCGCGCCGAACAGCAGTTTGGCGAACCGGTTGAAGTAGAGCCGCCGCGAGGACTCGTACATATCGCTGCCCACATAGAGGCCCCAGCGCAGCCGCCACGGCGCGCCTTCGCGCTCGTAACGCGACAACAGTTCCACCGACTGGCGGAGCGTATCGAGCCGCTGCAGCGCGTTCAACGACGGCAACTCCTGCCCGGCGCCGCCGGACTCGGTGGCGGCGATGCCGCGCGCCGCGTCGATCACCTGGTTTTCCAGGGCGCGGTTGCCGAAGTAGCTCACCGTCAGCGCGATCATCCACAGGAAGAACAGGGCCGAGAGCACGCTCACCGCCAGCCGCCGGGTCATCTGCGCGCCGGCGCTGGCGCCGCTTGCGCCCTGCGCGGTACGGTCCTGCAGAATCACATTCGAGAACAGGTGGCCGAGGAAGATCCACTGCGGCACGCGGCGCGTCCGCACGCTCTGGGCCTGCTGTTGCACCTGGTGTGGCGCGTCGAGACCCAGCGGATCGTCCACGAGGCCGCCGCGCCGCATCGAGGCCGGCGTTTCGGCCGCGCGCACGCCCGCCGTCTCCTTGATCACCTTCGGCCGCACGCCGCTGAAGTAGAAGCCGCGCAGGAAGGGACTGATATGCAACTGGCTGGGCCGTCCCAGGTCAACCAGGAAGCGCACCAGCAACTGCCGCAGCTTGCGGAACTCGCGCGGAAACTCGTAGACAGCCCCTTGCCGCACCGGATCGTGTTCGCGCTCCAGCATCGGCAGACGCTTGTCGCAGATGGAAAAGAACAGGTCGTTAAACGCCGCCGTCAGCCGGCGCGATTCGGCTTCGGCGTAGACGCCCACGGCCACGCCACTTTGCACCGGCAGCGTCGAGCCCACCACCTGCATCGCCTCTTCGTCGCTGAGGTTGGAGACGAACTCGCCGAAGTAGCCCATGCGGTCCATGCGCGTGAACAGAACGTAGATGGGCAGCCGGATGCCGAGATCTTTCGAGATTTCGCACACGCGCGCGTTCAACGTGCGGGCCAGGCCGGTCAGCGCCTCTTCGGCGCCTCCCCGCAGAAACGATTCCCCGTCCACGCACACGAAGACTGCGCGCGGCGGCTGCGGTTTGCGGGAAAACAGCGCCCGCAGACGGGAAGGCTTCAGGCGCTTGATCAGCCCCGTCCAGCTCATCGCGTCGTTGAACAGCTTGCCGCCCGCCTCGATGAAGACCGAGCGCTGCGCCAGCCACAGGTTCGCCGCCGCCGTCGGAATCACCGTGTTGTCCTGGTACACCTGCCCGGCCAGCAGGTCCGGTTCGACGCCGGAATGAATGAGTGTGCTGGTTTTGGCTGCGCCGCCCGCGCCCACCACAAACACCACCGGCAGGTTCCTCACGCGCGCGTCGGCGCCCAGGGGAGAGGCCATCAGCCGCTGCTCGGCCGCCTTGAACAGGAAGCTCAAATCTTCTTCCTGAGCCGCGCCCGCCGGAGCCCCGCCCGCCTCGGCCTGCGCCGCCTGCTTCCTTCGCCGCTGCCGCTCCTTCCACCAGGTGCCGATGCCGAACAGCGACAGCAACAGGCCCATGAGAAGGCTGCGGACCACGATCTCCACCGGGCCCGTCAAGCCCAGCTTGCCGATCACCACCCAGCTCACGGCGCCAACCACGGCCACCGAAAGCGCCATCGCGTAATAGCCGCTCAGTCCTCCCATGGCTTACCGCGCCCCCCCGCCCGCCAGCGTCTCCACCGTCGCCACGCCGGAACTCAGCAGGAAACGGTAGATGGCGAACAACAGTATCGAGAACACGCCAATGCCGGCCAGCGCCCACGTCAGCCGCTTCACCCATGGGTCGTCGAGACGGAACCCGCCGCCTTCCTCCGGCAGCGACCAGTGCGGCGACCAGTCCGGCGGAGTCTTCCGGATACGTTGAATCTTGTCGGCCGTCTGCATCATCAGCGAGCGCAACTCGCCCTTTGAGCTGATGCTGTATTTGCCCAGATAGCCGAGCAGCATGCTGAGGTAGTAGACCTCCAGCACGTCGGCCGTCTCGGGCGAATCACGCCGTCCCAGAAGTTTGTTCAAGCTCTCGAAGAAGATCTCGCCGGCCACGTGCCGCCCGAACAACTCTTCCTGCAGCGGCTTGCGCACCCAGTCCTTGAACACGGGCTGGCGCAGGTTCAGAATCGACTCGTCCAGGAACGCCACCACGGCGAATACGCCTGCCTGAATGTCGGTGTCCACATAGCCGCGCGCCTTGGCATTCTGGTCGGCCATGCGGATGGCCTGCATCACCTGCGCGCGGAACTGTTCGGCGTCATGCACCTCCTGCCGGCCGCTGCGCAAACGGATGGCCGCCGTGAAGAGTTCCTGAAAGATCAGCGCCAGATTCTCCGTCTTCGCGCTTGCCACCGCTTCTGCTGCCTGTGTCATCGCTCGCCCTACGATTCCAGAATCACCGTCAGTTCAATTTGCGGATCGGGCAACTCGCCCGGCACATACACACCGAATTCGCGCGACTTCACCATATGGTCCCAACACGGCCCGGCGCGGTCCACCGTGAAATATTGATAGTCGATCTTGGCCTGCACGGCGGGCGGCGGCACGCTGACGTGAGTCAGGTTCATGCCCGGCAGCGCGCGTTCCACCAGCTTGGGCAGAAACTGCAGCGAGCAGATTTTCACCAGCCGGGGCACGGCGTTGATCAGATCCGCCTCTCCCACCTGCGGGCAGGAGATGCCGAACACCCAGCGCGCCCGGTTCAGCGTGCGCTCATCCAGGATGCGCGACTGCCAGAAGTAACGCGCCACCTGCTCAAAGGCGAAGCGGACCGTGTTGCTCGGCACCATCAATTCCAGGTGCTGGCGGATATGCAGGTCGAGGTGCTCGAAACAATCGGCCAGCCGCGCATGGTCGTAGCGCGGCAGTTGCGCGGGATGGCTTTCGATGGAAAAGGTGCACAACGCCCCGGCCAGGCGCGACATCTCCACGAATAGTTCCTCGGGATGCGCGCGTTTGGCGGCGGCCAGATGACGCAGCGGACCCACCGAGGCGTTCAGGCAATGCAGGAACCAGGCGTTGGCGATTCCCTCGGCGGAAAAGCCGCTCACGGTCTGGTGCGCCAGATCCTTCGGCCGCGCCACGCCCTTGCACTTTTCCTCCAGCAGGTCCAGCAGGCGCCGCAGCATCAGCGCCAGCACGGGCGAGCCTTGCACGGTCAACAGGGGTGGAATGAAGCGGTCGTCGAAGGCGAATGCGCCCTTGCCGTCGCGGCGGACGCGCGCGATGGGCATGGTGACATAGCCGGTCTGATCCTCATTCTCCAGCAGGAAGCGGATGTTCTTGCGGCCCAGCGGCACGGGCTTTTCGTCGCGCCCCGTGTTTTCGTCCGGCAGCGGAGACGCCTCGGCGCGGTAGCGCAGCAGACCCGTCTCCCCTTCCAGCGCGCAGTTCGGACCCTCCGCGCGCAACTCGGGAACGGCCAGCAGCACGTCGGCGCGCTCCTGCACGGCCGGAAACAAATCTTCCAGTTTTCGTGGCGCCGGAAGAGGATCGAGCTCCGGCATGTGGAAGCTGAGTCCATCGGCGAACAGCCCGCGCGCGTGCACCAGAGCCAGCGTGCCGTTGCGCAGCGCCTCGGCATCCATCTGGCACCCGGCGAACCCGTAGGGTTCAAATTGCAGGCTGGCCGTATGGAACTGGACAGCGTCTTCAAAATAGCGGTTCTGTGCCTGGAAATGGTGCGGGCCCAAGTGCATGCCCTCCGACCAGACCACTCGCGACAGGTTTCTCATGCCATTCGATCAGCCCACGACCTGCTTTCGTCCGTTGACAACCCCGCCCGGCATGTCATCATGATACTACGTCAATTTCGGGGAGACGTTTGAAAATCAAGGTCTTGGAGGAAATGCCTCTGACCGTGGCCCGCGCCCGGGTTCAGGAGCTTCGCCTGGCATGAGTTTCTACAAAAAATACGAACTGCAGCGGCTGGCCCACGAGGGTGAGGCAAAGGTGTTTCGCGCCACGCAGAACGCCACGGGCAAGCAGGTGTTGCTGCATGTGTTCGCCGTCACCGACGCGGCGCGCAACCTGGCCGCCGAGGTGAACCGCCGCCTGGCCTCCGGACCGGCGGCCGAATTGATCGAAACCGGAGAGTTCGCTGGCGCGATTTATGTGGTGACGCCGCCGCGGGAAGACCTCATGGATTTGCGCAGCTATCTCCATGGGCATCCGGCGGCCCCGCAGGCGGCAGCGGCGCCAGCGGCGCTACCCACCACAGCACCCGCCACCACACCACCGCCCGCGCCACCTTCCGCACAGCCCGCGGTTGTGCCCGCAAGTGCGCCGAGCGCGGATTCGCGGGAGTTTGACGCCTTCTTCGCTCCACCACCACCGCCGCCGGCGACGCAGCAGTTTCCGCAGCAGCCGCCGCGCCAGGCGGCGCCACCACCTCCTCCGCCACCGCCACCACCTCCTCCTCCGTCACCACCGCCCCAGCCGCTGCCAGAGGCGCAACCGCCACAGCCGTTCCGCTCCATGGTGCAGAACCATCCCACCGCGCATGGACAGGAGGCCGTGACGCAGCCAGTGGAAACGAGGCGGCGGCGGCGCACCACGGAGATCATTTCGCACGGCACGGTTACGGTGGGCCACGGTCCGGCCGAGCCCCCGAAGGGAGCCGGGGAGTTCACACGAATGTTCGCCGAACCATCGCCGGCCTCGCCGGCGGCTCCGCAGGCGCCGGCTTATGCGGCTCCCCCAGCGCAGCCGCCGCCACAGCCACCGGCAGGTTCGGAAGGGCAGGGCGAATTCACGCGGATGTTCAATAGCCCGCCGCAGCAGCAGCCGCCTCAGGCGCCCCCGCAGCAGGCGCCGCAGACTGGCTTCCCGCAACAGCAGGCGCCGCCCCAGCAAACCGCGCGCGACCGCGAGATGGCCGAGTTCGAACGCCTGTTCGGCCCGGCGGGAGGCCGCCCTTTCCCCGGCGATGAGCCGCCGCCCAAGCCGCGCGCCACGGAAAGCTCGCTGCCTCCCTGGCCGCAGACGCCTCCGCAGCAGTCTCCCCATCAGCCGCCGCCGCAGCCTGCCGCCTACCGTCAGTCCACGCAGCAGCCGGTCTATCCGGCGCAGCAGCCCCCGGCGCATGACCGTCCCGGCGAGTTCACCCAATTTTTCGGCTCCGGATTCACCGCTGAGCCGGTCGATGTGGAACGCGAGCAGCAGCGGGCGGCCTCGGAACCCTCCGCGCCCCCCCGCCGCCCGTTCCAACAAGCCAGCGAGTTCACCCGCATGTTCGGGCCGGGCGCGCAAGGCGGCTTCGGCGAGCCCGCGCCCCCTCCACCCGCCCAGGGCCCAGCCGATTGGGGCGATCAGGGCGGCGCCTTCACCATGTTCGGCACGCGCACCGGCGCGCAGGGCGGCCCGCCTCCCATGGCGGAGATGACCCAACATGCGGGCCCGAGCGAATACACGCGCATGATTAGCGGAGGAGGCTCCTCCGTGCCCGGCGCGGGTTTGAACCAGGACTCGCCCGCCTTGAAAAGCGGCGCCATGCCCGCCTTGAAGCAGCAACCCGGCCAGCAGCCTGGCCCGCCTCCCTCGCGCGCCGGCATGATCGGCATCGCCCTGGCGATTGGCGGCATCGTCATCGCCCTCATCGTGGCGCTTGTACTGCTGCTCACCTCGAAGTAGCGCACGCGCGTTGAGGCTCAGGCCACCGGCAGGACGATGATCAGTTCGGCTTCCGGTTCAGGGAAGTCGCCCGGAATGTAGACGGCGAAGTTTCTCGCCCGTCCAATGGCCTCCCAGGCGAGGCCGCTCTGGCTCAGGCTGAAATACTGGTGGTGCAGCTTCACCGGAATCGACGTGGGCGGCGAGGGCATGTGCGTCAGCGGCACGCCGGGCAGGGCCTGCCGCACCAGGTGCTCCACGTGCGTCGCCGAGCACACCTTCACCAGGTGCGGCACCTTCTGAATCAGCTCGCCCTCGTTCAGGCTGGCCTTGATGGCCAGGTACATCTTCGTGCCTTCCAGGAACCGGTCCTCGAAGATCGAGGCGGCGTAAATCGACGGCCGGATCAGCTTCAGTGCCAGCGAAACGAAGTTGCTCGGTACGACAGTCTCCAGCAGGTGCCGCAGAGTCTCGTCGAGTTTGCGGAAGCAGCCGCCGAGGTCTTCGTGGTCGTAGGCCGGAAGGTCGCGCGGCTGAATCTCAAGGGAGAAGGTGGTGAGCGTGGCCGCCAACGACGTCATCACGGCGAACAACTCCTCCGGATGGCCGCCCTTGGTTTCAAAAATATGGCGGATGGCCGGAAAGTGCTGGTTGATCGTGTACAGCAGCCAGAAGTTGGCGATGTCGGCCGTGGTGAACTCGGCCAGGCTCTGGTTCTTCTGGCGGCGCATGCCGCTCAACATTCCACTCTTGGCAGAAAGCGATTCCACGAAGTGGCGCGCGATGCCGCCCAGGTAGTCGCTCGCTTCAATGTCCAGCAGCGGCGGCACGAAGCCGGACACCAGTTCGAAGTTGTCGGCGGCGGTCCGCTTGATGCGGGCCACCTTCATGGAAAGGGTGCCGCGCTGGGGCTCGCCCTCCACCAGCAGCCGGAAATTTTTCCGCGCCAGTTGCACCGGACGCTCGTTGGCGCCGGTGTTCTCGTCACGCATCACGGCCACCTCGGCGAGATAGCGCGTATCCAAACCGCGTCCCGGCGCGGAGAGATTCACGCCGCTGGCGCGGTAGTTCGGAATCGCGAGAAAGACATCGAGCGTATCCTGGTCGGCGGAAAAATACTCGGCCAGCGCCTTGGCGCCCGGCGCCGGATCGGCCGCCGGAATGTCGAACGGCAGTCCGTCGGCGAACAGGCCCTGCGCGGTGTGGATCACCAGGTTCCCGGCGGCCAGCGCCTCCTGCTCAAACACCAGCTTGCGAAAACCCCAGGGCCGGAAATGCAGAGCCTCGGCGCGGAAGCCCAGCAGGCTTTCCAGGTAACGGTCCTGCACCTGCATGTGTTGCGGCGTAAGGAACGTGCCCTTGGACCAAACCACTGGTTGCAGGATGCGCATGTGCTCTCACAGTGTACTGCGGCGGGCCGTCACGCCTCCCACCGCCCGCGCAGGCGTTGCGCCGGATGGGCGATGGACTGCCACCGCACCAGCCTCACAACATCGCGGTTGCGCACCGTCACCAGCGGCATCAAACCACAGTCCAGCATATTCTCCGCGGCCCGTTCGTTGATCCAGCCCTCGGTGGAAGGCGCGGCCACGGCATCGGCGCCGCGGCCCTGCACATGCACGGGCATGCCGTCGGCGCCCAGCACGCTTTCCGGGTGCAACTCCCAGCCGTCCCGCTCGAAGGATTCGCCGAGCAGTCCGGCGCAGAACGCCGCTCCGCTGCCCCACACATAGTCCGCCGGATGAAAGCGTTCGCCGGCCTCGCGCAGATTTTCGACCTCGGTGGACAACCCGCCCGGACCATACGGCGGCCGCATCAGCACGCGCGGCGCGGTCATGCCGATCCATGCCGCCACCGGACTGCCCCGCAACGCCGCCCAGGCATCCTGTACGGCGCGCGGCAACTCGCCCTTCCATTCGCGCGGGTCGGCCGTGGCCAGCGAATCGCACCCGGCCAGCAGCACGGGACCATCCACTAATAGCGGCGCTCCACCCGCCTTGGCCGCCTGAGCCAGACCGTAGGCCAGGTCGAGATCCTCCTCCGTGGCTTCCAGCGGCCACATGGCCGCCACCACGGCCCACGGCGGGGCGCCCGGCGTGCCGGTGGTCTCCTCGCGCAACAGCCGCATCATCTCGCGGCCGCCCGCCGAAAGATCGCGCGCCACCTCGTCCTTGGTGGCGTCCAGCAGGTGGACCTGCAACTCCACACCCGTCGCCAGGCGGCGCAGCAGCCGGAACACGGTCAGGAAGTTGCCCTCCATCTCGCGGAAATCCGGGTGCTCAAGGACGCCCTTCACGCCGGTAGCCATGGCGCGGGCGCGCGCCGCCGCGGCCGCCACCGTCCCGGCGTCAGGCGGTTTCACCAGGTGCGGCGCCACCATTTCGTCAATCGCCGCCCGTAGCGCATCCTTCTTCTTAGGCGGGGGCGGAGGCAACTCGCCGCCCCCCAGAATCGCACCCAGCAGGTCGCCGCCCTCGGCGGGCAGCGGCGGGCGGACAGGCTCGGGCGATGGCTCCCGGGGCGCGTCGGACCGCGCCGGAGCGGCGGACGCCGCCAGGAAATCCTCCGGGACGAACCGCTGCAACGAGTCCGGATGCAGGTCATCCAGATTCGACACTTTCAGCACAAGCCTGTCGAACCGGAGCGCGGCGCCCACCTTCCCCGGCAGGTTGTCGATATCCTCCACGAGAGCCTCAAACGTCCGGACCCCGGCCAGTGAACCGCGCGCGGCCCCCCGGTTTCGCCGCCCGCTCAGATCCCCGAGCAGAAGGATCCGGAAAGGGGTATCCGAAGCAGGCCGCTCCCCCCGCACCCCCTCCGCTGCGGGGTCCACACTCAGGTTCACGCTTGCCCGCGGACGATCTCCGGCCATGCTCATTACCTCCAAACTGCGCAATCGACCTAAGGATTGTGTCACTCCCGGCCGAACAAATAAAGGTCTTTTTTTATTATGGCTTGCACGGGAAAAATCGCTTGACCGCCGAATCCCGCGCAGACATACTAGGTTTCGTCAGATTTCCATCCGGAGGCTACAGCCATGGCTAGAGAAAGCGTCCACGCGAAGCTGGAACGCGTGCGGCCGCCCCGAGTCCACGTCACCTACGACGT
>JADLCT010000093.1 GCA_020847045.1 Bryobacterales bacterium | reverse complement strand
GATCTTCCACCGGCTGGGACCGCACGGAATCTAGATATTTGGGAAATGTCCCAAGCACAATAGCCTGCCTGATCGTCCGCATGATGTCAAGATACCGATACAGGTTGTGCATCGTGGCCAGCGTGGAATAAAGGATCTCACCGGCCATGAACAGGTGGCGAAGATAGGCGCGCGAGTAATGGGCGCAGGTGAAACAGCCGCAGGTTTCCTCAATCGGAAGCGGATCCTCTTTATATCTCGCATGTTTGATGCTCAGCTTGCCGGAGGCAGTGAAGAGACAACCGTTTCGGGCATTGCGCGACGGCATGACACAGTCCATCATGTCGATGCCGCGGGCGGCATACTCGGCAAGTTCCTGCGGTGTCCCTACGCCCATGACGTACCGGGGGCGATGAACCGGAAGATGGGGTACAGTGGCCTCGGTCATCTCCATGCTGAGTTCGCGCGGTTCGCCGACGCTAAGGCCGCCGATGGCATACCCTTCGGCATCGAGCTCCACCAGGCGGCGGGCGCATTCGGAGCGAAGCTCCGCATACATGGAGCCCTGCACGATGGGGAACAGCGCCTGGGGCAGCGGTTGCAAGCGGTGCTGGCGGCGCGGTTGTTCGGCCATGCGGGCGTGGAAGTGCTGGAAGCTGCGGCCGGCCCAGCGGAGCGTGCGCTCCATCGACGCCTGCGCGTGCGAGTGCGAACTCGGGTAGGGTAAGCATTCGTCCAGCACCATGGCGATGTCGGACCCAAGAGCCAGTTGCGTATCCACGGTGGATTCCGGCGTGAACAGGTGGCGGTCGCCGTTCAGGTGTGAGCTGAACAGGACGCCGTCCTCTGTGACCTTGGTGAGTTGCGAGAGGCTGAAGGCCTGAAAGCCGCCGGAGTCGGTGAGAATCGCGCGGTCCCAGTTCATGAAGCCGTGCAGGCCGCCGAGCTTGTCGATGGACTCATGGCCGGGCCTTAGGAAGAGATGGTAGGTATTGCCAAGAATGATGCGGGCGTTGAGGTCCTCGGCAAGCTGGCGCTGCGTGAGGCCCTTGACGGTGGCCTGCGTGCCAACGGGCATGAAGACGGGCGTGGGAATGGGTCCGTGGGGCGTTTCCAGCGTACCGGCGCGCGCGCCGGTGACCGGACAGGTGGCTTCGATGTGAAAGGTAAGCGCGGGCACGGGATGGAGACTATCTTGTAGGATACCCGGATGAGCGTATTTACCGAGGGGCTGTTTGCGGGCAAGACAGCGTTCTTCACAGGAGGCACAAGCGGTATCGGCTATGGCATTGCCGCGCGCTTCGCCGCGCTGGGCGCGCGCGTGGTGCTCGTGGGACGAAACGAAGAGAAGATGACCGCGGCTGTGGAGGGACTGCTGCGGCGCGGACTGCGCGCATCGGGACATGCCTGCGACGTGCGCCAGTATGGCGCCATCGAAGAGGCGTTGAAGCAGACCCATAGCGAACACGGACCGCTGGACTTCGTCTTTGCGGCCGCGGCCGGCAACTTCCCGGCCCCGGTATCGGCCATGTCGGCCAACGGGTTCAAAGCCGTGATGGACATCGACGTACTGGGCACATTCAACACCTACCGCGCCGCCTACTCCCTGTTGCGCAAACCGGGCGCCGTCTGCGTGAGCATTTCGGCCAACCATGCGCACCAACCCATCGCGCAGCAGGCCCATGTGTGCGCGGCCAAGGCGGGCGTCGAGCTGTTGACGCAGACGCTGGCGCTCGAATGGGGCGGCGAAGGCGTGCGTACGGCCTGCATCGCGCCGGGCCCGATCGACGGCACCGAGGGCATTCGCCGGCTGGCGCCCACCGAAGAGGCGCGGAGGTGGATGTGCGCCTCTTCGCCGCTGGGACGCATGGGCACGATGGATGAGGTGGCCGACATGGCTATCTTCTTATGCTCGGAGGCGGCCTCCTACATAACGGGCGTAACGTTCCGGGTGGACGGCGGAACGGGACTGGCTGGCGCGCGCCTGCTGGACCTCGGAGACGGCGCTAGGCGTCGCTGACGCAGCGGAAACTGATGTTGGTGGTGGCTGAATCGGGCGTGTTCCGCGTGCGGGCGGCCACACGGTAGCGGTTGCAGTAGGAGACGTGACACAGGTACGACCCGCCGCGCATGGCGCGTTCGCGGCCCGAAGGCGGACCCTGCGGGTTGTCGCGCGTGGCGGTGAGATGCCAGGCCGGGTCGAACCAGTCGGCGCACCATTCCCAGGCGTTGCCCGTGATCACCTGCAGCCCAAAATCATTCGGCGGGAAGGCGTCCACAGGCGCGGCGGAGGTGAACCCATCCTCGCCGAGATCGCTGCCGGGGAACTCGCCTTGCCAGACGTTGCACAGGTGCCGGCCGCCCGGCGTCAGTTCGTCACCCCAGGGGAAGCGCCATTGCTCGTGCCCGCCGCGCGCGGCGAACTCCCACTCGGCTTCCGTGGGCAGACGCTTGCCTGCCCATTGCGCGTACGCGTGGGCATCGTTCCAGGAGATGTGCACAGCCGGTGTGTTCAGCCGCGATTCGATGCAGGAGTCCGGCCCTTCCGGATGCGCCCAGCACGCCCCGTTCACCCGCCGCCACCACGGCGTACCGGGAACACTCTCCGCTAGAGCCGGAGTGCGGCGGTCCCCGGCAAGGTGCGCATGGAAGACGAAGGACCAGCCGAACTGTTCAGACTCCGTGTGATAGCCGGTGGCGCGGACAAATTCACGAAACTGCTCGTTTGTAACGGGAGCCCGGTCTATATAAAAAGGATCGACGCCAACCCGCCGCACCGGTCCTTCGCCGTCGGCCGGAAATCCATCCTTGTCCTCCGTACCCATCAGAAACTCGCCCCCATCCAGCCGTACCATGCCCTCTGTCGAACGGGCGCGTGCGCGGCGGCGATCAGTGGACATGGCGCGCGATAGGTTGAGTTGTTCCTGGCGCTGCTTGCTGGGAACACAGCAGGGATTCACGCCGGGTATGAGGCGGAAAGGGCTGCTCATGGCGCGGCGGCGGCGGGAGATTTCGCCTTGCGAACGTCCGATTTGACGCGCAGGTTCTCCAGGAATCCGGCGACGATCTCCTCACGGCGTGCGCGCATCAGTTCCTGCTCGATCTCTTCGCGCACTTCGTCGAAAGGGAGCAGTCCGCCGGGTTTGCGGTCATGCAACTGGGCGATGTGATAGCCAAATTCGGTGCGGAAGACGGGACTGATCTCGCCGCGCTGGAGATTGAACACGATCTCATCGAATTCCTCCACCATCTGGCCTCGCGTGAACCAGCCCAGCATGCCCCCCTGGCCGGCGCAATCCGAACACTCATCGGCGACCTCGGCAAATGACCGCCCCTGGCCAAGCGCCTGGCGCGCCCTCTCGATGGCCTCCAGCGCGGCGGGTTCATCGGAAGCCTGCGTCACGTTCTTCACGATGTGCGAGGCCTGCACCATCGGCGGACGGCGGAAATGATCGCTGTGGCGTTTGTAAAACTCCAGGCATTCTTTCGGCTTCGGACGTGAAGCGGACGTGAAGAGGCGGTCCAGCAGGCGGTCCACGCGCAGCCGCGCCTCCACCTCCCGGCGAGCCTCGGCCGGATCGACGCCCGCGCGCGTTACGCCCGGTTCGCAGCTCTCCGGGTCACCGGCAAGGGGAAACATGTGGGAGATGGTGCGCTGCACCACTTCCTCATCCAGTGGTTCGGTGTCCGCCATGGCCGCCTGGCGAAGCAGGACACGCTCGACCACCGCGTCTTGTGCCCACTCCCACAACTGCATTTGGGCCGCGATCGGGTCGAGTTGTTCAAGCTCTTCCTGGACGCGCGGGCGCAGAGACGCGGCCTCCTGCCGGATGGCGTCGTCGCCGACGAATTCTCCGTTGATCAGAAGTCCCATGGAAAGGACTTCATTGTATCGAGAATCGCATCCCGGTGGCGCAAGGCCGGAAGGGCACGGTCAGCTTATTCAGAACTTACTAAGTGTAGGGAGACCGTGAAACGGCGCCCCTGGGTCGTCCAGGGCAGCGATCCACGCCTTGAAACTTTGGCGAATAAAAATGAAATACTGCGACAATGATAGTCTGCCAGGCCGCTTGCCCGGTGGGCGGAGCTTCTCTGACCAGGATGTGGCCGGGATGGGTGTCTCAAGTGATGCTCCAACCCGGGATTTTCGGCCACCGCCCTTCGTAAGCCCTCATGAGGCGAACAAAACACAAATTAGCCAGACGCGAATGAATGGTGAAATTCTTACCGCATACTATATATAGTGTTATCTCTTGATAAACATTCCATTAGCAGTACATCGCTAATGTACACCGAGGCGGCAAAATTCTCACTTGAGATTTCCGCACGAAACCATTGAATAGACAGGCGGATCGCGCTAGGCTGTCTCTACGGGCCGAAAGTGGTTGATCGACCCAAGAAGTGGCTGAAGTGCCCGAATCGTCCCACATTGACGTTGTCGAGCTGGAAGGGCTTCCACCCCTCTGCGCCGAAGATACGTCCATCGACGACAAGGGAAGGCTGAAGTTCCCCAAGTCCTTCCAGCGGTACTGGGGCATAACCGAGCGTTCCACTTACTACTGCGGGACCTACAACTTGAAGACCGCAATCTTATATAACAACGCGGACCTCTACGAGTTCAAGCAGCAGATTGAACTGCAGTTGGGTCCGGTCAAGGCCGCTCCGATCATTTTCAATTTGGAGAAGTTCGGCGGCTACTCGAAGGTGGATGGTGAAGGCCGCCTGACATTGCCGGGGGGGTTGAAGGAGCTGTTGGATCTGAATTCGAAGCAGAAGGTCTACCTCCGGTTCCGGAAAAAGCGGATCGAGATTGTGCGCGAGGCGGACTACGAGATGGAGTTCCAGCGCCAGAAGCTGAATTTGGGTGAATCGTTAGCCCTGTTCGAAGCGGCGGGACTGTGATGAACGGCCATGGAACACTATCCCGTTATGCTGAACGAGTCCCTGGACTGGCTCAACGTCCGTCCGGATGGCGTATTTCTGGACGCCACGGCAGGCTTGGGCAATCATTCACGCGCCATCGCGGAGCGGCTGGTGACGGGCCGCCTGGTGATGCACGACCGGGACGGCGAGTCGCTCGAGCAAGCGCGGGGCTTCACCGCGGACTACGCGGACCGCATCACGCCAGTGCGCGGACGCTTTTCGGAGCTGCGGCAGACGCTGGATCGCCTCGGGCTATCGAAGGTGGATGGCTTGCTAGCCGACCTCGGCGTGTCGAGACCGCAGTTGACCGCAAGCGAGCGCGGGTTCTCGTTCATGAACGACGGACCACTCGATATGCGGATGTCGCGCGAGGAGAACGTCGAAACGGCGGCCGACCTCGTGAATTTCAGTTCGGAAGAAGAACTTGCCCGGATCATAAGGGATCTTGGCGAAGAAAGGGGGAATGGACGAAAACTAGCCAGAGCCCTGATTCGCGCCAGGCCGATCTTGACCACCGGACAACTCGCCCGTGCGGTCATGTCGTCGGCCGGGCCGCGGACAGGACCTCTCCACCCCGGCACGAAAGTGTTCATGGCGCTTCGGCTGGCAGTGAATTCAGAGCTGGAAGAGGTAGAGGCGCTCGTGCGGATGCTGCCCAGCGTGGTGGCTTCCGGTGGCCGCGCCGTAGTGATCAGTTTTCATTCGTTGGAGGACCGTCTGGTAAAGCAGGGGTTCCTGACGCACGCGCGCGGAGGGCGCGCGCGAATCCTGACGAAGCATGTCGTCAGGCCATCTGAGGTAGAGGTACGGACGAACGCGGCTTCCCGGTCTGCGAAGCTGCGGGCGATCGAGATTGTATAGGGAGAAGGCATTATGGCAACGCTGGCGCAATGGATGGGAGGCAACGACAACAATCTGCCGGTACGGCTGGGCGAGCAGGACCGGCAGGACTGCTTCGTACGGGCGCTCCCCAACGAAGACGTTTGCATGTGGTTGAAAACAATAGATAATTCCCGCGTGGTTCGCCACGTGGATCCCACCGTGCGCAAAGCCTGCTGGCGGTTTATCGGCATCGCGTCGGCCGCTGTGGCGCTCGTCGTCGGTCTTCTGCTGCCTGCGGCCCTGCGCGTCATGGCGGGGTATCAATTGGGCAGGCTGGAAAAACAGCATGGCGAGCTCATGGAGGAGCGGCGCACGCTTCTATTCGCCAACACCATTCTGCGTAGTCCGCAGAACCTGGAGCGGCTGGCGAAGCTTCATGACATGAAGCCCTCGCTGGCGCGTGTGCATGATCTGACGCCGGTGGCCGAAGGGGCGCTGGCCTTGAACCGGAGCGCGCGATAGTTCGCGCGCCCCAAACTCTCCCACCCACCCGCAGTACAAGAGAGCAGCGTTATGGACCGTATTGAAGGAGCGCCCGCCGCCCCGGTGGGGCAGAAACGACTCACTCTTCTGGCGCGGCTGGCCGCGCTCTGGGCCCTGGTGATCTTCGCGCGCCTGGTGTCGCTGCAAGTCTTCACGCCGGACGACTACAAGAACTGGGCTGAGTCGCAACACAAACTCGAGCAGGAGGTGCAGGCCATGCGCGGCGAGATCCTCGATTCGCGCGGCCACCGCCTTGCGATGAGCGTGCAGTTGGACTCGATCGCCGTGAATCCCCGTGCGTTGGCGGACCCGGCGGAGTCGGCGCGCGTATTGGCGCGCACGCTCCACCTGGATGAGCAGTCGCTGCGGGCGCGCATCGAAAGGTTTCGCGCCAAGAGGAAGGCGTTCATGTGGGTGAAGCGAGCCATCCCGCTGGAGGAGAGCGAAGCGCTTCGCAGCCTGGACGTGAATTGGATCGACTGGCGTAGGGAGGGTAAGCGCGTCTATCCAAACGGGACGCTGGCGGCCAACCTGCTGGGCACCGTGGACAAGGATCAAACCGGCATCGCGGGCATCGAAGCCGGCCTCAACAAGGACCTGGCCGGGCGCAACGGCCAGATGCTCCTGTTCACCACCGGCGAGACGAACCGGCGCGAAATCGACGCCGAAGTGATCAAACAGTCTGTGCCGGGACACACCGTGGCCCTCACGCTTGACAGCCGGTTGCAGTACGTGGCCGACCGGGCGATCTCGGACGCCGTCGTGCGCACGCGTTCCACCTCCGGAAGCGCCGTCATTATGGACCCTCACACAGGCCACGTGCTGGCCATGTCCAGCTACCCGACATTCGACCCGAACAAGCCGCTCGCCTCCATGGCCGAAATGGCCAACCGCGTGAACCAGGCGACGAGCGTGCCGTTTGAACCCGGTTCGATCTTCAAAACCTTTTCCTGGGCCACGGCGTTTGAAGTTACCCGGTTGAAGCCCGACGACGCGTTCAATGGCGGCGGTGGCCTGATCAACGTCTTCGGGCAGGTGATTCATGACCATCACCGCTATGGCGCACTGACGATGGGAGACGGCCTGGTGCGGTCCAGCAACGTCGTGGCGGCGCAGGTTGGACTGGCCTCAGGCTCCAAGAACCTGTTCGACTACCTGACGCAACACTTCGGCTTCGGCGCACGGACCGGACTGCCCGTTCCCAACGAATCCTCAGGCATGGTGCGCAAACTGAACCGCTGGAACAAAGGCTCGGTGGCTTATGTGGCGATGGGCCACGAGATCGGCGCCACCACCATCCAACTGGCGCAGGCGGCGTCGGTGATCGCCAATGGCGGGTTCTTCGTGAAGCCGCAACTGGTGCTGTGGAAAAAACGTCCGAACGAGCAGCCTGTGTACACGAAGGCGCCGGAGCCGCGCCAGGTGCTGAAGCCTGAGACGGCGATTCTCATGCGTACGTTGATGGAGCAGGTGGTTCTGCGCGGCACGGGCCAGAACGCACGGCTGGAGGGCTATACGTCCGGCGGCAAGACCGGCTCCGCCCAGATTTTCGACCTGCAGACAGGGCGCTACACCCATATGTACAATGCGTCGTTCCTCGGCATGGTGCCGGCCGTCAATCCAAACGTTGTGGTCGTGGTGACGTTGAACGGCGCGCGCGAATTCGGCGGCGTGCTGGCGGCGCCCGTGTTCCGCGAGATCGCCGAGGCGGCCATGCGCATCCGGCGCGTAGTGCGCGACATCCCCGACACGGAGACCCCGCAACCTCCCCAAGATGATCCCCGCCGCATTCTGGCCGACGCAAGCGACGCGCCGCCGGTGGCCGATCAGGAGGTTGCCGCGGCCCTGCGGGCCGACGCGCGGAACGCATCAAACGGTGTGGTGGTGGGCCAACCTCTGCCGGACTTCGCGGGCATGACACTGAGCGACGTGTTGCGCGAATGCGTGCAACGCGGATTGGAGTTGGACCCCGTCGGAAGCGGACTGGCGCGCAGACAGGTTCCCGCGCCAGGTCAACTGATGGCCGGAGGCGGCCGCGTACGTGTCACGTTCGCTCAATAAGTAAAAGGAGACGCCATCCCGAAGCCGATCCAACTCGACACCTTGCTGGCTGGCGTTGCGCTACTTTCGCCAATGCCGGAAGCCGCGCGGTCGATTTCCGTTTCGGGCCTCTGCTTCGATTCACGCAAAGCGCGCCCCAGCGCCGTCTTCGCCGCCTTCGCCGGCGAAAAAGCCGATGGACGGCAGTACGCGCGGCAGGCCATGGAGCGCGGATGCGTGGCCGTCATCAGCGACATGGAGCCATTGGAAGGCTTCGAAGGCGTGTGGCTCCGCGTCGAGCACGGCCGCAAGGCGCTTGGACTCATGGCCTGCAGGCTCTACGCCGAAGTCCTGGGGGAGGTCCGTCTGACGGGCATCACGGGCACGAACGGCAAGACGACCACCTGTTACCTCGCGGACTCAGTTCTCCGCCAGGCCGGTTTCAAGACGGCACTCATCGGCACCATAGAATACCGCGTCGTTGACAAAGTGTATCCGGCGCCCAACACCACGCCCGAAATTGTCACGATTTGCGAAATCGTGGAAGAGTTGTTCGGCCTGGGCGGCACGCATCTCTCGCTGGAGATGAGCTCGCATGCGCTCCAACTGTGCCGCGTGTGGGGACTCTCCGTGCACACCGCCGCGTTCACCAACCTCACGCAGGATCATCTCGACCACCACATCACCATGGAGAACTACTTCGCCGCGAAAGCGGAGTTGTTCCGTGGCCAGGGTGCGCCGCCGCCCCGTTTTGCTGTCTTGAACGCCGACGACGCATGGGCGCGCCGGATCCCCTCGAACGCGGAGACGGAGGTGATCTGGTATTCGCCCTCCGGACAGGCAGGTGATGGCCGCAGGCTGCGCGCGCACGACGTCAAGAGCAGCTTCGATGGACTGCGTTTCCGCGTCGAATGGGAAGGCGCTCATTACACCATTCGTTCGCCGTTGCTGGCCCGCGTGAACGTGGCCAATCTGCTGGCCGCCTTTGGTGCGGGTCTCACCTATGGTCTTTCACCGGGCGTCATCGTGCAGGGGCTCGAATCCTGTCTGGCGGTGCCGGGGCGCTTCGAGCGAATTGACGAGGGCCAGCCCTTCCTGACGGTCGTGGATTACGCTCACACCGACGACGCCTTGCGCAACACGCTCAGCTCGGCGCGCGAACTGAACCCCGGGCGGATCATCACGGTCTTTGGCTGCGGGGGCGACCGCGACCGCAAGAAGCGTCCGTTGATGGGACAGGCGGCGGGCGAGCTCAGCGACTATGTCGTGCTCACCAGCGACAATCCCCGCGGCGAAGAAGCGCTGGACATCATGAATGACGCCCTGGTGGGCCTGCGCCGCACCGACACGCCGCATCTGTGCGAACCGGACCGTGAACGCGCCATCCGGCGAGCCATCGAGGAAGCGGGCCCGCGGGATTTGATCGTGATTGCCGGGAAAGGCCATGAGCGTTTTCAGGAGATCAAGGGGGTCAAGCTGCCGTTTGACGACCGCGAAACGGCGCGCCGCATTCTCCGCTCGTTCGGTTATCGCAAGGAGGCGCGCCCCTAGCGATGCTCTACTGGCTCCTGTTCGAACTGCTTGCGCCCGTGTGGGGACCCCTGCGTTTGTTCGGCTACGTCACCTCCCGCACGGCTTTCGCGGCGTTGACGGCTCTGCTCATCAGTTGGATCGCCGGACCGGTGTTGATTTCACGTCTGCGGCGCTTTCAGTTCACGCAGTACATCCGCGAGGAAGGGCCCCGCTCGCACCAGAAGAAAGCCGGCACGCCGACGATGGGCGGTCTGCTCATCATCGTCTCCATCGTCGTCCCGACGCTGCTGTGGGCCAATCTGCGCAACCCATATGTGTGGATCGCCCTGTTTGGGTTACTGAGTTACGGCGCCATCGGATTCGCCGACGACTATACGAAGGTGACCAAGAAGAGGAACCTGGGGCTGACGGCCGCCGCCAAGTTCGCCCTGCAGTGTCTGCCGGCGACGGTGATCGGCGTCTTCCTGCTGCTGCTGCACGCGCGCGGGCAATACAGCACGGCGATGAACGTGCCGTTCTTCAAATCGCTGAAGCCGGATCTGCTGGTGGACTCGCTGCTCGGTTCGCCCTTCACCTATCCGCTGGCGTTCATCTTCTTCTTCGGCTTCCTGCTGTTCGTGCTGGTGGGTTCGGCCAACGCGGTGAACCTCACCGACGGGCTGGATGGACTGGCCAGCGGCCTGATGATCATCGCCGCCGGCGCCATGACGGTGCTCTGCTATGTGAGCGGCCACCGCGAACTGTCCACGTATCTCGAACTGGTGCGCCTGCCGGGCGCGGCCGAGTTGAGTATTTTTTGCGCGGCGACGACGGGCGCCGTGCTGGGCTTTCTCTGGTACAACGCCCACCCGGCGGAGATCTTCATGGGCGACGTCGGCTCGCTCGCCCTGGGCGGAGGGCTGGGAACGGTGGCAGTGCTCATCAAACAGGAACTGCTGCTTCCGTTTTTGGGTGGCGTGTATGTGGTGGAGGTGCTGTCGGTGATTTTGCAGGTGGCCAGCGTGCGGTTTCGCGGGCGGCGCCTGTTCCTGATGGCTCCGCTGCATCACCATTTCGAGCAGTTGGGCTGGGATGAGGCCAAGGTGATTACGCGGTTCTGGATCACCGGTCTGGTGATGGCGCTGTTCGCGCTGACGACGTTGAAGCTGCGTTAGGAGGCATGGTGAAGGTCGCGGGAGTCGAGTTACAGGGCGCGCGGGCAGCCGTGCTGGGGATGGCGAAATCCGGCCTCGGCGCGGTGTCGCTGTTGCGTGCGCAGGGCGCCCTGGTGACGGCCAGCGACATGAAACCATTCGGTTCCCTGGAGGAACACGTGCGCACCGCTCTCGCGGGAGTCCGGTTTGTGCCGCAGTCCGAGGACCCAACACTCGGCCAGGACATTGTGGTGCTCTCCCCCGGCGTGCCGGACGATCTGGACATCGTCACCGCGGCGCGTGGACGGGGCACACCCGTGATCGGCGAACTCGAACTGGCGAGCTACTTCCTCACCGGGCCCATCATCGGCATCACCGGCTCGAACGGTAAGACCACCGTCACGGCGCTGATCGGCCACATCCTGCAACACAGCGGCATCGACGCCATCGTGGGCGGCAACATCGGCACTCCACCATCGGTGCTGGTGGGCGCCTCCAATGAGGACACCTGGCTGGTGCTCGAATTGTCGAGCTTCCAACTGGAGACGGCATCGCATTTCTCGGCGAAGATCGGCGTGTGCCTGAACGTGACGCCCGATCACCTGGACCGGCACAAAACGATGGCCGCCTACCAGGCCGCCAAAGGCAGGCTGTTCGCCACGCAACGCGAGGGCAGCTTCGCCGTGCTGAACGCCGACGACGAAATCTGCGCAGGATACTCGGCGCTCACCCCTGGCTGGCCCGTGTGGTTCAGCATGGAGCGTCCCGTGGCGCCGGGATTGTATGTGCGGGACGGCATGATCGTGCTGGACGGCGATCCTGTGATGCCTGTGTCCGGCATCCCCTTGCGCGGACGCCATAACATCCAGAACGTGCTGGCGGCGGCGGCGGCGGCCCACCTGGCTGGCGCCACTCTCGAACAGATCGCGGCGGCGGTCAAGAGCTTCCCCGGCGTGGAGCACCGCCTCGAATTCGTGCGCGAACTTAACGGCGTGGCCTGGTATAACGACTCGAAAGCCACCAACGTGGACGCCGCATTGAAAGCCGTGGAGGCGTTCGATAACCGTTTGTGGATCATCCTCGGCGGCAAGGACAAGGACAGTGACTACCGCCCGCTGGCCGAAGCCCTGCGCGGCCACGTGGCCGGGGAATTGTTGATCGGCTCGGCGGCGGAAAAGATCGCCGGCCAGTTGTCAGAAATTCCTCAGGTAGCCTGCGGCACGATGGAGGCCGCCGTGGCACACGCCGCCGGCCACGCCCAGCCGGGTGACGTGGTTCTGCTCGCCCCCGCCTGCGCAAGCTTCGATCAGTTTACGAGCTATGAACACCGCGGCTGTGTCTTCAAGGCCCTGGTGCGGAATTTGGACGGAGAACGGGAGACGAGGAGGTAACACTATGGCGCGTGGACGCATGGATTGGATTCTGTTTTTCACGGTGCTGGCCATGGTGGCGTTCGGACTCGTGATGGTGTTCAGCGCCAGCTCGGTCATCGCCCCGCTCCGCTACAAAGAGGAGAGCACCTATTTCATCGTGCGCCAGTTCCTGGCGGCGCTACTGGGATTCGGCGCCATGGTCATCTTCATGCTGCAGGACTACCGAAAGTTCTTCTCGCCGTCCAAGGCGTTCATGGGACTGGGCATCACGCTGGTGCTTCTGCTGGCCGCCTACTTCCTGGATGCCCGCAGTCACCGCTGGATCCATCTGGGCTTCACCAACTTCCAACCCAGTGAACTGGCCAAGCCCGCGCTGATCGTCTTCATAGCCTGGATGGCGTCCACGCGCATCGGCTCGGTAAATTCGCGCCATACGCTCACGCAGGTGTCGATCCCTCTCGTCGTCATCACCGGCATGATTCTTCTGGCCGACTTCGGCACGGCTGTTGTCCT
>JADLCT010000092.1 GCA_020847045.1 Bryobacterales bacterium | reverse complement strand
TCTCCCTGTCCGGTCGCTCCTGAGGTATCGAGCAGGTAAGCGATTGCCTTGAAAAAATTGAATTTAGTAACTAAATTTTGATCCTGTTTTTGTCGAAAATATCTTGACGTACCGCCTTCGGAAGCTCATGATGCAGGTAGATCATGGTTTAACGAGCGGGAGGTTGATTTGATGAACCGATCCACACCACCTTCGCCCCGCCCGACGGATAGTACCGTCACCGTGCTCTCCGTCACACCCTCAGCCGAAGCGCAAAACCGGCTGATTCACATCTTCGGACACACGAACTGGAAACTGGAGACCGCCGGCAGTTGTTATGACGCGCTGCGACGTCTTCGCGAGCTCCACACGGCGGTCGTCGTCTGCGAGCACAAGCTCCCCGATGGCGGCTGGCAGGATCTGCTGCAGGGTGTGCTGGATCTGCCGGCGCCGCCCAACGTGATTGTAACGGCCCCGGACGCCGACGACATTTTGTGGTCCGACGTTCTGAACCGCGGCGGATACGACGTGCTCGCCCGTCCATTCGACAGCTCCGAGGTGGTCCGCATCATCAGCCTGGCCTGGATGAACTGGAAGCAGAATTACAAGCGTGCTCCGGCGCGTGAGTCGCTTCCTATCGCCGTGCCTACGTCGGCCTGACGCGCTCTCCGCCATAAGAGCCAGAGAATGAGTCCGAACACAGCCAGCGGCGGCAGAAGGAGCACCCACATGCCGTTCCACAGCACTGCCAATTGAGCCAGGCCAAGGGCCTCCGCCGAGCGGGCGCATTGGACGCATTGCAGCAGGGCCATCGCTCCAGGCACGGCGCTCGTCATTGGGCAGCCCCGTACGCGGCCGGGCCTGCGTCGCCCAGAATCCCCAGCAGGATCAGGCCAATAAAGAAGAAGGCTGGCAGCACCAGCCAGGCCAGACGCGCCCCCTCCCCGGCTATGTGCATGAACCGCGTTACTATCGCGCCCGCCTTCAGAAACGACAACGCCAGCAGCACGGTGAGCATCATCACAGGGGGCGTGTGGCGGTAGGCCAGCGCCACCTCGATCGCCGTCAGGCTCAACAGAAATCCCCACGCGCCGAAGTAAGGCTTCATGGCTTCACCGCCGTCAGATACAGAAGCGGGAAGAGGAACATCCAAACCAGGTCCACGAAGTGCCAGTAGAGACCGCCCACCTCGACATCGCCGGCGGAGAAGCGGCCCGATCGCGCGCCCGCCCCCAGAATGGCCAGATATACAATCCCGCTCGCCACGTGTGCCATGTGCAGTCCGGTAAGCCCGAAAAATACCGCGCCAAACAGGGGCACGCCCCACGGGTTGGCGCTCGGGGTCACGCCCATGGCGATCAGATGACGCCACTCGGTGAGGTGCAGAGCGATGAACAGCGCCCCGCACGCGATGGTGGCCGCGATCCACGCCGCTGCGCCGTTCCGCCGGCCCTCGCGCATCGCGCCAACGCCAGCGGCCATTGTCAGGCTCGATGTGAGCAGCACGAAGGTCATCAGCGTTGCGAAGAGAATGCCCGGGGCAAACTCGAACGGGTGAGGCCATGCGGGAGAGGAGATGCGTACAAAGGCGTAGCAGAGGATCAAGGTTGTGAAGGTGAGCGCATCGCTCACCAGGAACAGCCACATGCCGAGCTTATTCGGCGAGGTTATCCGCGGGCCCACAGCAACAGACATAGCACCACCATCCACAATCCCCCCAGCGTGTGCCAGTAGATCCGCATAGCGGCTACCGACCCCGGTGCCGCGCGCTTCCAGTTCACCAGCAGCGCCGCCACTCCACCTAGCACGTGCACGCCATGCACCCCGGTCAGTACATAAAAGAACGCCGCCGCCGGACCGCTGGCCAGATCCGCCGTGAACGACCGCCAGGCCGTCGCCTGACCGGCCAGAAACACCGTGCCCAGCAGAGCCGCCGCGCCCCAGCGCCGTTTCTCCACAGCCACGCCCGACGCCGCCAGAACTGCCGTATTCAGCCACACCACATCCGGCAGGGCCACCGCCGTCCAATCGCCGCCCAGTCCGCGCCGGATCACCAGCGCACTGGCCAGCGCGGAGAACAACGTGACCATCGCGCCGGAGGCGAGCATCGCGCCCGTCGCCGCAACCCTGGCCGGAAGAGTCCGCGCGGTCGCGCTCATGGCGTTCCCTCCCCGGCCTGCATGGCGAAATCGCTCTCCCGCCCCGGCACGCTGAACTCGTAGGCACCACGCACCACCGTCACGGCCGCTCCACCGAAATTGTCATGGGGCGGCGGGGAAGGCACGCTCCACTCGAGCGTGGTCGCCTCCCACGGATTGACGGACGCCCGCGCTCCCCGCCACAGACTCCAGAACAGGTTGAACAGGAACAGCAGTTGTGCGGCCGCCACCGTGAAAGAGGAGTGCGAAATGAAGGTGTGAATCCACGTCAGGTCCGAAAGAAACTCGAACTCCTTGAAGTCCGGGTAGCGCCGGGGATTGCCCGCCAATCCGGCCACGTGCATGGGGACGAAGATTCCATAGACGCCCAGGAAGGTGATGTAGAAGTGAATTTTTCCCAGCGTCTCGTTCATCATCCGTCCGAACATTTTCGGGAACCAGTAATAGGTTCCGGCGAACATGGCGAACACCGCCGCCACGCCCATGATGAGGTGGAAATGGCCAACCACGAAGTAGGTGTCGTGCAGGTAAAGATCCATGGCCGGCTGGCCCAGGAAGACTCCCGTGATGCCGCCCGCCACGAACACAGATACAAATCCCAGGGCGAACAGCATGGCCACATTCAGACGCAACCGCCCTCCCCACAGCGTCCCCAGCCAGTTGAACGTCTTGATGGCGCTGGGCACGCCCACGGTCAAGGTCAGAACCGAAAATGCGATGGCCGAATAGGGGCTCATTCCGCTGATGAACATGTGATGGCCCCAGACGGCAAAGCCCAGGAAGGCGATCGTCAGCATGGCTCCCACCATGGCCTTGTAGCCGAACACGGGCCGCCGCGCGTTCACGCTGAGAATGGTGGACACCAGGCCCATGCCCGGCAGTATGGCGATGTACACCTCGGGGTGGCCGAAGAACCAGAACAGGTGCTGCCACAGCAGGGGCGAACCGCCGCTGTGATTCAGCGCGCGGTCGCTCACCACCAGTCCGGCCGGCAGGAAAAAGCTGGTTCCACCCCAGCGGTCCAGCAGCAGAAGCAGTCCGGCCGCCAGAAGCACGGCGAAGGCCAGCAGACTGATGATCGCCGTCGTGAACCAGGCCCACACCGTCAGCGGCATGCGGTCCAGAGTCATCCCCGGCACGCGCAGTTCGATCACGGTGGCGATGAAGTTGATCGAGGTGAGCAGCGAGGCGATCGAAAACAGGGCCACCGACAGGATCCACATGTCCATGCCGTCGCCTTGCCCCGGTCCTGCGATCTGTCCCACCGCCGAAAGCGGAGGATAGGCCGTCCAGCCCCCCAGCGGCGCGCCGCCCGGAGCGAAAAACGCGCCCAGCAGCACCAGAAGCGCCGTCAGCGTGATCCAGAAGCTCAGGGCGTTCAACCGTGGAAACGCCATGTCCGAGGCCCCGATCTGGATGGGCAGGAAGTAGTTGCCGAAGCCGCCCTGCGGCACCGTGGTCAGAACGAAGAACACCATCAACGTGCCGTGCATCGTCATGATCGACAGATAGAGTTCCGGGGTCATGATGCCGCCCGCCGCCCCCACGGGCCACAGCCATTCGAAGAGTTTCACCTTCTGGTCCGGATAGATCAGGTGGAGGCGCATGAAGACGCTGAGCGCCAGGCCGATCAGCACGCTGGCCAGCCCCAGGAAGTAATACTGCTTGCCGATGACCTTATGATCGGTCGAAAAAATGCGTCCCAGCATGATTGCCCTTACTCCTGCCGCAACTGCGCCTGCGCGTCACGCTCCCAGGCCGCGAACTCTCCCGGAGGCATCACGATCACCACCGTTCGCATCAGGTGATGGCCCAGCCCGCACAGCTCCGAACAGGCCACCTCGTACGTCCCCGGCACGTCGGCGCGGAATCGCAGAGGAATGAGCATGCCCGGCACCACGTCCTGTTTCAGGCGCAGCTCGCGCACGAAGAAGTTGTGAATCACGTCGCGCCCGCGCAGGATCAGCTCCACGTCGCGTCCGGCTGGGATGCGCAGCGCAGCGGTCACGATGTCGTCCTTGCCCGCGGAGTCGCGCTCATCGGCCCCGAACGGGTTTCCTCCGGCGTCGTTGATCTGCTTCAGGTCCAGACGCGCATAGCGTCCGTCCGGCCCGGGATAGCGGAAGTTCCAGGAAAACTGTTTGGCGAGCGCTTCCACGCGCAAAGCACCTGGCCGGGGCCTGCCCAGGTGCACCGCCGTGAACACCGGCGTGGACCACGCCATCGCACCCAGAAACAGCGCCGCCGTCGCCAGCGTCCAGGCGATCTCCCAGCGTGTGTTGCCTTCCGAATATTCCGCCTTTGTCCGCCGCCGGGCGCGGAGAATCGCAATGCCCAACAGCAACTGCGCCAGAAGGAACATGGCGCCGGTCATGGCCAGCGTCAGATGGAACTGCGTATCGAAGGCCCGCGCGTGTTCACTGATCGCCGCCGGAAACCAAGACCGCGCCAGAAACAACGCCGCCGTGATCGCGGCCACCGCCCAGATGAGTATGCCCAGCAGCATTGCCGAACCGACTATGGTAGCGAAGTGGCGCGCGCCCCGCCGGATATTAAAAGGCACGGCCGAGGGCTCGTGTTGGCTATACGCGCGGCAGGCTGATGCGGAACATCGCGCCCTGGCCACTGGGCCTGTTCGACGCGGTGATCTCGCCGCCGTGCTCGACGACGATGGTGCGGACAATGTGCAGGCCCAGACCGCTCCGTTTGGCGCGCGTGGAGAAGTGAGGCTCGAAGATGCGCGGAAGAATCTTGGGCGATATGCCCGGACCGTTGTCCTCCACCACGACCTCCAGCCCCGGCTCGGACAAGCGCGCGGTGATCGAGACCGCGCCGTCGCCCTCCATCGCCTGGCCAGCGTTCAGGAACAGATTCGTGAAGACGCGCTCCCACGCGGCCGGATTGCCGCGCAGGCGTACGCCGGAGTCGATCTGCCTCGTGAACTCGATCGAAGGCCCCTTCACGGCCTGCATGAAATCGCGCGAGCACTCGATGGCCATGTCGAGAATGATGTCGAGGTCGAGCTGGGCGAGCGAGCTTTCATGGAAGCTCGTCAACATGCGCGTTCCGCGCTGCACGCTGCGCCGGATGGCGCCCGCCAGACGGGCGTGTTTCGGGTCAGCCGAGATCACGTCGGCGGCGTCCGAGATGGTTTCCAGCACGTTCCGCAGATCGTGGACCAGCCCCTCCAGAGTGAGATCGGGCGTCGGCATGACAGTGGCTCCCGTTGGACCGCCGTTACACGGTGATCTGCCGCAGTGTAGCGTAAAACTCCGGGAACGACACGCTGGCCGCTTCGGCGTTTAGCACTGTGGTTTCGCCGCCGGCCGCAAGGCTGGCAACGGCGAAGGCCATCGCGATCCTGTGGTCACCGAAGCTGTCCACCTGCGCCGCGCGGAACTTCTGTTTGCCGGGAACGCGGAAGCCATCCTCATACTCTTCGATGTTCACGCCCATGCGCCGCATGTTTCCGGCCACGGTCGCGATGCGGTCGGTTTCCTTTACGCGCAACTCCTTCGCGTCCTTCACCACGAGGCCGTCGCGGCTGATCGCGCCCAGCACGCTCAACACCGGAATCTCGTCGATCAGCGCCGCCGAGGCCGCCCCGCGGATGATGCCACCTTTGATCTCGCCACCGGTAACCTGCAGGTCGCCAACCAGCTCGCCGGAAACCTCCGCCAGGTTGTTTACGCGCAGGTTCACGCCCGCGGCCACCAGCCAGTCCAACAGCGCCGAGCGCGAGGGATTCAATCCAACGCCCTGGATCAGCAGTTTCGATCCGGGCAGAATCGCCGCGGCCACCAGGAAGAACGCCGCCGAGCTGAGATCACCCGGCACGGCCAGTTCTTTGCCGCGTAACACCGCGGGCCCCTTCACCGTGATCACGCCGCCGGAGGTCTGAATGTCCGCGCCGAACTCGCGCAGCGCCAGTTCGGTGTGGTCGCGCGTGCCCACCTTTTCCACCACCGTCGTTTCGCCCTCGGCGTACAGTCCGGCCATCAGCACGCATGTCTTCACCTGCGCCGAGGCCATCGGCGGCTCATAGCGCATCGCCCGCAACGGGCGGCCATGGATGGTGAGCGGAGGAAAGCGGCCGTCCACCGCCTCCATTTCGGCGCCCATCAACGAGAGGGGCTTCATGATGCGGTCCATCGGACGGCGTGATAACGATTCGTCGCCCGCGATGCGCGACGTGAACGCCTGGGCCGCCAGCACGCCGCTCAACATGCGGATGGTGGAGCCGGAGTTGCCCGCGTCCAGATCGTCCGGCGGCGCCTGCAATCCGCGCAGGCCGCGCCCTTCAATGACGACGGCGCCATCCTCCCGCCGCGTGATGGGCACGCCCAGCGCGCGCATGCAGCCGAGCGTGGACTGGCAGTCGGCGCCTGTCGAATAGTGATGAATCGTGCTGGGGCCTTCGGCGATGGCGGCGAGAATGCCGTAACGGTGCGAAATACTCTTGTCGCCCGGCAGGCGAATCGTACCTTCCAGCCGCCGCGCCGGGGAGATGGTTTGTTGCATGAGGGGAGTTTGTATTGTACCAACTGCCCTCCGCCGGCCTCGAACCGGACGCCGCCCATCTTGGCGCGCCCCTCCCGTTGGATGGCTCAGGCCGAGGCGCGCAGCATGTGCGGTTCGGCGGCGAACGGTTTCGGCTCACGCCACGGCTGGAAGCGGTAGCCCACGCCGAAGATGGTTTCGATGTACTGCTCGCCGTAGCCGCCCAGTTTCCTCCGCAGCCGCCGGATGTGCACGTCGAGCGTCCGCGTGCGAATGTCCGGTCCATAGCCCCACACGGTTCGCAACAGAACACCGCGCGGCACGATCTCCCCGGCGTTGGCCGTCAGGGCCGACAGCAGATCATATTCCTTGCGGGTCAGCGTCACGGCCCGGCGGTCCACCCACAATCTGGCTAGCGTAAAGTCCACCACGCAGTGGGAATCCTGATAGAGACTGTTGGACATCATCACAACTCCGATCCTAGGGCGTGTTGCCACAAAGGTCGTTGGGAAGTTGTGAAAGATTTGCAAAAAGTGGGTGGCTGAATGCGGGGAGGTTTACTCGATCACGAACGGCCCGGCCCGGTCCAGCGTCAGATAGCGGCCGTCCTTATCCTCGGCGTCCAGGCGGTAGCTCACCATGCGCGCCTGCGCGTTGGTTTGCGCCTCCACCACGCCCTCTTCGCCAGGCTCCACGGGCAGTCTGGTCACCTCGATGCTCCTCCGGGAGATCAGCTTGTCGTCGGCGTCGAGAAACTCAAAATACAACACAATGCCCTTGAACGCGTGATCGGAACCATTGCGCACGACGCCGTCAAAGACAATCATGTTCTGTTCGCGGCGCACCTCCATTTTCACTACGACAAGATCCGGTCCGGCGCCCTCCTTGCCCTTCGGCTTCTTCTTTTGCGGGAACGCACAGAGCGCGACAAGGCAAGCGAGCAACATCACGCGCCACATGGTTTCGAGTGTACCAAGCGTGTCATGGCTCCAGCCGCCTGCTATGCTTTTTCCCATGATTTCCAGGCGTAACTGGTTCCTTTCGCCGGCCGTGCTGGCCGCCGCGCCGCAGGCGCCGGCCCAATCCTCCGGCGGCAGGTTCATCTCCATAGCCTCCAGCAACGGCCTGCGCGCCGTAACGCTGGCCGTCACGCTGATGAAGCAGCGCAACTACGACACGCTGGACGCAGCCATCTCCGGCGTGAACATCCAGGAGGAGGATCCCGAGGACAACTCGGTGGGCTACGGCGGCCTGCCCAACGAGGAGGGCATTGTCGAACTGGACGCCAGCGTCATGCACGGGCCCACGCGCCGGGCCGGCTCGGTTGCCTCCATGCGGGGCATCAAGACGCCGTCGAAGGTGGCGAAGCTGGTGATGGAACGCACGGACCACATCATGCTGGCGGGCGAAGGCGCGCTGCGCTTCGCACGGGCGCACGGCTTCCAGGAGGAGGAACTGCTCACCGAAAAGTCGCGCAAAGCGTGGCTGATCTGGAAGGAGTCCTTGCGCGACCCGCGCGGCCACAACAACTGGGGCCCGGGGCTGGACGCGCCCGCGGGCGCAGGCAACGCACCCCGCGCCTGGCTCCAGCAGCGCTACCCCGGCGAAAGTCCCGAGTTCCTCGCCTGGGCCTGGGAGATGGCCATGCACCCCCTCACGGGCACCATTAACTGCCTCACCTTGAACGGCAAGGGCGAGATGTCGGGTGTCACCACCACCAGCGGCCTGGCATGGAAGTTGCCCGGCCGTGTCGGCGATTCGCCCATCATCGGCGCCGGGCTGTTCGTGGACCAGGACCACGGAGCGGCCGGCTCCACCGGACGCGGCGAGGAGAACATCCGCGTCGCCGGAGCCCACACAGTTGTCGAAAACATGCGCCACGGCATGAGCGCCAAGGATGCCGTGCTGGACTGCCTGAAGCGCGTCGCCCGCAACTACAGCAACGACCCCGCGAAACTCGGCCAGTTCGACCTGAATTTCTACGCCCTGCGCAAGGACGGCGACTTCGCCGGCGGCTCGCTCTGGAGCGGCTCCTATTCACGCGGCCAGATCCAGCCACGGCGTTTCGCCGTCAGCGTGGACGGCAACGCCCGCCTGGAAAACTGCGTCTATCTACTCGAACGAAAGGCTTGATCCATGCGCTTTGCCACAGCCCTGTTCCTCGCCTCGCTCTGCCTGGCCCAACCGCCCGACGCCAACTACGACGAGTCCAAAGTGGGCGCCTACCAACTGCCCGATCTGCTCGGCGAGGCAAAGACCTCCCGGGATTGGACCTCGAAGCGCCGCCCCGAAATTCTCCATCTGTTTGAGAATCAGATGTTCGGCGTTGCTCCCGGGCGTCCCAAGGACATGAGCTTCGAGGTGCTCGAGCAGGGTGAGGCGTTCGACGGCAAAGCCCGCCGCAAACAGGTTCAGGTGGCCTTTGCAAAGGGCCCGAATGCACCGAAAATGGAGATTCTGCTCTACCTGCCCGCGGGCGTGAAGGGCAAGGCGCCCGTCTTCCTCGGACTGAACTTCCAGGGCAACCACGCCATCACGGACGACCCGGCGGTTCACATCACACGGTCCTGGATGCGCAATATTCCCGGCAACCGTTCCGATGAGTCCAAACGCGCCGCCGCCGCTTCGCGATGGGATATCCCAGCCATACTCGCGGCCGGCTACGGCGTGGCCTCCATTTACTACGGCGACATCGATCCCGACTTTGACGACGGTTTCCAGAACGGCGTCCATCCGCTGTTCTACAAGCCCGGCCAAACACGGCCGGCGGCCAGCGAATGGGGCTCCATCGCCGCCTGGGCCTGGGGTCTGTCGCGCGCCCTCGATTACCTGGAAACCGATCCGGGCGCCGACGCCAAGCGCGTCGCCGTCCTGGGCCACTCCCGTCTCGGCAAGACGTCGCTGTGGGCCGGAGCCATTGATCCGCGCTTTTCCATCGTCATTTCGAACGACTCCGGCGCGGGCGGCGCCGCTCTCAGCCGGCGCATCTACGGCGAGGAGGTCCGGCACCTGAACAAGAGCTTCCCCCACTGGTTCGCGGGCAATTTCAAGCAGTACAGCTCGAACGAGGCGGCCATGCCGTTTGACCAGCACATGCTGATCGCGCTCATGGCCCCACGTCCGGTGTATGTCGCCAGCGCCGTCGAGGACAGGTGGGCCGACCCGAAGGGCGAATTCCTCTCCGCCGCCGCCGCCACGCCCGCCTACAAACTATTCGGACTTTCCGGCCTGCCCGCCACGGAGATGCCCGGCATCGAGCAGCCGGTGATGGGCACGATCGGCTACCACGTCCGCCGCGGCAAGCACGACGTCACGGCCTACGACTGGGAGCAGTTCCTCAAGTTCGCCCGGATGCACTGGAAGCGTTAGCGTCCAGGGGCCCAGGGCCGGGCGGCTATCGCACGCGGTTGCCGCCGATGTACACCTGCTCGATCGTCCGCATATTGTTGATGTCGGTCAGAGGATTCTTCGCCGTCACCACCAGGTCCGCCCAGTGCCCGGCCTCGGCCGTGCCCAGATCCTTCGATGCGCCCAGCCACTGCGCCGCGCTTTTCGACCACGAGGTGATGATCTGCTGCGGCGTCAGCCCGGCTTCGGCCATCAGTTGCATCTCCAAGTGTTCAAAAAACCCCTGAATGCGCGCGGGCGGCCCGGTATCGGTGCCGAAACCGTAAGGCACGCCAGCATCGGCGAGTTTCTTCAGGTTTTTCTGCGCCGTTTTCAGAAAGCCCTTGTAGAGCATGTTTTCCGGGTTCGCCGCCACGTTCTTCGCATAGGCCGCGCTCTTCAGCGTGGCCCGCGTCTCCGGCGACACCGACGGAGTGAAGAATGGATCGTCCAGCCATTGCGGCGGCTGCGCGTAAACGAACATGGACAGCTCGCGCGTGAAGGTCGCCGCCGCCTGCCATGTGCCACTCTTTTTCATGCTGGCGATGAAGGCGGCGTCCACTTCCTTGTCGCGCACGCTGTGCGCCAGCCCGTACAGCCCACCCTCGGCCAAAGCCTTGGCGTCGTCGTAATAAAAGATGTGCGCAGCGGTGTTCAGTCCGCGCTTCTTCGCGCCGGAAATAATCACCTTCACCAGGGGAATGGGAATCTTCTGCTCCTTGCCCAGGTGATCGTCCACCCACACCTTCACCAGATCCACATGGCGCGAGGCCAACTCATCCAGCGCCTTTTCCACTTGCGCCGGCGTGGACACCTCGTACGGCACGCCTTTCATGCCCGGGGCCTTGGTGGGATAGCCGCCCGGTCCGGTGAAGCCGCGAAACGCGGTGAACACGCGCGCCTCCTTCGGACGGCCCGTCGCCCGCTGCTCACGGCGGATGTCCAGAATCAGCGGCTGGTCGCTGCCCATGCTCACCACGGAGGTGACGCCGTAGTTCGCATAGGTCTTCAACTGGTGAAAGGTGTTCTCGCGGGTGTAATTCTTGTTGTCCTGCACCAATCCCTTGGTTGCGCCGAGGTGGCCGTGCAGGTTGATCACGCCCGGCACGATAAATTTGCCCGCCACGTTCACACGGGCCGCGCCGCCCGGAACCTTGGCTTGCGCCTTTGGCCCGGCGTAGGTGATCCGGCCGTTGGTGATCACCACGGTCGAGTTGGCCACCGGAGGTCTTCCGGTGCCGTCAATCAGCGTGGCGTTCTCGAGTACGGTGACCTGCGCCTGGCAGACGGCGGCGGTCCAAAGCGTGGCGCATAGCAGGGCGGGTCGGAGGAGTCGTCGTCTCATCGTGCGGGAATTATAACGGATGAGACCCTTGGTTGCGTAACTCCTCGAAGCGGAATCTCGCGCTGTCTCACGCGTTCCACTCGCAGGGAGTGTGAATGCACCCCGCGCGCACCCCGGTTTCCCGGCGAAGTTGACGTGTTTCTCCGCGCTTTTCCAACGCTTTTCATGGCCCGCAACGTGCATTCGCACGAGTGGGAGATTTAACCGTTATGCTTCGCCGAACACTCGCCATCCCCATCCTGTTCCTGGCCGCTTCGCTCGGCCTGGCGCAGAATAAACCCAATATTAAATCGGTCCCGGCGGGCCAGTCGGATCCCACGTCGGGCAAAGGCATGTTCGTTTCCTACTGCGCCGCCTGCCATGGCAAGGACGCCAAGGGCGCCGGGCCCGCGGCGCAGGCGTTACGGAAAACGCCCACGGACCTGACCATACTGGCCCGCAAGAACTCCGGAAAGTTCCCCGCCGTCGCCGTGAAGAACATCATCATGGGCGATCCGCTGGCTTCTGCCGCTCACGGCTCGAAAGAGATGCCGGTGTGGGGCGACATCTTCCGGTCGCTCAGCTCGAATGAATCCATCAGCAAGATGCGCATTCACAACCTGGTGTCCTACATCGAATCGCTCCAGAGCAAGTAGCGCCGCCGGGACACCGCTACGCGGACCGCGACAAAAGAGTGCTAAGTTTGCCTGCCGCCTGCCACAATAGTTGGTAGACGTGAAACGGCCGCGCATTCTCATCGTCGACGATGAACCTGGCATCCGCCAGTCACTGGCCGGGGTGTTGGCCGACGAGGGATTCCAATCCCATGCCGCCGCCAGCGGCGAGGCCTGCCTGGAAGCTCTTGGCCGCGATAATTACGACCTGGTGCTGCTGGACATCTGGCTGCCGGGCATCGACGGCCTGGCCACGCTTGAGCGGATCGAGGAGATACCGGCGATGGACCGCCCCTCGGTGGTCGTTATCTCCGGCCACGGCAATATCGAAACGGCCGTTCGCGCCACCAAACTCGGCGCCTTCGACTTTCTGGAAAAGCCGCTCACCATTGAGAAGGTGATTGTCGTCGTCAAGAACGCGCTCCACCAGAAGCGCCTCAGCCGGGAACTGGCGTCGCTGCGCGAGGACTCCCGCAACAGCCACACCATCATCGGCGGCAGCGTGTCCATGAAGGCGCTCCGCCAGCAGCTTTCGCTTATGGCCGGCACCAATGGACGCGTCCTGGTGTTTGGCGAGTCCGGCACCGGCAAGGAACTGGTGGCGCAGTCCATACACAAGCTCAGCCCGCGCTCCCATGCTCCATTCGTAGAAGTGAACTGCGCCGCCATTCCCGAGGAACTGATCGAAAGCGAGCTGTTCGGCCATCGCAAAGGCAGCTTCACCGGGGCCAGCGAGGACAAGACGGGAAAGTTTCAGAAGGCCGACGGCGGGACGCTGTTTCTCGATGAGGTGGGCGACATGAGCTTGAAAACCCAGGCCAAGGTGCTGCGCGCGCTGGAAGAGCAGCGTTTCGAGCCCGTCGGCGCGAACCACTCCATTCAAGTTGACGTCCGCGTGGTCGCCGCCACCAACAAAAACCTGCAGGTGGAGATCGAGCGGGGCAACTTCCGCGAAGACCTTTTCTACCGCTTGAACGTCGTACCCTTCCACGTTCCGCCCCTGCGCGAACGGCTGGAGGATGTGCCGCTGCTGGCCGAACACTTCTTGAGCGAGTTCACGCACGCCTACGGCCGGAAGCGGAAGGAGCTTACGGCGGAAGCCCTGCAGGCGCTCAGCGAGTATCATTGGCCCGGCAACGTGCGCGAGCTGAAGAATCTGATGGAGCGCATCGTCATCATGAACCCGCAGGTGCGCATCGACGCTCGCCATCTGCCTCCTCTGGCTCCACGGAAGACGAGCGCCGAAACCCGTCCGGCCGATCATTTCACCTCGCTGCACGACTACCGCGAAGCGGCTGAGCGGGACTACATCAGCCGCAAGCTCGATGAGGCGGGCGGCAACATGACGCGCGCGGCCGAGCTGCTGGGTCTCGAACGCAGCAATCTGTACCGAAAGATGAAATCACTCGGCATCGCGCCTAAGGATTCAACCGCCGGAACGTAGGGAAAAGACCTCACTTTGTGGTGAGGAAGTGTTTTGATCCTTGCATTCGCATGTTGTCGCGTTAGCATGATTAGGATGGCGTTCTCGAGAGGGAATCCATCCGGTTCAGCTATGAAAACGAAACTATTCTTACTATCTTCCGCGCTTGCATGCGCAACTTTCGCGCAGGCGCAGGCTCCAGCCATCACCAACGTCACCAATGCCGCCAGCTACGCGGCCAAGGGTCTGCCAGGTTCCGGGATTGCGCAGGGCTCCATCTTCACCATCTTCGGCAGTAATCTGGGGCCGGCCACACTGGTGCAAGCCGGCGCCCCGAGGCCCACGGCGGCCGGCCTGTCCGGCACGCGCGTCCGGATCACAGTGAGCGGCACGAACTACGACGCCCCCATGATCTACACCTCCAGCAAGCAGGTGGCGGCCATCATGCCTTCGAACGTACCCTTGACGGCGCAGGCCAACGTCGTCGTTCTCGTGAACGATACGCCGAGCGCGCCCTTTCCGGTGGCTGTCGTCCGCTACGCCCCCGGCATCTACACCTTGAACAGCGCGGGCACCGGCCCGGGCGTGGTGACCGATCCCAACTACACGGCCGTCACCTTCACGACGGCACTGAACCCTGGCGGGGCCGGTGTCATCTGGATGAACGGTTTGGGCGGAACCACGGCCAGCGAAGACATCAACGGCGCGGCCGGGGCCATCCCGAATCTGGCCCAGGTGGAGGTGTTCATCGGGGGCAAGACGGCGCCTGTCCTGTACGCGGGCCGGACACCCGGCTTCACCGGCCTGGACCAGGTGAACTTCACCGTGCCCGATGGCGTGGAAGGCTGCGCCGTGCCGCTGGTAATCCGCCAGAACGGCGGCAACGGCGTGGTGAGCAATTTCGTTTCGATCTCCGTCGCCCGTACGGGCCGCACCTGCCGGGACCGCGGCTTCACGGAAGCCGACTTCCAGTCGGCGGCCAGCGGCAGAATGCGCCTGGGCGCCCTTTCGCTGGGCCGCACCTCCATCAAGTCCAGCGCCGGCGGTTTCGACATGCTCACGCGCATGGACATCGGCTCGGGCACGTTCTTCTCGTTCGACTACAACGCCCTGATCCGCAGCTCCAGCGTGGCTGAGCCGCCGTCGGGCGCCTGCACCGTTTCCACCTTTGGCGGAGAGTCCGAACCGGTGGACCCGGCGCTGGCGCTCTTTACGCCGCTCGACGCCGGTAACTCGATCGGCGTGAACGGCCCGAACGGTCCCAAGACGCTCGACAGGCAGTCCGGCCCGGAGAACAGGGGCACCTACTACGCCAAGCTCGGCGGCGGCATCACCATCTCCGGGCTTCCCGGCGGCATTCCCGGCCTTCCCGGCGGCAACAACCTGCCCGACTATCTGTCGGCCGGCACATACACCCTGACCGGCACAGGCGGCGCCGACGTGGGCGCATTCACGGCCACGTTGAACTACCCGCAGCCGCTCACCTGGACCAACGAAGCCGCCATCACCAACGTGAACCGCACGCAGAACCTGAGCATCACATGGAGCGGCGGTGCCTCCAATGACCTGGTGGTGATCACCGGCACATCGACCAGCACGAATCCCGTCGTCGTGGGCGGCTCGTTCATTTGCTACTCGACGGCCGCCGCCGGCGGCTTCACCGTTCCCTCCTGGGTGCTGTCGGCCTTGCCGGCCAGCTCGGTAATCGAAGGCTCTCCCACGGGCATGCTCATGGTGGGCAGCACGTCGTCCGAGCCGAGCCGCTTTAACGCTTCCGGCATCGACATCGGAGTGGTGTCGTACTTCAACTACGGGGGCAAGAGCGTGAACTTCCAGTAAACCGCCCGCCACTTTCGGGAGGCTCCGGCATGAGATGGCGGTTGGGCTACGCGCCCGGCCGCCGTTTTTCTTTTGTGCAAACCTGTGCCAGCCCGCCCTGCGGGTGGTACCTTGATTGCTTAGCTTTCTTTCTATGCCCCTGCTGTCGCTGGTCCTGTTCACGCCACTGGCGGGCCTGTTGGTCCTGTTGGCCGTGCCCTCCTCGCGGTCTCGGCTGCTGAAGCTGGTGGCCAACGGAACCGCGCTGCTGGGCCTGCTTGTCACCTTCCCTCTGCTGTCCGGTTTCGACCGCTCGCGCGACTTCCAGTTTATTGAGCGCGCGCCGTGGATCCCCTCATTCGGCGCCGAATACCACCTGGGCATTGATGGTTTGGCCCTGTTGATGGTTGTCATGACCGCGGCAGTGGGTTTTCTCGCCATCTTTTCCAGTTGGCCGGCCATCCAGCACCGGCTGAAAGAGTATTACGCCTGGTTCCTTCTGCAGCAGGTGGGCATGCTGGGCGTCTTCCTGGCGCGCGACTTTTTCCTCTTCTTCGTCTTCTGGGAGCTGACACTCGTTCCCATGTACTTCATCATCGCCATCTGGGGCGGGCCACGCCGCTCCTATGCCGCCATTAAGTTCGTCATCTACACGCTGGTGGGCAGCATGTTGATGCTGCTGGGCATTCTGACGCTCTACGCCATCCACGGCCAGGAGACCGGGGTCTATACGTTCGCCATAGACGAGTTGACCGGAACGACGCTGGCACCGCACATCGCCTGGTGGGTCTTCTGGGCCCTGTTCATCGGGTTTGCCGTGAAAGTGCCCATGTGGCCGTTCCATACTTGGCTGCCCGACGCCCACGTGGAGGCCCCCACGGCCGGCTCCGTGGTTCTGGCCAGCATTCTGCTGAAGATGGGCACATACGGCTTCCTGCGTTTCTCGCTGCCGCTGCTGCCGGAGACGTCGGCCAACCCGAGGGTGATCTGGATCATTTCGGCGCTCTCCATCGTGGCCATCATTTACGGCGCGCTGGTGAGCCTGATGCAGAAGGACATGAAAAAGCTGGTGGCCTATTCGTCGGTGAGCCACATGGGCTTTTGCACGCTCGGCATCTTCGCGCTGAATCCGGCGGGCGTCTCCGGCAGCATCCTGCAGCAGATCAATCACGCCGTCTCCACCGGGCTGCTGTTCCTTCTGGTGGGCGTTGTCTATGAGCGGCGCCATACGCGTGAGATCGCCGAATACGGCGGACTGTTGAAGGTGATGCCGGCGTTCAGCTTCGTCTTTCTGATTACGGCGCTCAGCTCGATGGGAATGCCGCCGCTGAACGGCTTCATTGGCGAGCTGACGATTCTGCAGGGCGCCTACAAGGAGAACTTCTGGTGGGCCTTTGCCTGCGTGGTGGGCATCGCGCTGGGCGCGGCCTACCTGCTGTGGCTGTTCCAGCGCACCTCGCTTGGCGAGCTGTCAGAGAAGAACGCCGCGCTGCCCGACCTCTCCTGGCGCGAGTGGGCGGTGCTCGGCCCTATGCTCCTGTTCGTATTCGCCATTGGATTGTGGCCGAAGCCCTATTTCGACATCCTCGACCGCCCGGTGGCGAAAATAGTCGAGCGCGTCCGCCCCGGCTACTACGAGGCGAACAAGATCCCGAACCCTCTGCTGCCGGCGCCAGCGTCTACGCCGCGGGCGGCGCGGTAGGGCAGCCCATCCCGCACTCGTCGTGCACCGCGCGCACAGCCTTCTCCAGCCCCTCGCGGCGCACGACGATGGCGATGGTCAGTTCGCTCGACCCCTGCGCTATGGCGATCACGTTCACCCCCTCGCGCGAGACGGCCGTGAAGATGCGTCCGGCCATGCCAGTGACTCCCCGCATCCCCTCGCCGACGATGGCCAGCAGGCCGACCTCGGTGTCCACTTCCACCGGCTTCACATAGCCGTGCGCCAGTTCGAGCGACAACGCCGATTCAATGGCCTGCTGCGCCAGCGCCAGTTCCTCCTTGCGGATGAGAAAGCAGAAGCTCTGCCGGTAGCTGGAGCTGGTAAGCGCCAGCACCTCGGCGCCGCTCGAAGCCAGCGCGTCGAAGGCCCGGCCCATCAGCTTTGTGCCGGTCAACTCGGGGCTGGCCGGTTCGAGACTCACCAGCGCCACGTTGGCCATGGAGGTGACCGCTCGCGGACCGGTGGGGCTGGGAATGGCCGTGACGATTTTGGTCCCCGGCTTCTCGGGTGCGAAGCTGTTCTTGCTCCACACGGGAATGCCGCGTGAAACCAGCGGAGCGAGCGTGCGGGGATGCAGCACCTTGGCGCCGTTGTAGGCCAGCTCAGCGGCCTCGGCGTAGGTCACCAGGTCCAGCACGCGCGCGCCGGGCACCAGGCGGGGGTCGGCGGAGAGGATGCCGTCCACGTCGCTCCAAATCCAGAGTTCGGCCGCGTCCAGCGAGGCGGCCAGAATGGAGGCCGAAAAGTCCGATCCGCCGCGTCCTAACGTGGTGGCCCGCCCGTCGGCCGTCGCGCCGTTGAACCCCGTCACCACGGGCAGGATGCCCTTATCGAGCAGCGGCTTCAGCGCCGCCGTGGCCTTCTCGCGTGTAAGCCCCATCAACGGCGTGGCGTTGCCGAAGACGGCGTCGGTGACGATCACCGAGCGCGCGTTCACGGCAAGGGCCGGCACGCCGCTCGACCGCAGATAGCTGGCCATCAGCAATGCCGAAAGCCGTTCGCCGATGGCCACGGCCTCGTCCACGCTGCGCGCCGGACGCTCGCCCAACATCAGCACGCCGCTGGCGATGCGCTGGAATTCATTCACCAGCTCGGTGATGCCCGCGCGCGCGGACTCGCGTTCGCCCTCGGGCAGCAGTTCGCCGCAGGTCTCCTGATGGCGCTGGGCCAGCGCGGCGACGTTGGCTTCCATGCCATCGCGGTCGCCGCCTTCGGCATGCCGCAGCGTATCCAGCAGCAGGTCTGTGATCTTCGACATCGCCGACACCACGGCCACCACGGAACGCTGCTTCGCCTCTCCGGCGCAGAGTGCCGCCGAGGCCTGAATGCGGCCGGCCGAGCCCATGCTCGTGCCGCCGAATTTCATCACCACCAAGCCGGAACGGCTCGTCTCGCTCACTTGTGCAGCTCCTTTCCATTCGAGGTGCGGGCGCGGACCAGCATGAGAATCCGCTCCTCCACCTCCTCGACCGGCTCGTGCGTGGAATCGACATACTCGGCGTCGGGCGCCTGCATGAGCGGAGCCTCGGCGCGTGTGCGGTCGCGCGTGTCGCGTTCGTTGATGTCCTTCAATACTTCTTCCAAAGTGAGGCCGGTCTGGCCCTTGGCGCGTAGTTCGTCCAGCCGGCGCTGGGCGCGCACACTGGCCGCGGCGTCGAGAAAAATCTTGATGGCCGCCTCGGGGAACACCACCGTCCCAATGTCGCGGCCCTCCATGACGATCGAGTTCACCTCGCCCATGGCGCGCTGCTTGTCCACCAGGGCGCGCCGCACGCCGGGAATCGCCGAAACCTTCGACGCCTCCTGTGAGATCTCCGGGTTGCGAATCAACTCCGTGATCTCCTCGCCGTTCAGCACCACGCCGAGCGGGTTCGAGCGCAACTCGATCACGGCCGCCCTGGCCAGTTGCTCCAGCTTCAAGTGGTCGTCCAGGGAAACGTCCAACCGCCGGGCCCACAGCGCCACAGCCCGGTACATGGCGCCGGTGTCGATGTAGAGAAAGCCGAGCCGCGCGGCGATGCGGCGGGCGATGGTGCTTTTACCCGCGCCGGCCGGCCCGTCGATGGCCACAACGATCCTCCGCGCGCTCACCGCTCCGCCTCCGCCGGCAGGGGATTCGATGCGAAGGCGTATTCGTCCACCACGCGCCCGCCAATCAGGTGCTCCTGAATGATCCGCTCCAACACCTCGGGCTTGGCCGAGTGATACCAGGTGCCCTCGGGATAGACGAGCGCGATGGGACCGTCCTGGCAGATGCGAAGGCAGTTGGCCTTCGTGCGGTACACGCACGGACCGGCCTTGGCGAGCCCCAACTCACTGAGCCGCCGCTTCAGATACTCCCATGCCTCCAGCCCCGTCTGCTTGTCGCAGCATTTCGGGTTTGTCTGGTCGGCGCACAGGAAAATATGGCGCGCGATGCGGCCAATGCCAAGACTGTGCGCCACCGTGCGCAGTTTTTCCGTGTTGCTGTCAGGTTCCATGAGGAGTGTGGGAGCGCCGCCGCAACTGGCGAGGGCTTCTCTTCAGGATAATGGAAGCGGATGCGCAGCCGCGACTTCGATGAACTGGTGGAGCGAGCCGTGGCGGCGATTCCGCCGCGCTTTCGTGAACGCATGGCCAATCTCGCCATCGTGGTGGAGCCAGAGCCGCCGCGCCCGGGACTGCTCGGTCTTTATCACGGCCGTCCGCTGCCGCTGCGCAGCGTGAGCGAGCCCTTCGCGATGCCCGACACGATTACGATTTACCAGGGACCGCACGAACGCCTGGCCCGCGATCAAGCCGAGTTGGAGCGCATGGTCGGCGATACCGTGTGGCACGAGGTGGCGCATTACTTCGGCCTGGATGAAGCCCAGGTGCGCCGCGCCGAACGCCGCCGCGCCCCGCTGGGCGATGCCCTGGAAGAGGCCCGCCGCCGGCGCCAGCGCGAACGCGGCCGGTAGAGCCCTCGCGAGAAACGCCTAGGAGTGATCCGCCAGGAAGGGAAGGCTGCTTTGTTCGGCCTGATCGCGAAGGCCCGGAGCGCCCTCATGACGCAGCAGCCAGCGTTTGGTGTCCAGCCCCCCTCCGAAACCAGTCAGGCTGCCGCCGGAGCCGATCACACGGTGGCACGGAACGACGATGGGCAAAGGGTTCGCGCCATTGGCCGCGCCCACGGCGCGCACGGCGTCCGGATTGCCGATGCGGATGGCCAGGTCGCGGTAGGTGATCGTTTCGCCGAAAGGGATCCGTTGCAGTTCCTGCCAGACGGCCAGTTGAAATCCGGTCCCGCGTGGCGCGAGCGTCAGGTCAAACTGGCGCAGCGCGCCCTGAAAGTATTCATCCAGTTGGCGGCGCGCTTCGGGAAACGCCCCGGCGTCCTCGATCCACTCCGGTTCCGGGTCGCGCCGCCCCTTACCCTGCGGAAAACCGATCAGGCTGAGAGCGCCGCCATCGCCCGCCAGCAGCAGCGGACCAATGGGCGAGGGGTGATACAAGAAGCGCATGCGTTCATCCTCAACTATGGCATCTTACGCACGGGGATGGGGCGGGCGGCTCAAGCCTTTTCGCCCAGGTGCAGAGCCACAATGCCGAAGCTCATGCGGTGATACCGCACGTTGACGAAGCCACACTCGCGCATCAACCGGGAAAGCGCGTCCGCGTCCGGAAAGCGGCGCACGCTCTCAGGGAGATAGCGATAGGCATCGGCGGCTTCCTTGCCGGACAACGCAGCACCGATGCGCGGCAGCACCTGGAGCGAATAAAAATCGTAAATCGCGCGAAAGGCCGGGTTGGGCGGCGTGGAGAATTCGAGGATGGCCGCCGTGCCGCCTGGCTTGAGCACGCGGAGCATCTCGATGAGCCCTTTTTCGTAGTTGGCCAGATTGCGAAAGCCGAATGCCACGCTGAGAAGACTGGCCGAGCCTGAGGCCAGCGGCAGGCTCATCGCGTCTGCTTCAAACAAGGGCGTGGACGCCCGGCGGACTTTCGACTTTCTGGCGGCTTCCACCAGCATGGGGTGGCAGAAGTCGGCGCCAAATACGGTGGCGCCGCGCCGCGCGGCGAGGGCCAGCATCAGGTCGCCGCTGCCACAGCACAGGTCCACCACGACGCCGCCCGGCGCATGGAGCGCGCCGTCCAGAATCCGCACCGTCCTGGCGCGCCACAGCTTGTCCATGTTGCCCGACAGCACATGGTTCAACAGGTCATACCGCGGGGCGACGCCATCGAACATGCGCCGCACCCAGCGCCCCACCTGGCGTTCGTCTTCGACGCCCACCGGGCGGGAGCCCGGCGCCGCTGTTTGCACCGCTTTGCTCACGCAGCCGCCAGTTCTTCCAACGCCAACGAGGTGGCGTGAAGGACAAGTTCATCATCCACGTCCGAGCGCACCACCACCGAGCCGATGCGTTCGGCCAGCACAAAGTGCACCTTCCCCTGAATCGTTTTCTTGTCGCTCCCCAGACGAGCCACCAGCGCCCCGGCCGTGACGCCCGTCAGCGGCGGAAGCTTCCCATACGCCGCGATGGCCTCGTTCATGCGGGAGGCCTCGGCTTCGCCGCATGCGCCGGCCAGACGCGACAGGTGCGAGATGGCTCGCATGCCGAAGGCCACGGCCTCGCCATGAAGCAGCACCTTATACTGCGTTTCGGCCTCCAGGGCGTGACCAATCGTGTGGCCGTAGTTCAGAATGCGCCGCAGGCCGCCTTCCTTTTCGTCCGCGGAAACCACTTCGGCCTTGATGCGCACGCTTTCGGCGATGATCTCTTCCACAACGTCCGGCTCCATGGCCAGCACGCGGGAGGCATCACGCGCCATGCGTTCAAACAGCCACGGCGTGCGGATGATGCCGCACTTCAGCACTTCAAACAGTCCGGCGCGGTATTCGCGGGGGGGCAGCGTGGCCAGCAGATCCGGGTCGATGATGACGGCCAGCGGCTGATGGAAGGAGCCGATCAGGTTCTTACCGCTCACCAGATTCGCGCCCGTCTTGCCGCCCACGGCGGCGTCCACCTGAGCCAGCAGCGTGGTGGGCGCCTGAATCACCGGAATGCCGCGCATGAAGATGGCCGCGAGAAAGCCGCCCAGGTCGCCCACGATGCCGCCGCCGAAGGCGATCACCAGGCTCGATCTGTCGGCGCCGAGCGCTATCATCTGCTCGGCCAACTCTTCCACCGAGGCCATCCGCTTGCGTTCTTCGCCGCCTGGAAAGAAAAGGGTTTCAAACGCCCGCCCTTCGAGCGCCTGGCGCATGAGCGCGCCGTGCAGGTTCCACACATCGCGCGTGGTGACGACGAACAGTTTGCCCGCCTTGGGCGGTATATGGCCGGCGAGGGAAAGCAGAGCGCCGCGCGAAACCTCCACGGGATAGCGCTCCCGCGGTGTTTCGACTGCGAAGGTTGGCATACTCTCGTTGTACCATTAGGACATCACGCCGCAGACCGAAGATTCCATCCAGACAGACTTCCTGGTTGTGGGAGCGGGCGTGGCGGGATTACGCGCCGCCATCGAACTCGCCTCCGCTGGAGATGTACTGGTTCTGGCCAAAGACAGCCTGCACGAGTCCTCCTCGGAATACGCTCAGGGAGGCATCGCCGCCGCCTTGAGCGACGACGACGAGGTGTCGCTGCACGAGCAGGACACGCTGAAGGCGGGCGATGGCTTGTGCGACCCCGCCGCCGTGCACACATTGGTGGCCGAGGGCCCGCACGCCATCGAGGAACTGATCGCCTGGGGCGCCGAGTTCGACCGCGACGGCTCGAAGCTCCTGTTTGCCCGCGAGGGGGCCCATTCGCGCAGCCGCGTGCTACACGCCCATGGCGATTCGACGGGCCGCGAGATCTCACGCACGTTGTATCACAAGGCCACGTCGCTGCCCAACGTCGCCATCCGGAGCTTTTCCGCCATCACGGACCTGCTAAGTGATGGCGAATCCGTTCACGGGGCCATGGCGTTCGAGGAACACAGCGGGCGGCACATGCGCATCGGCGCACGGGCCGTGCTGCTGGCCACCGGCGGCCTGGGCCGCGTCTACCGGGCGACGACCAACCCCGATGTGGCCACCGGCGATGGCGTGGCCATGGCCTATCGCGCCGGCGCCGAGATCTCCGATATCGAATTCGTCCAGTTCCACCCCACGGCCCTGCATGTGGAGGGCGCGCCCTCGTTTCTCTTAAGCGAGGCCTTGCGCGGCGAAGGCGCGGTGCTGCTGAACGGCGCGGGAGAACGGTTCATGGTGGCGTATCATCCGATGGCTGAGCTTGCTCCGCGCGATGTGGTCAGCCGGGGCATTGTGGCCGAGTTGCGGCGCACTGGCGAACCTCACGTCTATCTCGACCTGAGCCGCCGCGAGCCCGGCTTCGTGGCCAAGCGCTTCCCACGTATCTACGAAACCTGCCGCCGCTATGGCGTCGATCTGGAACGCCAGGCCGCGCCCGTGCTGCCCGCCGTGCACTACGCCATGGGCGGCGTGCGGACGGACCTGTACGGCCGCGCCACGCTGAACCGTCTGTTCGCGGCGGGCGAAGCCGCCTGCACGGGCGTCCATGGCGCGAACCGCCTGGCCAGCAACTCACTTCTGGAAGGCATCGTGTATGGCGCGCGGGCCGGCATGGCCATGCGCGAGTTGTCCGGCACCGCGCCGGGCAGACCCTTGCCGCCCGGAGCGCTGGCGGCCCCCGCTGTTTCCGAAGCCTGCCTGCGCGAGCTCACCTGGAACCACTGCGGCATTGTCCGGTCGGGACCGGAGCTGTCGCTTGCGATTCAGCGCCTCGATGGCTTCGCGCTGCAACCGGCGGCGCCGCCGTCGCGCGCCCTCTATGAATTGCGCAACCTGCACACCGTTGCCCAACTGATCGCGCGATGCGCCCTGGCGCGCCAGGAGAGCCGCGGCGGCCATTTCCGCAGCGACTTCCCACAGCCGGAACCGGAATTCCAGTTTCACTCTTCCATCCATAAGGACAGACCGAATGTCTCGTTTCGTTAGTCCACGTGGGACAGCCATCGCGGCTCCCGCCTGCGCATTCCTTTTGCTCGCCTCGCTGGAGATTCGCCAGGTAGGCGCGGAAACCGCATTATGGGCGGCGCCGGCCATTTTGTTCGCCGCCATGATGATCGCCTGGGCCGCCGAATCGGCCCAGTATTATGTGGCGCAGGGGTTCGCGCTGGCCATTCTCGCCTGGCTGCAAACCCTGCCCGAGTTCGCCGTGGAGGCCGTGCTGGCCTGGAAACAGCAGGTGCCGCTGCTGCTGGCTAATCTCACCGGCGCTCTCCGGCTGCTGACCGGCCTCGGCTGGCCGATGATCTACTTCACCGCCGCCATCTTCCACAGGATGCATCACAAGAAACACCTGGAGCAGATCGAACTGGAAGAAGAACATTGCGTCGAGGTGGTGGGGCTTCTTGTACCGCTGGCCTATGCGTTCTTCATCTGGTGGAAATCCTCGCTGAACGTGTGGGACGCCCTGGTGCTGATCCTCATTTATGTCGTCTACTTATGGGTACTCTCGCACATGCCTCCACAGGAGCATGGGGATCTGAATGAGCTTGACCGCATCCCCAGAGCCGTGGTGAAGTCCTCCCCGGCCATTCGTAATCTGTCGATCATCGGGCTGTTCGCCGCCGGCGGCGGCCTCATCTACTACGCCGCCGAGCCATTCCTGGGCAGCCTGCTGGCGTTATCGGCCATGATCGGCGTGCCGAGTTTCGTGTTCGTTCAGTGGGTGGCGCCGTTCGTCAGCGAGTTCCCCGAAAAGGTGAGCGCGTTTTACTGGGCCCGCACCGTGCAGAAGGCGCCCATGGCGCTGATGAACATGGTGTCGAGCAACATCAACCAGTGGACGCTGCTGGCCGCCATGCTGCCCATCGTTTATTCGATCAGCCGCGGATCGCTGTCCACCATCCCCTTCGACGAGCAGCAGGAGCTGGAGATCCTGATGACCATCGGCCAGTCGCTGGTGGGCATGATCTTCCTGGTGAATATGAAGATGGTGTGGTGGGAGGCCGCGTCGCTGTTCGGACTGTGGCTGATTCAGTTCGTCTTTTCGCCGATGCAGCCCGGGCCCGGGGTCATCGGGTTCATCGCCGGCCACATCCATGAGTACGTCACCTACGTCTACCTGGCCTGGGCCGCGTTCGGGTTGGCCGGATTCGTGTTTCGTCCCCAGACAGCCACGGCGTTCCATCTGTTTGCCAAGGTGTGGCGGCTCCATGTCCGGAAGGCGGCATAAGCGCGTTCGCGTGGACTGCCGGCCGCTGGTTTCGATATGATCCCGGCGTGAGACTCCTTCTACCGGTGATTTTTGCCGCCGCCGTTTCGGCCCAGCAGCCCAACGTTCCCATCGAAAATGAGTGGGTGCGCGTGGTGCAGGCCCAGAACCAGCCGGGCCAGAAAAGCCGCCTGCACAAACATGACGTCAACCGGGTGATGGTCCACCTAAGCCCCGGCGTGCTCCGCCTGGCCTACGAGGGCAAACCGGCGAGGGACGTGAAGTTCGAAGCCGGCGCCATCCGCTGGGACCCCGCCGGCGGCATGCACACCAGTGAGAACACGGGCTCCACCGCGTTCCGCATCGTCGAGGTCGAGCTCAAGAAGCCGGGCGCGGCCGTATCCTGGCCGGCGTTGGATCCGCTGAAAGTGGCGCCGCGAAACTACCGCGTGGTGTTTGAGAACAAGCAGGTTCGCGTGGTGCGTGTGCGCATCCCGGCCAAGGGCGCCATTCCACGGCATGAGCATGCGGCGAACCGCGTCAGCGTCGCCCTGACCCCCGCGCGGATTCAGGTAACCAGAGACGACGGAGCGAAGACGGAAGCCGTGTTTGCCGCGGGCGAGGCCCGCTGGGGCACGCCTGGCGTTCACGCCGAGCAGAACCTGCTGGACACGCCGGCCGAACTGGTGATGGTCGAGCTGAAGTCGAAGTAACTGCGCGGCCGGGAAGGCCCGGCTGGGGCGCCGCGCTACACTGGGTTCATCAGCATGAAAGCGCGCATCCACGGAACCACGATTCTCTGTGTCCGGCGTAAGGGGAAGGTGGTGATGGCGGGCGATGGCCAGGCGACGATGGGCTCGGAAGTCCTGAAGGCGTCGGTGAACAAGCTCCGCCGCCTGTATAAGGACAAGATCATCGCCGGATTCGCCGGCTCTACCGCCGACGCCTTCTCGTTGTTCGCGAGGTTTGAGTCGAAGCTGGAACAGCATAACGGCAATCTGCCGCGCAGCGTGGTGGAACTGGCCAAGGAGTGGCGCACGGATAAGGTGCTGCGGCACCTGGAGGCCCTTCTGCTGGTGGCCGACATGCAGAACACCTTTATCGTGAGCGGCGACGGCGACGTGATCGAACCCGACGAGGCCGTGGCCGCCATCGGCTCCGGCGGAGGATTTGCCAAGTCAGCCGCGCGTGCGTTGATCGAGAACACGGAACTCGATGCGCGGGCCATTACCGAGCGCGCCATGAAGATCGCCGGAGACCTGTGCATCTATACGAACCAGAACGTGCGATACGAGGAGTTGGGCTAAGCCCGGCCGGGAAGAGGTAACGCATGGTCATTTATCTGCCAAGCCAGGGCGGAGACAACGCGCCGCTGCTCGACGAACTGACGCCGCGCGAGATCGTCGCCGAACTCGACAAGTACGTGATCGGCCAGGCCGAGGCCAAGCGCGCCGTGGCCGTGGCGCTGCGCAACCGCATCCGCCGCCAGAAGCTGGAACCCGAGATGGCCGAGGAGGTGATGCCGAAGAACATCCTCATGATCGGGCCCACCGGAGTCGGCAAGACGGAACTGGCGCGGCGGCTGGCCCGGCTGGCCAATTCGCCGTTCCTAAAAGTGGAGGCCAGCAAGTTCACCGAGGTGGGATACGTAGGGCGCGATGTCGAGTCGATGATCCGCGACCTGCTGGAGATCGCCATCGACATGGTGCGCGAGGAAAAACTGGACGAGGTGGCCGACCGTGCCGAGCGCAACGCCGAGGAGCGCCTGCTCGACCTGCTGATGCCTCCCCAACCCGAAGGCGCCGAGCCCGTGGAGAAGACCCGCGAGAAGCTGCGCGAACGGCTGCGCGCGGGAAAACTCGATGACCGCGTGGTGGAGGTCGACGTCAAGGAGCGTGGACCCACGTTTGAGGTGGCCACGAACATGGGCGTCGAGGAGATGGATATCAATCTCAAGGAGATGCTGCCCAATCTCTTCGGCCAGCGCAGCCGCAAGCGCAAGATGCGCGTCGGCGAGGCGATGGACTACCTGATTCAGGAAGAGGAGCAGAAGCTCGTCGACATGGACCAGGTGACGCGCATCGCCATCGAGCGCGTCGAACGCAACGGAATCATCTTCCTGGACGAGGTGGACAAGATCGCCGGCCGCGAGGGCGGGCAGGGTCCGGACGTGAGCCGCGAAGGAGTGCAGCGCGACATTCTGCCCATCGTCGAGGGCACCACGGTGAACACGCGCTACGGGTTCGTGCGCACGGACCACATTCTGTTCATCGCCGCCGGAGCGTTCCACGTATCCAAGCCGAGCGACCTGATTCCCGAACTGCAGGGACGCTTCCCGATTCGCGTGGAATTGAAGCCGCTGAGCGAGGCGGATTTTATCCGGATTCTGAAGGAGCCCAAGGGCGCGCTGGTGAAGCAGTACACGGCGCTGCTGGAGACCGAGGGCCTGGATCTGATTTTCACCGACGATTCGCTGGAAGAGATCGCCCGCATGGCGGCGCACGTGAACGAAACCACCGAGAACATTGGCGCCCGCCGCCTGCACACAATCATGGAAAAGGTGCTGGAGACGATCAGCTTCGAGGCGCCCGACATGAAAAAGCGCAAGGTGAAGATCGATACCGCCTACGTGCGGGAGCAACTGGCCGACATCGTCAAAGACCAGGATCTGAGCAAGTACATCCTGTGAGGCGTCTGGCTCTTCTCCCACTCCCGCTCCTCCTGGCCTCCTGTGGCTATGTGGGCGATCCGCTGCCGCCCTCGTTGCACATTCCCGCCACCGTCTCCGACCTGCGCGCCGAACAGAAGGCGGACCAGATCGAGATCCGCTTCACGCTGCCCGCGCTGACGACGGACCACGCCGGCATCCGCCGCTTTCAGGATGTTGAACTGACGGGCGGCGCCACGGGAAGCGAAGGACGCATACCGCTTCCCCCCGCCGCGCCAGGACCGGTCGTGTTGACGGTTCCCGTGGCGGGTTGGAGCGGCAAAACGGCCGTGTTCCGGGTGCGCAGCCAGGGCGCGCGAGGCCGTTGGAGCGAGTGGTCGCAGCCGGTCACTCTCGCCGTCGCCGCGCCCATCCCCGCCCCCACCGTGCGCGCCGAAGCTACGGCGCGGGGTGTGCGGCTGAGCTGGGAGGCCGCTCCGGGCGCACAGTACCGTATTTTCCGCACCGGCCCCGGCGAAACCACCGCCACGGAGATCGGCGCGACAACGGAAGCGGTCTTTCTCGATCAGGCCGCCACGTTCGGCCAAAGCTATTCTTATGAGGTGCAGGCCGCGGGCAGTCCGCGTTCGGCCCCGGCCCTCGTTACGCCGTCCGATACCTTTCCGCCGGATGCCCCGGCCGGTCTGTCCGCGATCGCCTCGCCGGGCGCCGTGCAACTCACATGGAATCCCGTCGAAGATTCCGGACTGGCGGCATATCAGGTATATCGCGCCGAAGCAGGCGGCGGGTTCGTACGCGCGGGTGGCCGGTTGCCGTCTCCGAATTTTGGCGACCGGGAGGTCCGCCCCGGAACTGCCTACCAGTACCGCGTGACGGCCATCGATACGGCTGGCAACGAGAGCGCACCGTCTGAGACCGTCACCGCCACAACGCCTTGATATACTGGAGTCGTTCCACTGTGCAGCCACAACCGGCTCTGGAGTACTGGGTATGAAACTTTTCCTCGACACCGCGAATCTCGACGAACTGCGTAAGGGCGCCTCCTGGGGCATCGTGGATGGCGTAACCACGAATCCTTCCCTGATCGCCAAAGAAGGCGTTCCGATGGAACAGCAGGTCGCCAGGATCTGCGAGATTGTGGACGGCGAGATCAGCGCCGAAGTGGTTTCCACCAAGCACTCCGAGATGGTGGAGGAGGCCTACAAGCTCTCCAAGATCCACAAGCACATCGTGGTGAAGGTGCCGCTGACGCGCGACGGCATCCAGACCTGCGCCAAGCTCTCGAAGGAAGGCATTCGCTTCAACGTCACCCTGTGCTTTTCCCCGGCGCAGGCGCTGCTGGCCGCCAAGGCCGGCGCGCACTTCATCAGCCCGTTCGTCGGCCGCTTCGACGACATCGCCACCGAGGGCATGGATCTGATCCGGCAGATCGTGAAGATCTACCAGAATTACGGGTTCAAGACTCAGGTGCTGGCCGCTTCACTGCGGTCGCCGCTGCATGTGGCGCAGGCCGCGATGGCCGGCGCGCATGTGGGCACTCTACCCTTCAAGGTGCTCGACCAGATGTTCAACCATCCGCTCACCGACAAGGGACTCGACCAGTTTCTAAAGGACTACGCCAAGGCGTTCGATCCCGCCCCGGCCGGCCGGTAACGGCCAACCCGGCGGAAGCAGCGGCGATCACCCATGTTCACCCCGATGGAGCGGTTGGCGCTGCTGGCTGTGGCCGCTTGCGGCCTGGCCGCGATCGCGGTGCGGATCCTGCTTAAGCTTCGCCTGACGCCGGCCGAACGGGAACACCGGCGCCGCTCCATGATCAACCGCATCGGACGGATGAGCGACGCCATGCTCACCGATGCGCACGCCGACACGCTTTACTATCTCTATTCGGTGAACGGCGTCGACTACAACGCCTCACAGGACGTTTCGGCGCTGCGGGACCGCGTGCCGGCCGAACCCTCCCAACTGATTGGACATGTCACTTTGAAATATGCGCCGCGAAATCCGGCCAACTCCATCGTCCTGTGCGAGGAGTGGTCCGGGTTGCGGACGCGTACACAGGAGGCCGGGACGCAACCTGCGCCGGCAGCCACACACTCGCGATTGAAGGAGAACGAACTCGGATGAAGAAACTGCTGAACGCGAAGACCGTCCTCACGGCCTTTCTCGCGCTGACCATTCTCGGCGCGGGCGCTCTGGTGGCCGCCAATAAGTTTGGCAAGCCCACCTCGGTGATTCACGTCGTAACCGTGCGCTGGAAGAAGGAAGCCACACCGGAGCAGATCAAAGCCGCTCTGGACGGCGTGGAGAAGGTCGCCGCCTCTTATCCGGGCATCAAGAATGTCTGGGTGAAGACGCTCAAGGTGCAGGGACAAGGCTACAACAACGCCTTCGTGATGGAGTTTGCCTCGAAGGAAGCTCTGGACAAGTACACCGGCAGCGAGGCTCAGAAGGAATGGTACAAGGCCTACCTGCCCATCCGTGACCAGTCCACCACGCACGACATCACCAACTAGAACCCTCCGGACAAAGGAAGAGGGGTGAAGGCGTCTGGTCCTTCACCCCTTTTTCAATTCGGTTTCGATTCGGAAAACTAGACCTTTTGGACGTTTTCCGCCTGCAGGCCCTTGGGGCCCTGCTTCACTTCGAACTCGACCTCGATGCCGTTGTCGAGCGTCCGATATCCCGACATCGCGATCGCACTGAAGTGAACGAACACATCCTCTCCGCTGGCGCGCTGGATGAACCCATAGCCCTTAGCGTTGTTGAACCACTTTACGATACCCTTTTCTCTCACTACTTCTTCTCCTGCACGATTGGATCGTCTTCGCGGCTGGTCGTTCGGCGGCTTTTCAGGTTTGAAAACGCGAAAAGCTACGGATGGAACCCGTAGCTTTCTTTCAC
>JADLCT010000091.1 GCA_020847045.1 Bryobacterales bacterium | reverse complement strand
CTGTCCTCATAGGCCAGGGCGGCGGCCTCGGGCGGCGCGAACAGATGGCGTGGCGTGGTCCGCATCACGGCGAGCACGGCGGGGTCCTGTATGCCGGCCAGCGCCAGCGAAGCGGGACCAGGAACAGGGGAAGGCTCAGGCGTGGATCATCTCCGTCATGCGGCGAACAACCTCGGGGCGGGCGGCATAGACGTTGTTGGCCTCGTCGGGGTCGGCGTGGTGATCGAAGAGGATGGGAGGCGCGGCGGGCGCCGCCGGAGCCGCTTTGGAACCGGCCGCGCGCATCTGTGTGGAGAACCCGGTGATCAGCTTATACTGGCCATCCCATACCATGCGCCACTGGTTCAAACCGCTGCGCAGGAACTCGCGATGCCGCTTGCGTTTGCCCTCCAGCACACCCCGCAGCGAGCGGCTGTCCATGGTGGCCGGGGCTTCCAGGCCCGCGTAATCGAGGGCTGTGGCGGCCAGGTCGTGCACGCTGGCCATGGCGCTCGTCCGGATGCCGGAGGCGATGCCCGGTCCGGCGGCAATCAACGGCACGCCGGCCGAGGCTTGATAGGGCACGGTCTTGCCCCAGCGGTTGTGGTCGCCAAGCATTTCGCCGTGGTCACTGGAGAAGACGACGATGGTGTGGCCCAGTTGCTTGCTTGCACGAAGGTGGTCGATGTAGCGTCCCACCCAGGCGTCGAGATTTTCGCACATCGCCGTGTAGTTCTGGCGGATGGCGGTGTGAACCGCCGGTTCAAACTGATTGTTGCCGAACGGCTGTGGATAAGCCCGGCGGCGCACGCGGGACTCCATGGCGGCCGTGATGTCCATCGGACCATGCGGACCGGTGAAGTTCACCTGCAGAAACCAGGGCGTGTTGGCGGGCGCGCGGCGCAACAAGTCGAGCCCGTTCTGGCCGATCCAGTTGTCGCAGTAGGCCGAGTCGGGCAACGGCGTGGGGAAGGTGTCCTTGTACTCGGCGCGGTGCGCGAAGTCGTCGATGTGCGCCTGCATCAGGCCGCGCGATTGGAGCATGGCCATGTAAGGGTCCGTGGGGTGGCCCGCCTGTTGGACGCTGCGGGGGGCATCGCGCTTGCCCGCGTTGTCGATGGCATTGGAAAAGCCCCACTCGCGCGTGAGCCGGCGGCCGTCCACGCCCCAATCGAGGGTCTTCTTGTGCAAATCGACCTTCCCGCAGGCCATGGTGTGATAGCCGGAGCGCTGGAGGAGTTGATAGAAGGTGGATTGTTGCAGCGGGTAATCCTGGGCGTTATTGGCGACGCCACATTTGGCGTATTCGCAACCGGAGGCCAGGCAGGCGCGCGAGGGCGCGCACAAGGGCGAAGGCACCATGGCGTGCGTGAACTGGATGCCGCGTTTGCGAAGAGCGTCGATATGCGGCGTGCGGATATCGAGATTGGAGTTCCAGCCGCCCCAGTCGGGCCGCCATTGGTCCGGGAACAGGAGGAGGATGTTGGGCCGGCGAGGCGGATTGGCGGCTGGTGGCATGCCCGCCGGACCGGGTGCGGCCGAGGAAGAGGCCAGCAGGGCGGCTGAGGAGGTGGCCAGCAGGTCGCGGCGGGTAAGGCTCATCGACGAAAAGTATATCGTTTCATTCATCCTGATGCCCGGTGTAGACTAGCTGCGATGCAACGGCGGGATTGGTTGGCGATGGTGGCTATGGCCGGGGTGTCCGGCACGGCGGGGGTATTGGACGCGGCCGGGCGGATCCGGATCGGCTTTCTCGGGGGAAGCCATTCGCACGCCCCGGCGAAGGTGCGCATTGCGATGACCTCGCCGGAGTGGGAGTTTGCCGGGTTGTGGGAACCGGACGCGGCCGTGGCGGCCGAGTACAGGAAGCAGGGCGTGAAGCTGGTGGACAAAGGCGCGCTACTGGGCGATGCGAGCGTGGCCGTGATCGCGGTGGAAAGCAGTGTGAACACCCACGAGCCGCTGGCGTTGGAGGCGTTGCGCGCAGGCAAACATGTTCATGTGGAAAAACCTCCAGCCGCCAACATGGCGGGCATGAGAGCGCTGGCCGGGGAGGCGCGGCGGCGGCGTCTGCTGCTGCAGATGGGCTACATGTGGCGGCAGCATCCCGGCTTTGCGAAGATTTTCGAAGCTGTGCGCGCCGGCTGGCTGGGCGACGTGTACATGGTGCGCGGAACGATGAACACGCTGATCGACGCGGAGCGGCGGAAGGAATGGGCGTTGTTTCACGGCGGGCAGATGTTTGAGCAGGGGGGGCATCTGATCGACCCCATGGTGCGCCTGCTGGGGCGCCCGGAGAAGGTGACGCCGTTCCTGCGGCATCATGGCCGCTTCGCCGACACGCTGCTGGACAACACGCACGCGGTGCTGGAATGGCCCGGCGCGATGGGAACGGTAACCAGCAGCGTGCTGCAGCCGGGTTCGGGCGCGCACCGCACCTTCGAGGTGTGGGGCGCCAACGGCAACGCCGTTCTGAAACCGATTGAAGGCCCGCCGCAGCTTGTGGTGGATCTGCAAACGGCCGCGGGCCCCTACCGCAAGGGCGTGCAGCAGGTGGCGCTCGAGAAGTATGAACGGTATGTGGGCGGGTTTGCCGAACTGGCGGCGGCCGTGCGCTCAGGGTCGCCGTTGCCGGTGAGCCTGGACCAGGAGTTGGATGTGCAGCAGACGTTGCTGCTGGCCTCGGAGATGAGATAGGAGAACAATGGCGATTCGACGCTATGTGCGGTATCGGACCAAGACCGGCCCGGCGGCCGGACTGCTTAAAGACGGCAAGGTGTACCGGATTCAGGGCAGCGTTTTCGGCAAACATACGGTGGCCGTGAAAGGCGCGCCACTCGATCAGCTCACGCTGCTCGAACCCGTGGAGGCGAACAAGGTGTTCGCCGTGGGGCAGAATTATTTGAGCCACCTCGGCGACCGGCCCGTGCCATCCAAACCGGAGATGTTTTATAAGCCCCGGACGTCGCTGGTTCCCCACCGCGCCGCCATCGTGCTGCCGCCCGAAGCCATCGACGTGCACTCGGAAGGCGAGCTTGTGTTGATTATTGGCAAACGGCTGAAGCGTGCCGAAAAGGATGCGGCGGCCAGGGCGATCTGGGGCGTCACCTGCGGCAACGATGTGAGCGACAGGAACTGGCAGCGTGGCGCGGGCAAGGACGTGCAGTGGTGGCGCGCCAAGGGCTGCGACACGTTCGGCCCGCTGGGTCCGGTGGCCGTGCGTGGCATGGACCACGGCAACCTGCTGCTGACCACGCGGATCAACGGCGAAGTGGTGCAACAGCAGCGAACCTCGGACCTGATCTTCGACGCCGCCACGGTGGTGAGTTTCATCAGCCAGTTTGTGACGCTGGAGCCGGGCGACCTGATCTACACGGGCACGCCGGGCAGCACGCGCCCCATGGAGCCGGGCGACGTGGTGGAGGTGGAGATCGAGGGGATCGGAACGCTGCGCAACCCCGTGAAGGCCATGTAATCCTCCGGGGCGCGGCAGCGGATCGCGCCGCCCCGCTTACCATAGAGAAATGGACTTGACGCAGGTTCTCCCCCGCATGGAGGACTTCTCGATCCGCGATCTGTTGCCACTCGGCAAGGCGGCCCTGGTGCTGGCGGCCGCCTGGGTGGTGGTGCGCGTGACCCGGCGGGTGGTGAGCGGTCTGCGGTTCCGGCTGCTGCGGCTGATGAAGGCGCGGGGCGGCAACGATCTGACCGAGCTGGAAAAGCGGGCGGCAACCGTAAGCGGGGCGCTGCAAACGGTGCTGAGCGTTCTGATCTGGATCGCGGCCATCGGATTATGTTTGAAACATTTGGGGCTGGATGTGGCGCCTCTGCTGGCGGGCGCCGGCGCGGCGGCCGGCATCGCCATCGGCCTGGGTGGCCAGAATCTCGCGCGCGACGTGATCAGCGGCGTGTTCGTGCTGCTGGAGGACCAGATCCGGGTGAACGACGTCGCCATCATCAACGGCGTCAGCGGCGTGGTGGAGGAGTTGAACCTGCGCACCACGGTGCTGCGGGACTCCGAGGGCGTGGTGCATGTCTTTCCCAACGGCGCGATCACCTCGCTGGCCAACCGCACGCGGCTCTATTCCTGCTATGTGTTGAACGTAGGCGTGACGTTTGAGGCCGATGTCGATCAGGCCATGGAGGCACTGAGGCAGATCGACGCGGGCATGCGGCAGGAGGCGGCCTTCGCGCCCATGATGCTGGAGCCGGTGGAGGTTTGGGGCGTGGACCAGTTTCTCGATACCGGAGTGGTGATCAAGGCCCGTCTGAAGACGAGCCCGGGCAAGCAGTGGGAGGCCGGCCGCGAAATGAACCGGCGCATCCGGAAGGAGTTTCACGACCGGGGCATCGCGCTAATGGCGCGCTGGCCGCAGATTCTGGCGGCCGAGGATCCGCAGGCGCAACCGGAAGCCGGGCAGGCCTCCCCGGGCGCGCTCGAGCCCGGCCGGTCTGAGGAGCCGAAAGCGTAGACGATGGAGGCGGCCGAGAGAACAACACCGGCATGGATGGCAGTGGCCGCGGCCATGGCCATGATGGCGCACTATATCGGCTCGAAGGCTGTGCGCGACGCCGTATTTCTGTCGAACTTCGCCGTGTCGTCGCTGCCGCAAATGGTGATGGCCGCCGCGGGGTTCAGCTTTCTTTCCGTGCTGCTGAGTTCGCGGGCCATGTCGCGCTGGACGCCGGGACGCCTCGTGCCGGCCGCCTTTGGCGTCAGCGCCCTCTTGACGCTGGCCGTGTGGAGCCAGATGGCGGCCTTCCCCAAACTGACGGCCGTGCTGCTCTACTTGCAAATTGTCAGCCTGGGCCCGCTGCTCACCTCGGGCTTCTGGTCGATCGTCAGCGAAAGCTTCGACCCGCGAGAGGCCAAGCGCCAGGTGGGACGCATCGCGGGCGGCGGGTCGGTGGGCGGCGTGCTGGGCGGCGTGGTGGCTGAGAGGCTGGCGGCAGCTTCGGGCGTTTCGATCACGCTGCCCGTGCTGTCGCTCTACCACTTCGTCTGCGCCCTGCTGCTGTGGCGGTTCTTCCACCCCTCGGGCGCGCATGGCGCCGCCCGGCCGCGGCAAACGGCCAGCACCGGCGAAACGCCTTCTGTTTTGGGCGCTCTGCGCGGAGCTCCTTACTTACGGACGCTGGCCCTGCTGGTCATGCTGGGCACGATGAGCGCCGCGATGCTGGACTACATTTTCAAGTACCAGGCCACGCGGCAGTATGGCAACGGAGCGGAGCTGCTGCGATTCTTCGCCCTGTTTTATGCCGTGACGGGAGTGCTGTCATTCCTGGCGCAGACCGTTTTGAGCGGCGTCTCGCTGCAGCGTCTCGGCATCGCCCGTACAGTGGGAACATTGCCCCTAGCCGTGTCGGTGGGCGGCCTGGGCGCTTTGATCGCGCCGGGCGTCTGGTCGGGACTGCTGGCGCGCGGAATGGAGATCGTGTTCCGCAGTTCGCTGTTCCGCGCCGGTTATGAGCTGTTCTACATGCCCATTCCGGCGCGCGAGAAACGCGCGGCCAAGCAAGCCGTGGACGTGGGCTTCGACCGCCTGGGCGACGCCATGGGTAGCATGATCGTGAAGGCGCTGCTGATGGCCGGAGCGGCCTATGCGAATCAGGCGATTCTGACGGCGGCCGTGCTGGTGGGGCTGGCCAGCTTGTGGGTGGCCAGCCGCTTGCAGAACGCCTATGTGGATGCTCTGGAGAAAAACCTGCTCGAACGCGCCGGCGATCTCGCCATGACCTCCAACGGCGACACGCTGGGCTTCGTGGGAGGTATGGATTCCACGCCTATGATGCCGGTTCAAACCGGCGTGTTCGAGGCGATGCCGGACCGTCGCGCATTGGAGCGCGGCGATTCGGGCGGGGCGATGGCCGCGCTGTCCGAGCCGTCAGCGGCCGCGCCAACGCAGGTGACCGGCGCGCTGCCGGGCGCTGGCGCCACGGCCAGTGCGATTCTGGGCGACGCCGTGGTGGCGGCCATTGTCGAACTGCGCTCCGGCGACGCCCGCCGCGTGCAACGTGCCCTGGCGCTACACGCGCCCTTGAAGCCCGCCCTGGTGACGCACGTGCTGCAACTGCTGGGATGGGACCAGATGTACCCCGAGGCCGTCCGTTCGCTGCGCGGAGCCGTGAACGAGTGCAGCGGCCAGATGGTGGACGCTCTGCTGGACAACCGCGTGGACTTCTCCATACGGCGGCGCATTCCGCGCGTGCTCGCCGTGTCACGCTCGCAACTGGTGTTCGACGGACTGTTGCAGGGCCTGGACGACCGCCGCTTCGAGGTGCGGTACCAGTGTGGCCGCGCCATGGCGGTGATGCACGATCAAATCGGCTGGATCGAAGTCCATTCCCGCAGGTTGATGGAGAGCGTGGAAAAGGAACTCACCGTGAGCAAGCCCGTGTGGGAGAGCCAGCGTCTGCTGGATGGCGTCGAGGACAGCGACCTGACGCCCGTAATGGACGAATTTCTGCGCACGCGCTCTTCCCGAAGCCTGGAGCATGTGTTCACGCTGCTGATGCTCGTATTTCCGAAGGAGCCGCTGCGCGTGGCCTTCCGCGGCTTGCACACCGACGATCCGTATTTGCGCGGAACGGCCGTGGAGTATCTGGAAAGCACGCTGCCTGCCGCGGTGTACGAGAAATTGCGGCCCCTGCTGAACGCTGAGACGGGACGCCGGAACGCGCGCGCGCAGGGCCGGCAGGAGGCCAAAGCGGCCGAGGACGTGCTGGCGCAACTGATGCTCAGCAACGAAAGCATTCTGGTGAACCTGGACGAATTGAAGAAAAAGATGGAGACAGGAGAGTAAGTGGAAAGCAGGAACGGGCGCCCGCGCGCCATAAGTATCAGCGCCGCGCGGCTGGCGAGGCTGCTGGCGGCCTTGGCGGCGGCTCTGGTTGCGGTCAACGTGGCCATTCTTTTGGCCTGGTATTCCGGAACAGGCTGGGTGCGTCCGGGCGTGCTGCGCCTGTTCTACCTGGACGCCGAGCAAAACGTGCCGAGCTACTTTTCCACGCTGCTGCTGTTCCTGCCCGCCATGGCGCTGGGGGGCGTGGCCGTGTTGAAGCGGCGTGAAGGGAAGCGCTTTGCCACGCACTGGACTGTGCTGTCGCTCACGTTTTTGTTTCTGTCCATGGATGAGGCGGCAAGCATCCACGAAGGGGCGATCGGACCCATGCGGGAGGTTCTGGGGCCATACGCGGACGGACCGCTCTGGTTTGCCTGGGTGGTTCCAGGGGCCTTGGCGTGCGCCGTGTTCGGGCTCTCTTACGTGCGGTTTCTGTGGTCACTCCCCGGAAGAACGCGGCGCGGCATGATTGCCTCCGGCGCCGTCTACCTGCTCGGCGCTCTGGGCATGGAGATGGTGGGCGCCAGCTACGCCTTCCACCATGGCCAGGACAATCTCCTCTTTACGCTGATCTCGACCGCCGAAGAGAGCCTGGAGATGGCCGGCCTCGTGTGGTTCTTGTATGTCGTGCTGGACTATGTGGGCCTCGTCTATGGCGCGGTGACGCTCGATGTGGCCAGCGCCCGGCCGGCTACCGCCGCGGCGGAACGCGAATCGCCTGGCCCGGATGAAGCGAATGCTGCACGGCGGCGTTTCGCAGAACGGGAGTCCCCGCCACGATAACGTGGGCGATGCCTGCCGAAGGAAGCGCGGGTTGCTGGAAGGTGGCCCGGTCGATGATGTGCGCGGCGTCGAACACGGTGATGTCGGCATCGGCCCCCACGCGGATGCGGCCCTTGTTGCGCATGGCGGGCACGTACTGTTCCAGGCGCTGTGCCGGCAGCAGAGTCATTTTGCGGATTGCGGATTCCAGCGTCAGCGCCTTCTGCTCGCGTACGTAGTGGCCCAGCACGCGTGAGAACGTACCGGCGGCGCGCGGGTGGCCCTTGCCGTTCTCCATCACGCCGTCCGAGGCGATGATCACGCCGAGGTGAGCCACGGCGAAACGAACGACCTCTTCGGGAATCATGTGCATGATGACGTGGCCACCTGTGAGGCGGCGCTGCGCGAAGGTTTCCGCGGTCAGCCGCTCGCCCGTGGCGGCCCATTGGAGATCGGAGTAGGTAATGCCCAGCACGTCCTGCCAGCCCTCGTCGAAGATGGCCGATTCAATGGAGGTCAGAGCCGCCGTGTAGGGATAGCACTCGGTGGAGATGTCCAGGCCGCGGGCGCGCGCCTCGAGGACGGTCTGGATGAGCCGCGGCGCCTGGCGTAGTCCGCTCGATGTGGCGTGCACCATGTGCACGGGCATTCCGGTCACGGCCGAGGCGGCGATGATCTCTTCCAGCCCCGCCAGCGCGTCGAGCTTGGGAGCCGAAGGCAGGCCCATGGTGCGGATGTGAATGAAAGCGGGCGCGCGGAAACGGGACCCGGCGCGGAAGGTTTCCAGAATCTCCCAGCGCGAGGCGCCGGGCGTGTACTGAATGCCGAAACCGAGGCCGAGAGCTCCTTGCAGCAGTCCGCGCTCAATGCCGGCGCGGATCTGCGTGATCTGCTCCTCGGTGGCCGGATTGTCCTTGGCCGGGCCGCTTGGAACACGGGCGCGCGTGAGGTCGTGCAATAAGCCGATACGCAGCGGCACATGGCCCACGGTGACGCCGGAGTGGATGAAGCGCTTCCCTTCCCGCTCAGCGTACCAGGCATCGACATCGGCCGCGCCGATTTCCAACTCGAGCGCCGTGGTGACGCCGTCCTGAAGCTGCAGCAGTTGGTTCTCCTCATCCTGGCCATGAGCGTGCAAGTCGATGAAGCCGGGCGCGGCGGTCAGTCCGGTGGCGTCGATGCTCTGCCTGCCCGTCAGCGGCGTCCTCGATATGGCGGTTATCTTGCCAGCGGCGATGCCGAGCGAGCGCACGGCCGAAAGGCCGGACTCGGGGTCGATCACATGGGCATTGTTCAGAACCAGGTCATAGGATTGCGCGGCGGCGAGCGCGGGAAGCAGCACCGCGAGGGCGAGGCGGGAACGCATTGCACCAGAGTACGACGAGACGGGGCCGCGTGGGGGCCGCTTCGGAGCCGCGATCAGGGCCGGAGCCGGACGCTGAGGCGCGGGAGACGCGAGTCTTGAGGAACCCCTTGCGGACGGGTTGGCGGTTTCAGAGGTTCTGGACGCGCATCGGAACGGAGAGGCGTCAGATGCGGCGGACGTGTGTGGGGTGCGGCGTCCTTCGTCAGGCGGGAGTGCAAAACCAGAATGTCGAGACCGGAGACGGGCATAATTTTTCTGTGGTGGGGAGAGTCCCGAACAGGATAGCGCTTGCAAGGGAGTTGTGCCAGAGGATGGGCGGTCCAGTACGGACTAAGGCGCACGGCGCCTACTGTCCGGGCAGACAGACGACGGCTACGGACTGCACCATCGCCACCGAGCCCATCGCGGGCCACGGAGCGCTGGCCTGGCAATACTCCTTCGCCGTGGCCAGGTCCGCCGGCGCGGCGTCGGGCAAGGTGTAGCCGGAGACCTCACGCAGCAGGCTGGCTTTGGACCAGGGCTGCAACAGGGCCGAGACGTTCACATCGGAGCCGTCACGCGAGGTGAAGAAGCGCAGCGGATAGTGACGCAGACTGCCGACAACGGCCAGTGGCCGGGAGGGCGCAAAGGCCGGGTCGGCTTCCAGGCGTTCAATCATGCGGACGGCCGTGGCGTAATCGCGCTGGTTGAGCCGGAACTGGTCGTGCAGCGCGAAGTTGTTCACGCCGCCGAAAGCGAACAGCAGCACGCCCGCGGTGGCGAGCGCCAGCCCGCGCAGGCGCGGCGAGCAGGCTAGCAGAACCGCAAGTGATCCGGCGGCCAGCAGACTTACGGCGGCCAGCGTGCGGTGCACGGGCATCCAGCCGCCAATGGGAATCATGATGCCGGCGATGCCGAGTAGGGCAGCCCCCAATACAAGCGGCAGCGCGAGCAGATCGGCGGCGCGGCGGGGCTGGGCCAGCGCACGATGCAGCAGCACAGCCACGGCGGCGGCCAGCATGGCGGCCAGCAGCCATTTGATGGCCGTGGGCATGAGCGGCTCCGGGCGCAGAAGGATCGAGTAAAAGATGCGGGCGAGCTCTCGCAGGCGGTTGGTGGCCTGCGACAGAGGGATCAGCGCACCGCGCGCCAACTCGCCCGAGGGCGTGGTCAAAAAGCGGACGGAGAGCTTGAAGAAGGCAAAGTAGGCGATGGTGGTGAAGGCCAGGGCGGCGGCGGCCGTGGTGAGCGGAGAATCACGGCGGGGCAGGAGCGCCGCGCCGGGCGTGCGGACCCATTCGAGCAGACCCGCGATGAGCAGTGCGAGAAAAGCATAGTTCCAGGCGACCTGATAGAGGTTGAGCGCTGCAAACAACAGCGCGCATGCATGCGCGAAGCGCGGGCGGGGCGCGGCGGCCTGTGTAACCCCGGCCAGCGCCAGCAGGACGGCCAGCGACACCGTGAGCGCGGCCTCCCGGAAGGTGAAAATCTCGGCGTGATAGGGGTGAATGGCGAACAGCCCGGCTAGTGCGATGGCGGCAAAGCCGGTGGGAGCGGTTCGCCACAGCCGGCACAGAAAGACGGCGCCCGCGGCGAAACAACACAACGAAATAAAAATGTTCCAGGTGTTGCCGCCGGGTCCGAGGTTGCCCAACAAGGCGAGCACCTGGTTCAGCAGCCACTGGCCCAGCCGGCCCTGCGCGAGAAACTCCGTGAAGGCGCCCTCGGAGTGCGTGGGGTTCGTGGAAAGCGCGATGAGCTTGGGGTAGCTATCCACGGAATGGCCGTACGGGAGCAGCGCGACGCCCTTGGCCAGCAGCAAGAGCGCCAGCGTGATGAGGAACAGCGTGCGTTCGGCGGGAAGCGGTAGCCATCCGCCCTCCGCGGGCGCTTCAGCGCGGTCAGCGCCAGTAGCGGCGTGCGGCGTGGCGTACGTTGTCATGGGGTGTGGACTACCGTTCCAGCGAGAGCAGAACAAGCGAAGCCAGCAGCAGGGCGATGCCTGCGAACTTGTTCCACGTCGCGGCCTCACCGTATAGAAAAAGACCCGCCGAGATCACGATGAGACAGTTCAGCGCGACCGCGACCGGATAGGCGATCGAAAGTGGCAGCCGGGAGAGGGCGATGATCCAGGCGCACGCCGAAAGCCCGATGGCGGCCAGCCCGGCGATCACCGTGGGCGACAGCAGTGTGGAGGTGACAAAGCCCGCCAGTCCGCGCGCCGAACCAGGATCGATGGCGCCACTACGATGCACCACGCTCTTGATAGCGATTGCCCCCAACGAGTTCAAGATCACGTAGGCGATCACCATAGCCCAGGACACGAGTAGTTCCCGATTGCTCATCCACGCTCACCTCCTTCTCGACGAAGGCGATCGGACGGCGGCGGGATTCGTCGAGACCACGGCCGACATATTCACCGATGGCGCCCAGCAGAATCAACTGGACTCCGGACAGGATCAGAACACTGACCATCACCGAGGACCAGCCTTCGGCCGGCGTCCCGAGAATGGCGTTGGCGATGATGAACAGTGCGTAGGCCACGCCGAGCAGTGCGAGCGTAACGCCGAGGGCGGCCGAGACGCGCAGGGGAAGCCACGAAAAGGCGATGATCCAGTCCAACGCCAGGGCGACGCGCTGGCGGAAGTCCCATTTCGAGGCTCCGTGGCGGCGTGGGCGGCGCTCATACTCCACGCAATCCTGCTGGAAGCCCATCCAGGCGATGAGGCCGAACAGCGAGGTGAACCGCTCGCGGCAGGCCAACAGCGAATCGACCACGCGGCGGTCGAGCAGGTAAAAGTCGGCGCGCGAAAGGTCAAGGCCCGGGTTCTGCGGCCTGTTGAAGTAAACGAGCAGTTTGTAGAAGGCCTGCGCCAGAACACGGATGCGCCAGGGCTCCTGTTTGCGGTCGTGGCGCAGCGCCCAGATGATCTGCGATCCGGAGCGCCACTTGGCCATCATGGCGGCCAGCGCGGCCGGATCGTCCTGGCCATCGGCCGAGATGCACAGCACGGCGTCGCCCGTGGCCGCGGCCAAGCCCATGCGAATCGCGATGTGGCTGCCGCTGCGCCGGCTCAGCCGGATGCACCGCACGTTCACGCCCCGCACCGTCGCCGCCGCTTCCAGAGTGCCATCGCCCGAGTGATCGTCCACGACAATGATCTCGTGCTGCTCGGCGACGCCTTTCAGGCGGGTGGCGAGTTCGGTCAGCGTGCAAGCGATGTTGGCCGCCTCGTTGTAAGACGGGATTACGATGCTTAGCTTCACACCCAACTCTCCTGCGTCTAATGCCTACACGCGAGGAACAGGACGAGTTCGGCTCGTCACACTGTTCCTAATAATTGCAAGGGCAACGGCGCTGACAACCGGGGCAGTACCGCGAATTGTTAAGGATTATAGCCGAATGCGCGACTAACCGTATCCCAGGAAAGGACAAACTTCAGGATTGTGAGTACTAGCCGTTCAGGTGGATTGCATGGGAGTTGAGGCGGCAAAAGCAAAACCACCCGGCCGGAGGATCACCGGACCGGGTGGCATGAGAGGTTTAGGAGCGGCTCAGCGTTTCCCGTCGCCCAGCAGAGCCAGCGGCGCCGTCACCGCGCGGCCGATGGAAAAAAACTGTAGAAAGCGCCGCCGGTAGCGCTCCTTCGGTGGTTCGGCGTTGCGGCCCACGAGCAGCCCGGCCAGTGCGCCAAAACGTGCCGCATACTCACGCACGGGCCGGCCCTCCACCAGCGCGTTATGGACGGCGGAGTGATTGGCCGGAATCTCACACACCACCTGCAGGCCGAGCGAACGCTCCACGTCGGCGCGGCGGAACCCGGCGCGCGCGTGCGTGCGGTTCAGCACGAGCTGCACCTTCTTCGCGCAGCCCAGACCGTCCAGCAGGTGCAGTTTGCAGTAAGCCAGCCGCAGCGCGGCGACATCGGGAGTGACGGCAAGCACGATCTTGCCGGACTGCTGCAGGACAACCTGCGCGGCGTCATCCAGAGCGCCGGGCAGATCACAGGCAATGGCGTCATAGTAGGCGCGGGCAAAGTCGAGCACGCGGCGGAGCGGCGCGGCCGAGGGGGCGTGGTCGCCCAGGTAATCCTCGCCGGACAACACATCGAGCCGTCCGAAGGTGCGGACCATCTTATCCCAAAGGTCCTCGTCGAGCGCGCCCGCGCGGTCCAGCGCATGGCGGATCGAAAAGCTGTTGTCCTGCTTCAGCATGTAGGCAAGCTGGCCGTTGAAGGGATCGGCGTCCACCAGGAGCGTGCGCTGGGCCGCCGACAGAGCGGCGCAGGTGTTCAGGGCGATCGTGGAGGCGCCGCAACCGGGCTTGGCGGGCAGGAAGGCGATCATTTTCGTTGCGGGAGGCGCCGGCTGGCGGACGCCGCCGGACGCGATCAGTCCCAGCAGGAGCCGGATACAGGAGTCCACGGCGGGCTGCTCGAAGGGCGCCGTGAGATAGTCGCGGATGCCATGCCGCATGGCCTGCACCAGCGCCGTCGTCGAGTTGTGAAGCGCCACCAGCAAAGGCGCCGAAGCCTGCTGGGAGATGGCTTCCATGATGCGCGACGCGGCGATCTCGTTGGACAGGTCGAGGAAGACGACGTTCGGCGCAAGTCCGTCCAGCACGCGCACAAGCTCCTCGGTGGTCGGATAGCGCGCGTACTCCTTCACCAGTTCAATCGGTTGGCGCGTGGCCGAAAGTGAACTTTCCAGCTGCTGGATCATGGCCTGGACAGGCGAGATCAGTATGGCGCGAATCATGTTGTTCCTCTCCGAACGAGTCATCCACGGATACAGGACGCCGTGGCGGCCGGTTCCGGTCTGGCCCAAGTGTACGGAGAGCACCGCACGGGCCCAAGCCGGACAAAGGTACCGAATTCGGTACTGGCCTGGCCGCGGTACGCGGGTGGGGTTGGGCTAGGAGAGAGGTACCGGGGTCCCGGCTACCATTCGGCGTAAGGGGTGCCTTCCAAACTGGTCTTGTCCGAGCCGCTGCGGACATCGTAGATGCCCGGCTCGGTCTGGTTGACGCTGGTAAGCGCGTCTTCCATGATGATTTTCCAGGTGGTGCTGGAGCCGGTGAGAGGATCTTCCGGGATCTGGCGCAGATAGCCCGCCTGGACCAGGTCCTCCAACGACTGCGGCCCCTTCTGCTTGTCGTAAGTGTACTCGTCGATCACCGTGCGCAGGGTGAACAGGTTGTTGCGCAGTACGGTCTCCTTGGTCCGCAGAACCACCTTCTGATAGACCGGTACGGCGATGGAGATGAGGATCGAGATGATCGTCATCACGATGATGATTTCGATCAGCGTATAGCCGGCACGGCGGCGTGTGAGGCGTTTCGGCATCGGCATTACCATTCTGAGTACGGGGTGCCGTCGGCTGCCTTCTCGTAGGTCAGCGAATAGACGGTAAATACGTTTTGTCCGCCCCAACTGGTCGATTTAGGATCATCCCGCGTCGAGCGCAGGCCCCATTCCGCCTTACCCGTAAACGGATCTTTGGGAATGCGGCGCAGAAACTTAACTTTCTTATCCACCTGTCCGCTGGCCTTCACACCTTCCACCAATACTTCAAGTGATTCAGGATAGCCGTCGCTGTCCAGTTTCTGTTGGCCCAGCAGATTGGCGTCGGCGGCGTCCTTGTACTTGTCAATCGCGGTATGAATCTCGCGCAGGGCCCAGCGCAGCTCCCGCTCCTTGTCCCGGCGCACCTTATACCGGGCGAGCGGCACGGCCATGGTGGCCAGCAGCATCAGGATGGTGAAAGCGACAATCAACTCCACCAGGGTCATGCCCCACCGCCGCCGCGTGAGGCGGCGCATGGACGGGCGTACGGCGACAGGCGGGCGGCGCATGGCTACTCCACGGTGATGCGGGCGACCGGCGCCTGCGCGTTGAGCGGCTGCATCTGCGTGTTGCGCAGCGTCAGCTCGGTGAAGCGCACCTCGGTGGAACCCTTGCCCACGGCCTGGAACATCAGCGTCACCAATCCGCCGGAGCCGGAGACGCCGGGCGATCCAGGCAGACGGCTCAGCAGGATGGACGCCTCGCCCGCGTCGTTCCGGATGTTGCGGGAGAACAGGGGCGTGTGGCCGTTGGCGGCCAGCAGCGGGCCACGGATGACATCGTTCAGCCGCAGCACCTTCGGGTCAAACGCGATCGCCATGGGGGAGCCGAACAGGTCCGCAACGTTGTCCGCATTCACCGTCAGGACGACCACGCCGCCGGGCGCAACCTTGGATTCACCAGGCAGGAAGCGGACAATGGGGATCCCCGCGGCCGGTTTGGGCGGCTCGGCGGCCGGAGGCGCGGGTGGAGCGCCCGGCTGCGCGGCCGGAGGCTGTAACGGCGTCACAGGTTCGGCGGGCGCCGGTGGCGTCACCCCGGCCGGCGATGCCGTGGCCGTGGGAGGCGCCATCTGGACCGCCGCGCCGGGGGCGGGGGCGCCCGGCAGAATCTGGTTCATGATCCCGGCCGGAGGCGGCTGCAACGGCTGGCCTATGTGGCTGGCGGAGGGCGCGGCCGTGGGCGCTTCCTGACGCGGCGCGTACGTCAGTTTCACCTGCTGCTCGGTTCCGGCGGCCACGCCCTTCAGATTCTGCTCGTCCACGTTCAAGCTGCGGATAATGTGCGGGATCAGCACGATCATCAGTTCGCTCTGGCCCCGTTCGATCGACTCGCTCGAAAACAGGCGGCCCAGAATCGGCACCTGCCCGACACCCGGAACCCCGTTCACCGACTTTGTATCCTGGTCCTGTACCAGTCCGCCCAGGATGCTCATCTCCCCCTGCCGCAAACGGACATTGTGGCTGAGCTTGCGCTGCCCGATCACCGGTTGCTTCAGGCCGCCGACGTCGATCTGGTCTCGAATGTTAGAGACATCGATCTCCACCTGAAGACTCACCTCATCGGAGGAGTGGATTTTCGGCGTGATATCGACGTTCACGCCGACGTCGGCGAAATTGAACTGCGTGGAAACCAGAGGTGAAACACCGACGGTGCCCATTCCCGGCTGAAAACTGCCTGTAGCATAAGGATATCGGTCGCCAATTTTCAAGGATGACTTCACACTATCGACGGCCCGAACCTGAGGGGATTGCAGCACGCGCGTACCACGATCCGTCATCAGGGCCTGCAGCAAGGCTCCCGGCAGCGTCAGCGAAAAATCTTTCGCCTGAATCAGCTTCAGATTCGAAAGCGGCAGGGCGCTGGATTTCGACGTGGTATCGTCCTTGTCGCCGGAGTCGCCGCCGGACGCCGCGCCGGGCGTGGTGATCGAGGAACGGGGTGAAAACCCGATGGGCACGCGCAGGCCGGCCGTGCCGCCGTTCACAATACTGGCCGCCAGGTCGCGCGTCCGGCTGCGGTTGGCTTCCATCACCAGAACGTCGATGACCACCTCGCTCTTGGGCTTGTCCAGATCGGCGACCACCTTTTCGGCCAGGGCCACCTGGTCCACCGTGCCCCGCACCATCAGCGCCGAGTGGGCGTTATAGGTGAGCACGCGGCGGATGTCGGTGAGCGTGCGCAGCGCCGTGGCAATCTCCTGCAACTCCTGGGGCGTGGTGATGTTCTTGACGTAGAAGGTCTTCACCACCATGTCCTGGTAGTCGCGAATCTTGGTTACGTTGTCGTTGGTGACAAAAATAGTGGTGTCGCTCAACGGTTTCCAAAAGGTTTTGGTCAGAACACTCAACTGATCGAGCGCCTGTTCGAGCGAGATGCGGTTCAGGTCGAGCGAATAGTTCTTCCCCTGGTTCTGAAACTCGGGATCGAAGACGACGTTCACGCCGGTCAGCTTGCCCAGGGTTTCGTACAGCACCTTGATGGGCTGGTTGTTCATGCGAAGCTGCGACACCTGGCGGTTCAGGGGCTTCAGAACCGGGACATCCTGGATCGAGGCGATGCGGCGCTCGGTTTCGCGCTGGGCCTCTTCGGCGGGCGTGAGCGTGGCCTGGTCCGGCGTTCCGCCCTTGGCTCGCTCAATCATTTGGAGAGTCACCTTTAACTCGCTGATGGCCAGCGTGTTGGACGGATCGACGGCAACGGCGCGGCGGTACTGAGCCGCCGCCTCTTCGAGCTTGCCCTCCTCTCGCAATTTCTTGGCGGCATCGGCATGCCGCAGCGCCGCCTGGAAGCGGACGCGTTGGGCGGCCATCTGGTAGGCGGCGTCTTGCGGGTCCTCGGCAAGCGCCTGCTCGAAGAGTTCCAGCGCGCGGTCATACTCCTTTTTTGCCTCGGCGAGCTTGCCATCCTTGAGGAGCTTTTCACCCTTTTTCGTTCGGGCCGGCAGCGACGGAGCCGCAAGGGTTACACTGAGAATCACCGCTAATGCGTTGAGGTAAAAGGGCTTAAAGTTCAACATGCGCGCTCGTGCTAGGATGGACCTCGGGCCCATCTAATCCATTGACGGGCAACCCCTTGCGAGCGTGCAGGGGAACTTGTGAGGGCCAATGGCGGCGACCGCGGAAAAACAGTTCAAAATCCTGGCCGAGAACCGGCAGGCACGGCACAACTACTACCTGTCGGACTTCCTGGAAGCGGGTCTGGCGTTGACCGGGACCGAGGTGAAATCGGCGCGCGGCGGCAAGGTGCAGCTTGTGGATGCTTACGCCGAGATCGTCAAGGACGAGGCGTGGCTGGTGAACGCTCACTTTTCGCCCTATTCGCACGGGAACCGGGCCAACCATGCGGAGCTGCGGAAGCGGAAGTTGCTGTTGCACCGGGGCGAGATCGAGAAACTGGGGGCAAAGACGCGCGAGCGCGGCTTCACGCTGGTGCCGACGAAGGTGTACTTGAAAAACGGCCTGGTGAAGGTGGAAATCGCGCTGGCCAAGGGCAAGCAGCACCACGACAAGCGCGAAGCCATCAAACAGCGCGAAACTGAGGCCGAGGCGAAAGCCGCCGTGGCGCGTTCGCGGAGGAAGTTTCAGGACGGGTAGGCTTGCGGGAGGTGGGCATGGCCGGAAAGCCGCTGTTGGTTCGTCTGGTGTGCTGGAAGCCGGAGGTGGCCGCCGCACGGGCCGCGCAACTGGAGTCGGCGGGGTTTGCCGTGCACGCGGCGCCGATGACGGTGACGAAGTTCGTGTCCCACTTCAAGAGCGTGAATCCAGACGCTCTGGTGATCGACCTGGACCGGCAGCCTTCGCACGGGCACATGATCGCCAAGTCGCTCCGCCTGCATCCGTCCATCTGCCGGATCCCCATCGTGTTCGTGGGCGGCGCGCCGGACAAGGTGGCCAAGGTGCGGGCCGAACTGCCCGACGCGGTGTACACGGAGTGGTCTGGCGTGGCGGCGGCCGTGCGGCGGGCCGTGCGCGAGGCCCCGGATGAGCCTGTGAAGCCGGAGCCGCACATGAAGAAGTACGAGGGGACGCCGCTGGCCCAGAAGCTGGGGCTGAAGGCGGGCCTGACCGTGGCGTTGCTGGGCGAGCCGGAGGGGTTTTCAGAAGCGTTGGACGGGCTGCCGGAGGGCGTGCAATTTGTGCCGCGGCTGACTCGGACGGCGGGGCTGGCCCTGTGGTTCGTGCGCTCGGCGCGTGAGCTGCGCGAGGAGCTGCCCTACCTGGAGGCGCGTCTCCCGGAGGGCGTCTCGCTGTGGCTGGTTTATCCGAAGTCCTCGGGCCACCTGCGCGCGGATTTCAACCAGAACGATGTGCGGGCGGCGGGCCTGGCCAGCGGTCTGGTGGACTACAAGATCTGCGCCGTCGACGGCGACTGGACCGGCATGAAGTTTGCGCGGAAAAAAGCCGGGCGCGCCTAAAATAGTAGTACGCGCCCGGCCATGGCCACCATCTTCCACGTCGACATGGACGCCTTCTTCGTCTCGGTGGAGGAGATCTTCGACCCGTCGCTGAAGGGCAAGGCCGTGGTGGTGGGGGGACCGGCCAACGCGCGCGGTGTCGTCTCGGCGGCTTCTTACGAGGCGCGCAAGTTCGGCGTCCACTCCGCCATGCCTCTGCGCACGGCTTCGCAGAAGTGTCCGCACGCCATCTTTCTGAACGGCAACCGCGAGCGTTACGTCGAATACTCGCGGCGCGTCGAGGCCGAGTTGCGCGCCTTCACGCCCCTGGTGAGCATGGCCTCCATCGACGAGGCGTACCTGGACGTGAGCGGCGCCACGCGCCTGCACGGTCCGCCTCTGGCCGCCGGCCATAAGCTGCACGAACGCATCAAGCGGGCTACCGGGCTGAACTGCTCCATCGGCATCTCTTCGTCGCGGCTGGTCTCCAAGATCTGCTCGGATCAGGCTAAGCCGAACGGAGTCTTGTGGGTGCTTCCGGGAACCGAGGCCCGGTTTCTGGCCCCCCTCGATGTCCGCAAAGTACCTGGCGTGGGCAAACGTACCGAAGAGGCGCTGCACCTGTGCGGCATCCGGAGGATTGGCGACCTGGCCCGCCTCGATCCGGCGTTTCTCGAACAGCGCTTCGGCAAATGGGGACTCGCCCTGGCGGGAAAGGCCCAGGGCCTCGATGCGGGCGGCTGGTTCGACTCTTCGTTCCTGGAAACCGAGGACCCAAAGTCCATCAGCCACGAACACACCTATGACGAGGACACGGCCGAGCGAGGCCGCCTGATCGCCACCATCGCCCACCTGAGCGAGATGGTGGGCCGCCGCCTGCGCGATCACGGCTTTTTCACGCGAACCGTTCAGATCAAGCTGCGCGACGCGGACTTTCACACGATCACCCGCGCCCGCACGCTGGCGCACGCCTCGCAACTCGACACCGAGATCTTCGCCGAGGCCCGCGCGCTGTTCGAGAAAAATTGGAGGGGCGCACCCGTCCGCCTGATCGGCGTACAGGCTTCAAACCTGGAACAAACCGAGGGGCAGTCCAGCCTGCTGGAGCAGTCAAACAGGGACCGCTGGCGCTCGGCCATGGCCGCCGCCGACCGCCTGCGCGACAAGTTCGGCGACGATACCGTCTCGCTGGCCGCGGGCTTGCAGGGCAGGTTCCGCCGCCGCGTGGACGAGACCTCTGCACAGCGGCTGGAACCGGCGCCGGAACGCCCGCAGCGGCCTAAAAGTTCACAATCGACGCAAAGCCCACCGGATCGAGACTAGCTCCGCCCACCAGCGTACCGTCGATCTCCACCTGTGCCATCAGACCCTTCACGTTGTCGGGTTTCACACTGCCGCCGTACAGAATGCGCACGGCCGCGGCGGCCTCTTTGCCATACCGCGCCTCCACCAGTGCGCGCAGACTTCGGTGCGCCTCGGCCGCCATCTCCGGCGTGGCCACCTTGCCGGTTCCAATCGCCCATACGGGCTCGTAGGCGATCACGATTTTGGCGAAGCCGGCCGCCTCCAGCGGCGCGATGCCGTCTGTGAACTGCGCTCGCAGCACGTCGCCGGTGCGGCCCGACTCGCGCTCCTCCAACCGCTCGCCCACGCACACCACCGGCAGCAGTCCACTGGCCAGCGCCGCTTGCGTCCGCTTCAGCACCGTCGCGTCGGTTTCACCAAAAAACTGCCGCCGCTCGCTGTGGCCGATGATCACGGCCGCGCAGCCCGCCGCCTTCAGCATCGGCGCCGACACTTCACCCGTGAACGCACCCTCCTTCGTCTCCCAGTGGCAGTTCTGCGCGCCCACGGCCACCTTGCTGCCGGCCGCCGCGCCGGCCGCCGCGGTCAGATTCAAAAATGGCGGGCAGATCAACACATCGGCGTGCGAGGACTCGGCCACCAGCGGCAGAAACTTCTCGAAAAACTCCGCCGTCTGCGCCGGCGTCTTGTACATCTTCCAATTTCCGGCCATCAACGGCCTGCGTGCACTCATGATTTCTCCTTACACTCTCTGCCGCGCGAGGCGCGCGGCCTTTACTTCGCGGGAAACTCCAGGCCCAGCACCGAAGCCAGACGGCCGGCGATGGACACCATTTCGATCTCCGGCAGCCGTTCGCGCTTCACGCCCGGCCCCCACATGGCGTATGTGGCGCGGTAGTCCTTGCGCAGCGGCCAGTAGCCGTGCGATCCGCTGACGGCGCGGGGCGCGGGCTTGCCGAACTGCACATGCTCCATCGGCTCGAACAGAAAGGCCCCCTTCATGGGCGGCCAGATCCGCTCCACTTCAGACGCCGGAATCTCGCGGGCGATGCCATACGGCGCCTCGCCGGCATGCCGCCGCAGCGCCGCGGCCACGGCCGCGTCCCGGGTCCAGGCCATCGTGCCGTTCACGGTCAACTCGCCCGCGACTCCTTCCCGCAGCAACGCTTCGCGCGGGTCGGCCAGGCGGTCCACGCGCTCAAAGCCGTGGTCGCTCACCACGGCCACGCACATGTCCTTCGGCAGCGCCTTCATCATCAGCCCGATCAACTCGTCCGCATATTCGAGCTTCGCCCGGGCTCGTTTGGAAAACGGTCCGGCGGCGTGCGCCGCATCGTCGTGATCCACCAGGTGGACCAGGATCAAATCGGGCCGTTCCTGCTTCAACAGGTAGACCACGGCCTGCGTCCGCGTGCGGTCGTCCAGCCACTCCTGGGGAAACGACGGAAACATGGCGGCGATCTTGTCCAGCAACCCAGGCGTCGAGTGCTTCTCGTGCGACTCCATGTCCATGCCGGCGCCGAGCTTCACGAACACCTCGGGAATGTTGAAGTCGATGGCCGCGTCCACCGTGACGGGCCATTCCACGGCCGCCGTCTTCAACCCCTTCTCCCGCGCCACGTCGTAGAGGGGAACAGCCTTCAGATACTTGCGGAACCAGTACCGGCCGCCGCCCTGCTCCTTCGGCCGATCGTTGTTCAGGATGCCGTGCACCTCCGGCGTCACGCCGGTCACCATGGTGGAGTGCGACGGCCAGGTGACGGTGGGAACCACGCCCACCACGCCATCGGCCCATGCGCCTTCGCGCGTTAGCTTGCGCAGATTCGGCGTCTTCAGTCCCAGCGTGTCCGCATCGCGCATGTAGCGGTGGTCCATGCCATCGACGGAGATCACCAGCAGCTTCCGGCGTTTCGCGGCTCCGAAGGCCGCCGCGCCCGAAGAGGCTCCCAGCGCGGCGCGCGTCAGCGCCATCATCCCCCAGCGCGCGGCGTCACGCCGCGACCAGCGGCAGCAGGCTTGTTCCATGTTCGATCCTCGTTCCAAAGTTCGCGGCCACGGTCTGGCCGAGATCCGCCAGCGATTCGCGCACGCCCAGAGCGGCGCCCGCGCGCACACCCGCGCCCGCCAGCAGCACCGGCACATACTCACGGCTATGGTCTGTGGAGGGCGTCGTCGGGTCGCATCCATGATCCGCCGTCAGCATCAGCAGGTCTTCGGCATCCAACCCGGCGCGCAGCTCGGGAAGCCACCGGTCGAACTCCTCGAGCGCCCGTGCATAGCCCTCGACGTCGTTCCTGTGGCCATAAAGCATGTCGAAGTCCACCAGGTTGGTCCACACCAGCGCCGGCTCGCCGCGCAACTCGGCCATGGCCCGCAGTGTTTTCTCCATGCCATCGGCGTTGGTCTTCGTCTTCACGTGTGGACCGATGCCCCGTCCCAGAAACACGTCGTGAATCTTTCCCACGGTATAGACAACCGGCTTCGGCACGGCCGCCTCCAAACGGTCCAGCAGCATGCCCGGCTGGGGAGGCGTGGCGAAATCGCGCCGGTTAGCTGTCCGCGTGTACGCGCCGCTGACGCCCACGAACGGCCTGGCAATGACGCGCCCCACCTCGTGCTCGCCCACCAGAATCGACCGCGCCGCTTCGCAGATCCGGTAGAGCTCCTCGATCGGAATCACGTCCTCATGCGCCGCGATTTGAAACACGCTGTCGGCCGAGGTATACACAATCGGCTTTCCCGTGCGCACATGCTCGCCGCCCAACTCGGCGATGATTTCGGTTCCACTGGCCGGCTTGTTCGCCAGCCATCCGCGACCGATGGCGCGCTCGAAGGCGTCCATCACTTCTGGGGGAAACCCGTGCGGATACATGGGCAGCGGCTTGTCCAGCCAGATGCCCGCCATCTCCCAATGCCCGGTCGTCGTATCCTTGCCGGGTGAGCGCAGCGCCGCCTTGCCGTAAGCGCCCTCGGGCGTGGCCGCCGCAGGCAGCCCGGCCAGCGTCTTGATGTTGCCCAGCCCCAGGGCGCACAGGTTCGGCAGGCGCAAACCGCGCAGACGCGCAATGTTGCCGAGTGTGTCGCTTCCCGCGTCGCCGTAAGCGGCCGCGTCCGGCATTTCACCAATGCCCACGCTGTCGAGCACGATCCACACCACCCGCCGGAAGCGTGTCATCGGCGGCCTACTTTTCTCCCAGCGCCTGCTGAATCCGGTCCGTCAGCATGTCCACGAACTTCTCCATGATGTAGCCGTTCATGCGCGCCGACACCTCGCCGCGCGGATTGAACACCACCGTCGTTGGAATCGAGTTCACACGCAGCAACCCGGCCAGTCCGTCGTCGAAATACACCGTCTTGTTCCAGCCGTTCCTGGCCAGAAACGGCTTCACCAGCGGCCTGTCCTCATCCGTGCTCAGATTCAGAAAGACCACCTCGGCGTTGCCGGCAAAACGCTGTTTCACCTGCTCGTAGAGGGGCTGCTGCGCCCGGCATGGCCCGCACCAGGTGGCCCAGAAATCCACCACCACCACCTTGCCCTTCAGCTTGGCCATCTCCAGTTTGTCGCCCTCGACGCCCTGGATGACGAACTCCATCGGCTCGGTGGTGAACACGTTGGGATCCATCGCCCGCAGCCTGGCTTTCCTGGCGTCCACCAGCTTCCGCACACGGTCGAAGCCGGCGAGCAACTGCTCGCCCAGCGCCGCATCGCTCATCGCGAGCTTCTTCTGCCACTCGGCCATCCGCGCGCGGTCCTTCACGCGGCCGTCGGCCTCGGCCTGGCTGTCGCTCAGCATGAAGGCGTCGCAGAGATAGGGTACGGCCTCCGCGGTCCGCCCCAGGCGGTCGAGCCAGCGGGCAATCTCACGCGCGCTCTCGGCAGAAGGCGCCTCGTCAAAACTCTTTTTCGCCAGCTCCACGGCTTGCGCGGCCTGGCCGGCATTGCCCGCCGCCCGGCTCTGGTACACAAGGGCCTTGCCCAGCAGAATCTGGCGCTGTTCCCACTGCGCCGCCGCGCCCGCCACGCCCGGCGCCAGCTCGGCCTGCGAACGCACGGCCGCCTCCAGCCGTTTCGCATACTCCATCGCCCGCTTCGCGTTTTCGGCGCTTTCGGTGGCCAGCAGAGAGCGCGCCACGCGCTCCAGCAGCTCCGTATTGGCAGGCTCCCGCTCGATCACACGCTCGCCGTACAGGACAATCCTGCGGCTGTCGCGCGCCTCCATCGAGGCCTTGACCAACGCCCGCTCCAGTTCGGCGCGTTGCGCCGTGCGCGGATACTTTTGCAGGTGCCGCTCGATGGCGCGGATGAATTCGATCTGGCTCGAACCGGCTTCGCTCAGCCCGGCCCTCAACTCGGCCTGCTCGTTGGACGGCATCTCCTGCGCCCGCGCGGGCGCGCGAGCCATGGCCGCCGCCACCACCAGACTCCAAACCCATCCGGGCACTGTATTCCTCATTCGGCCGGTTTCACTTTCCCGCTCCGGATGACGGCCGCCAGCGCGGCCGCGCGTTCCCGGGCCATGTTCAAGTACGATTCATTCTTCGCCACACGGTCCAGCCAGGGCAGGAACTGATCGCTTGCGACGACGCGCCCGCGCTCCATGGCCGCCTGGAACTGCAGCAGCACCTTGTTCACGCCCAGCTTGTCGAAGCGCACGGCGCGCTCCACGGCGATCACATGCTGCTGGGTTTCCGAGATCTTCTCAAACCAGTCCTGCAGAGCCTGCGCATCGGGGTCCACCGTGTAGTTGAACTTCACCTCGTTACGCGCCGCGCCATCCTCCCAGCGGTAGGTCTTGTCGCCCATGCGGGCCACCTTGAGTCCCGACTCGAGCGGACGTTTGAAATGGTCCAGCTTCGCCACCAACTCGAAGATCTGCTTTACGTCCTCGGGCCGCAGAGTGAAAGCGAGCGGCTGCGGATCGTCCGGCGCTTCCTTATACACGACGGCGCCCGAGGGCTCCACCGTGAATTGCACATAAGCGGGCGAGCTGCCTGGAAAGGATTTCGAATAGAACAGGCTCGGCGCGGCCTGCGCCGGCGCGGCCAGGCACAGCGCGGCCGGCAGCACGGCGATCAGCGCGGCGACCGGGACGGCCGCCGCCGTCCGGCGCCTCATGCCCGCACCGCCGTTTTGGCCAGGCTCATCGCGTCGAACCGCGCCCGCGTGGCCTCGCACACGGCCACCGCCAAAGCATCGCAGGCATCGGCTTCCCGCACCGGTACATCCGCGCCCAACAGCGATCTCATCATGAACTGCACCTGCTCCTTGGAGGCATGGCCGTGCCCCACGACGCTCTTCTTCACTTCCAGCGCCGAATGCTCGCGCACCTCCAGGCCCGCCTCGGCAGATACCAGCAGAGCCACGCCGCGCACCTGCGCCAGCTTCAAAGCGCTCTTGGCGTTGGCCGCGTGAAACACCTCTTCCACGGCCACGCGCTGCGGCGCACGCGCCTGAATCACTGCGCGCAGCCCCGCGGCGATGAGGCACAGCCGCTGGGCCATCTCATCGCCGGGATTGGTGCGAATGGTTCCGGCCGCCACCAGAACGTGGCGCACGCCGTCGGAGTCGATTACGCCATAGCCGGTCCGCTCGGTTCCGCAGTCGATTCCTAGTACACGCACCGCTTGGCCTCGCGCTTACTCCATCGAGCCGAGTTCGTCCTCGTCGATGTCAAAATTCGAGTAGACGTTCTGGACGTCGTCGTGATCGTCCAGCGCCTCATGCAACTTCAACATGCCCCTGGCCTGCGCGCCTTCCAGCTTCACCAGGTTTTCCGCCACATAGGCCAGCTCGGCCGAATCCGTGGGGATTCCCGCCTTGCCCAGCGCATCCATCACCGCCTGATGCGACTCCACCGGCGAGAGAACCTCCCACTGGCCGCCGCCGTCCACAATGTCCTCGGCGCCCGCGTCCAGGCACACCTCCATCAACTGCTCCTCGGCCGCCTTTTCGCCGTCGATCAGAATCTGGCTCCTGCGCTTGAACATCCAGGCCACGCTGCCTGGTTCGCCCAGGTTGCCGCCGTTCTTGGAGAACACGTGCCGGATCTCGCTTGCCGTGCGGTTGCGGTTGTCCGTGGCGATGGCCACCAGCACGGCCGCGCCGCCCGGCCCGTAGCCTTCGTACATCATCTCTTCGATCTGGCCGCCTTCGAGCTCGCCCGTGCCGCGCATGATGGCGCGTTTGATGTTGTCGGCGGGCATGGAAACGGCCTTGGCCGCCACCACGGCCGTGCGTAGTCTCGCGTTGGAATCCGGGTCGCCGCCGCTGCGGGCCGCAATTACAATTTCTTTGATCAAACGGGTGAACAGTTTTCCGCGCTTGGAGTCAAGCGCGGCTTTCTTGTGCTTGATCGTGTGCCATTTCGAGTGTCCTGACATACCGGGTGTTGTGACTCTTGCGATTGGAATAACGCGGGGGAACGCGCTGAATCTTTCAAGATAACATGGCCCGCTAGCGATGGCCCCCAACACTGAGCGCGTAATAGAGCAGCCAAAGGCCGAAGAAGCAGAGATAGAGCGTCCCCTCGCCCGGGTTCGTCCGGATGATCCAGACGCAGCCCGCGCAGGCGAGCAGTACGGCCGCGGCGGTGAGGTGGAGAAACAGGCGCGCCCCTGGCGTAAAAACCGAAACCAGCATGGCGGCCAGCAGCAGCGGCGCGCCCACCACGGCCGCCACGCGCGTGATGTCTACGGAAGCGGCGCCGCTCCGGTAGATTTCAAAACCCTTGCCCACAACCAGGATGAGCGCAAACACGGCCAGCGCCATCGCGGAGAGTAAGCCAATCAGCCAGCGGAGGAGGAGCATGTGAACTCTCAGGTCTTGATCGAATGACGCCGGCCAGGTTAATCGCGGCCGAGCTGCTTCAGTATGTCTTTCAACTGCGCGGGGCCCACGCGGACCGGCGTCGCGCCGGCGGCGGCGGGCGCGCGTTCGTCCAGGGCGGCGAACAGGGCGATCTTAGCGACCGCGTGCTGTTCGGCCGAGAGCAGTTCCCTGCCCCGCACGGCCTCCCAATGATAGACGGCCGCGTTGTCGATGTGCACGGCGATGGCCGAATAGCGGGCGCGGTCCGGCGAAGCGACGAAGATGAATTCGCGCGCTCCGTCGATGGGACGCCAGCCGTCGAAGTAATACTGATACACGAAACCGGTTTCGGCCTGATATGTTTTCAGGCGCCGGACCTCGGGCGCGCCACGCAGCGGCGGCGGGGCCGCCGGCGGCTTGGCTCGTTTGAACCAGCCGAACATGGAATCAGGCTATCACCGCCGCCTGCGTTCCCGCCGCAGCTTACCACCGCGATGGGCGCATCAGCCGAGGAAAGCCAGCTTTTGCTGCGGAAAGTTCGCCAGGTTGGGGAAGATCCCGGCCAGCCCGGCCTGATCCATGCCGAGCCAGGAGGCAAACGTGGCCGCGTACTGATCGACCGACGTGGTGGGAACCCACACGCCGCGGCCTGTGGCGTCGTCCGGCCCGCCCATGGCCAGGGTGGGAAAGCGGCCATAAAGGTCGCCGCCGCTCACGGCGCCGCCGACGACAATGTGATGCGAGCCCCAGCCGTGGTCCGAGCCCGCCCCGGAGCTTTGTTGCAGCGTCCGGCTGAACTCGGATTCGGTGAACGCCGTCACCTGTTGCTCGACACCCAGCTCCTGCGTGGAGGCGTGGAAGGCGGCCAGGGCAGGTCCCAACTGGCCGAGCAGGGTTTCGTGCGTGGTGAGCTGATTGATATGCGTGTCGAAGCCGCCGAGCGAACAGAAGAAGATCTGCCGGTTGACGCCCAGTTCGCCGCGCATCTTGATGATCCGCGCGACCGACTCCAGTTGCCTGCCGAGCGAGGTGGCCGGAAATCTGGTGCTCAAACTGGAATTGCCCGTCGTGGCGGCGCTCAGCGTTTGCGTGATGCGCAATCCCTCGAGCGTCGAATCGTTCAGGACCTGCACGAGCGCCGAGCCCTCATTGATGTTGAGCAGGTCCATCATGCCGCGCAAGCGGGCCTGCGACGGCGCCGTGTCGTTGAAGCCCGACAGTCCCGTCACGCCGCCCACGGTCACCAGCGTGGCGCGCGCCTCCTGGCCCTCCAGAAAGATCGTGTTCCCGGAAAGGGAGATGTTGGTGAAACTTCTGTCCGTATTGTAGGTCTGGGCCAGGTCGCCGGCACGCCCGCCCCAGCCCGTGCGGGAGCTCGTGTCCGGGTAGGAGCACTGCCACTGCGTCTGCTGGTCGGAGTGCGAGAACAGGTTCACTGGCAGCGGTTTCGACCTCTGGCGGTATTCATCGCGCGTGGTGGGCCGCGTCAACATGCCGACGTTGGCCACCACGGCGAGCTTCTTCCGTGTGTAGAGTTGCTGGAGATCGCCCAGCCTCGGGTGGAAGCCGTAGGAAGCGCCGCCCGCCGTGGCCACCGGCAGCAGTGAGGCCTGAGGCAGTGCGATGCCGCCGCGGGCGCGTGTGTACTCGCGGTATTGTTCGGCTCCCAATGGGACGATGACGTTGTTGCTGTCGTTGCCCCCAAACAGAAAAACGCATACCAGCGCCTTGTAGTCGGCGCCGGCCGCGCGCGCGGCGGGCTGCAGCCTGGCCATCAGTCCCGATGCGGCGAGCGAATGGAGTAAGCTTCGTCTGGTCAGCATGGTGGTGTCTCCTGTTTATCTCTGGGTCTGGTACTGAGGGGATGCGGCCACCAGGTAGACCGCCGTCTGGGCGCGGAGCAAGGGATCGGCCGTGGCCTCCACGGCACGCAGCACCGCATCCCGCATGTCGGACGACATCGCGCCGCGCATCATCGAGTGATTAAGCGACTCCACCAACGCTCCGGCGTCGGACGCCATGTCGATGTAGGGGGTCAGATCGAGCGTCAGGGTTTGTCCCAGCCGCCCGAAAGCCACCGCGTCGGCCAGGTTTACGCGGGCCAGCGCGGCCGAAGGCGTCAGAATCTCGAACTCGGGGCCTGACAGCACGGAGTTCGGAATCTGGTAGAGCAGCGGGAAGTAGTTAAAGACCGTCGGCGGGAAGTAGACGTTCTGCCCCATCTGGCTCGTGCGGCCGGCCAGCGAATGAGGATCGGCCAGACGCGCGCCGAAGCTCCGCAGCATGGCCGTTGTGTAGAGCACCGGTTCGCGCAGGTGGCCGAAATGGGCCGGGATCTCCGAGGAGTCGCCCTCCCGCGCTTCCGGGTCCAACAGAATCGCGCGCACCACGGCTTTCATGTCGCCGCGCACGCCGTCGCGGTTGGCGCCGAAAGCCGCCGCCACGCGGGCCACATACCAGGGCGACGGATTGCTCATCACCAGGCTGCCGATCAGCCGCCGGGCCAAAAAGGGACCCACGTTGGGGTGCTCGAACAGGTGGCGCAGAGCGCCGTCCAAATCCTGTTGCGCCGTCTGTCCGGCTGGTAACATAAAGCCGTCGATCAGGCGCTTGGCCGAGGTGTCGTGATTGGCTTCCCAGGCCACCATCCGGCCGTCATAGTTGGCCGGGTTGTGCGAGCGCGCCGGTTGGCCCGGCAGCGGAGGATAGCTCCATCCGGTCAACGCCAGGGCGAGCTGCTCGATCACCTTCTGGTCATAGGCGGGAACCGGATTGCCTTCGCTGTCCAACACCGTTGTGCCGTCCAGGTTCAGCTTCACCGTGCCGATGGAGAACAACTGCATCACTTCACGGGCATAGTTTTCATTCGACCGGATGCCGGTGGCCGGATTCGGCTTGTCGTTGTTCACCATGTCCAGATAGCGGCCCATGCCGGGGTTCAGCGTCATTTCACGAAGAATGTCGTGGTAGTTGCCGAACGCCCGCGTCTGCAGCAGCCGCAGATAGGGCACCATCATGCGCGCCTGGTTGTTCTTCACCGCCGACACCACCAGAATCTGGTGCAGTGCGAAGGCGACCCTTTGCCGCAACTGGTCCCGGCCGTTGATCGCGTTGGTGAAGAAACGCCGCTGCGCGGGCGTCAGCGATTGCTGGTCGCTGGCCTCGGGCGGTTCCGGAAAATCAGACGCCGGCTCGGCGAACTGCTGCTCAATGTAGCGTTCAAAGCCGATTTGCCGCACCTCGGCCAGACTCTGCGGGCTCGGGCCCCACGATGCCTGTTCGAGAAATCGAGCCGCCGCGCGCAAACTAACCACGGCGTTTACCGGTTCGACGCGGTACACCGAAACCTGCCCGCCCGCCGCGCCATCCCCGATCCGCACGGCGGCCATTCCACCCGGAGCCGCTTCTATGGGCACACGCACACGGAGCTCGTCCCCGGTTGCCTGTTCCACCACCGCAGGCACTCCACCCACAAGCACCTGCATGTCCGGATTCCACCCACGAGCCGAGAGCGTGATGACCAGGCTCCCGGAGGCCAATTCACTGAGACGCACCCCTTGTACCGCCGGCCCTTGCGCCGCAATCATGACACTTTGTGGAAGTAACCCAAGAATACTTACGATTATGTATAGGTACGCTTTCATAACAGTACCTCCTTGTCAAGATAAAGTGATCACCCATTTACTGGATACTTACGCCAACCCCGTATGTCGGCAAAAGTTTTCACTACCTTTAAGCTTATCTTACAAACGAGAGTAAATAAGCAATACCCCGGCGCACACTGATCGCTATCTTCCGGTACCAGTAGACAAAGATTGCTGGGCCGCATAGATCGGCGGCAAGGGGATTCACTGAGGAGGGAGCGGGGAAGGGCGCCGGACCCGTATGCTCGCACGGGCCCGGCCTGTGAATGGGGTTACGGAGCGATGGCGATGGCCGCCACGTTGGACTGCCGGCCGCCCGCCGAGAACAGGATGGGCACGGCGTTGCCAAAGGGCGGATTCGCCGGTATCCGCGCGTTGATCTGGTTCAACCCGAGGTAACCCGGAGTTGTGCCCGCATAGTCGATCGTGGCCGGAACCGTACCGAACAACAGCACGGTGGGTGAGACGGCCGTACCGGCTCCCGACAGGGCGCCCGTCTCCAGGGTCGGGTTCAGCGCTCCCAGGCCGGTGCCGTACATGACCACGACCTCGTTGGGCTTGGCCGGATTTTGTATCGTCACCAGAGTCACGCCGTCCGAGTGCACGACAATGGCATCCCCCGAGCCATTCATGTTCACGGTAAATAAGCCAGGGGCGGCGGGCGCGATGTTGATGGAGCGTGAGGCGCTGGTTTGTCCGCCGGTGGTGATCCTGACCGGAGCCGAGGACAGTCCGGCCACCTCGAAGGGAATCTGGATCGCAAGCTGGCCGGGGAGCGAATAGAGAAGCGGCGCCGGAACGTTATTCACCGTTACGGCCGTCCCGCCGAGCGTGGTCACCACCTTGCCGTCCGGGCCGATGGAGGTGGAAGACGCATTCGAGCCGTCATTCAGATAGGCCCCGAACACCACGGCCAGCGAACCGGGGGCCAGCGGGGCCTGCTGGGTGGCGAAGCTGGCGGCGTTCAGAATGGCGCCTTCGGGCACCACGGGCGGCGGCACCAGTTTCATGGCAAACATGTCGAGGTCACCGATGGTTTCCAGTTGCAGCGACGTTCCATTCTTCACACCGCCGGCCAGGAAACCTCCCCTGTAGGCTGCGATGGCGTTCACGCTATCGTTGCCGCCATTGCCGAACTGGCGGGTGTTCAGCAGGTTGCCGTCCAGGTCGTACAGCCGCAGGAAAGCATCCTCGTTACCGGCGTGAGTCTGTCCTGGCAGCGCGCCGCCCGCTCCGCCGCCCACCAGAATGTGCCCCAGGCCCACGGCCAGGGCATACGCATGATCGTCGCCCGTGCTGCCGAACTGTCTGACCCATTGGAGCACCCCGTCCGGGCTCAGCTTGGCCACATAGGCGTCCCAGAGTCCTCCCGAGAAGGTTTGTCCTGGAAATATGCCCATCGGCGTCGCGCCCGAGACATACACGCCGCCCAATCCCACGCCCACGGCGTACAACTCGTCGTTGGCCCCCACTCCGCTGGCCGTCATGGCGCCGAACTGCGCGGTCCACAGAATATTGCCGTCGAAGTCGAACTTGCGGACAAAGGCGTCCATGCCCCCCGCGCTCGCTTTCAACACGCCGCCGGTCACTCCGCCCACATACACGCCCGTGATGTCGGCGGCCAGCGACACGGCCCTCTCCGAGTTATTCGTGCTGATGAGCTTGGTCCACACCAGATTCCCGTTTCCATCGAACTTGGAAACGAAAGCATCCTGTCCACTCAGGGGTGGCTGTCCCGGTACGGAGCCGCCGCAACATTCGATGTAGCCGGCCACATAAAGGCCGGTGGTATGGGCCAGCGCCGCCAGCGCCCAATCGCCCGCCGTGGTGCCGGACTGCTTGGTCCACAGTACGTTGCCTTCGCCATCGTACTTCCGTATGAAGATGTCGCGTCCGCCCACGAGCGACATCCCCGGCAGCGTCCCCAGTGTCGTACCAACTACATAGGCGCCCGAGCCATCGGCGGCCACGGCCGTGGCCCCGTCCTCGACGCCGTTGGTGGAGCCAAACTGGCGGACCCATCTCAATTTGCCGTTCTCATCATGCAGACTGACAAATGCATCCTTGTTGTTCGGGTGGGTGCGTGTCTCGCCCGGAAACTCGCCCACCGTGTCGCCGGCTGAAAAGACGCCGAATTCACCGTAGGCGATGGCCCCGCCCTGGTCGACCCGCGTGGTGCCGTATTGCCGCACCCAGCTCATGTTTTGTGCCGGTGTAACACCGGGCATCAGTAGAAATAGGGAGAGCGCCAGGATCCCGTCACATCGCCGCAGCGCGACCGTTGCAATTTTCCTCAATTGCATGCTGTTTGGCTCCTCTGATTGGCTTACCCTGAACCGTTTGACCATGAAGAAGAGAGCGTCCGCGAACGTTCCGGGTCAAGACTTGCGCGGAGTATAGCATCCGGTTTGTATGGTGAGAAGTGGGTAATCCAGGTTTGTCTTCCACGCCGCGCGGTCTGCCACGCCAGGACGTGACAGGGCGTGCCAGGATAGGTTAGGAGGCTTGCGATGCGTGGAATCATTTGTTCGGCGGCTCTGCTCTGTCCGGTCCTGCTGGCCGGACCACAACCCGCCGAGGTGACCGGAACGGCGCTGTACCGCGAGCGAATCGCCATGCCGCCCGGAGCGGTGTTCGAAGCGGCTCTGGAGGAGGTGGGAAAGCCCGGCGCACAGCCCGTCACTCTAGGCCAGATGCGAAAGGCCGATGCCGGGCAGCCGCCGTATGCTTTCACGATCACCTATGACAAGGCGAAGGTCAGGAAACGGCGAACGTATGTGATTAGAGCCAGGGTGCTGGTGGATGGGCGTCCGCGCTTTGTCTCGGAGTCCGTGCGCGTGCTGACACGGGGCAAGGGCCGCGACGCGGGGACCATCCTGATGCGCGGCGTTCGGCCATCCTCGCCGGCGGCTCCCGCGCCACTGGCCGGCACTCACTGGACGCTGGCGGAGCTGGCGGGAAAACCGGTCTCGCTGGCTCAGGGACAAAAGGAACCCTACCTGGTGTTCCACCACGAGGATCAGCGCGCGGGCGGCTTCACGGGCTGCAATCAGTTTTCCGCGAGCTATAAAACCAGCGCGGGCAAGCTCAGCTTCGGTCACGGCATGGGGACCCTGATGGCGTGCGCCCAGGGGATGGAACTGGAGGACGAGTTCCGCAAAGCCCTGTCCCAGGTGAAGAGCTACAGGGTCGAGGGCGGGCGGCTGGAGTTGCTGGATGGAGCGGGCAAAGCGCTGGCCAGCTTTGACGCCAAGCCGGACGTGTGACGCGGGATGGCTAGCGTCCGCCAAACGCCAGGAACACGATGCCCAGCAGAATCAGCGACACGCCGGCGAGCTTCTGGCGTGTGATGGCCTCGTGGAAGATGAGCCGCGACCAGATGAGCGTCCAGACATTGCCGAGCGACACCATCGGGTAGAGGATGGTGAGCTCGCCGTGCTTAATGCCGCGCAGGTAGAGGAGCGAGGAGGCGAGAAAAAAGAAGATTCCCAGCGCCAGCCTCCAATTGGTGAGCAGCGTCATGAGCTGGCGGTGCAGGCGGTCGGCGCCGGATTTGAGGAAGGCCGCGCCGAAGCTGCCCACAAAGCTGGCGGCCAGAACCAGGAGGATGGACGAGACCGGGGTGGTCATGCCATCGGAACCTCGTGAGGATAGCCGGGATCCTCATCCGGCGGCGGAGCGCTCCGCTGCAGGCCCCGCCCGAGCACCGCGACGCCCAGCACCACTGTGGTGAGACCGATCAGTTTGAAGGGGTTCAGCGTTTCGTTATAGAGAACCACCGAAAGGATGGTGACCCAGACATACGTCAGGGCGATGACGGGATAGAGGATGGAAAGCTGGCCGTACTTGAGCGCGATGATGAGCACGACGGTGGAGAGGCCATACAAGGCGTAGCCGGCAAACAGATGCCAGTTGGTGAAGATGGCGGCGATCAGCGCCAGCGGTCCTGAGGCCTCGGTGCTGCTGGCGCCGGATTTCATCAGGATCTGGGCCGCGGCCCCCAGAATGGTGCACACAAACACGAGCGCGATGGAGAGCTTCTGATTATGCCGCGGCGGCGCGGAAGCGGGCATGGGCGTGTGTGCGGACAATCACCTATGATAGCCGGCGGCGGCGGCGTTTAGCTCTACAATCGCCAGCGCGCCTGGCGCAGAACCGAGAGCGGACCGGCGGGCAGCGTTTCGGGCGTCGCGCCGGACTGTTTGTGCTCATACCACACGGTGAGCAGATCGCCCGAGGCCAGTTCGGCCGTGGACGGATATCCAAGGTCGCCCGTGCCGTCATTGGACAGAATCACCGGCTCGCTCCAGCTTTGGCCGTTGTCACGGCTCAGCCGGGCGTGGTTGCCGCGTGGCGCGCGGCGGTACCCGTAGGTCATCAACAAATTGCCGTCGCGCAGCCGGAGCAGGTGCGACGGAAGGCCCCAGACGCCGATGGGATGAACCGTGCTCCAGGTGCGCCCGCCGTCGGTGGACTCCGCTTGGAGCGTTTCGCGGTTGTTGGCGGCGTTGTGATTGCGGACCTGCGCGATCAGATGTCCGTTGGCCGCCTCGACGAGATGCAGTTCGTGGAAGTCGCCGGTGTTGTCACCCGTGCGGCCGGGAATGCGGCCCAGCCACTGCCAAGTGAGTCCATCGTCGGTGGACTCCCACACCCCCACGCGGCGGCTGGCCCCATCCGGGTATTCGACACCCGCATACAGAAGCCGCCCGGAGGGCGTGGCGACAGGGCCGTGCGGCGCCATGACCGGAACGCGGTAAGGGGATGACCAGGTGAGGCCGCCGTCGGTGGAGCGCACCAGCCACGAGCCGATGAGACTTTGGCGCTGCTCCGCCGTGGTGGCGCGGTACACGGACTGCCAGCGTTCGGTCCGCTCGGCGCTCCAGCCCTTGGCTTCGCGGAAAGGCTGTTCGAAGGCCAGCGAGGTGAAGGTGGAAACCAGCAGCGTGCCTTTCGGCGTTTCCACCACGCCCGCGTCGCGATCATCAATGGGCGTATCCATGACGACCTGGGACCAGCTCCAGGTGAGTCCGTTGTCGTTGGAACGGATGATCTCCACGCGGCCGAAGGGACACACATGGCCCTCGCGTCCGCCCGAGTAGGCGACGAGGAGCTCGCCATTCCGGCGGCGCAGCAGCGTTGGCCAGGCGTGATAAAAGCGCGGCTGGTGCGTGATCACCGTGATCGGGCCGACCTTCGCGGCGGAAAGTGCGAAGGGTGTGGTCACGGCCCCGGCCAGCAGACAGCGGCGGCTCAACGTTCGAGAGAAATCGGGCTTCATGGTGGGCTTCCAGCGTATCGCAGGCGCGCCGGGAGGCGTTGCCATGGCGGCAGCCGGCGTTCAGCGGACTGGAATAGTACGCATCCACCATAGGACGTACCAGTACTAAATCGTACCGATCCGCTATTCCCCTCTGGCGGGCGCCGCAGGTAATCTAGGATCACTCGCGACGAGCGCTACCTCCACCTAAAGAAAGCGTTCGGAGCATTAAAGGATTTCAGATTGAGTCTCTGAATCCTCCGTCCCTAGGGCGTCTGGCAACCTCCGAAGTCAGACGCCCTTTCAATTTTCCAGCCCCCCTCCGCGTGCGCCGTCCGGCTACGGCTTCATCTCCTCAGGCTTTACGGGCGCCGTGTGGCCTTTGCCCGCCCAGCGGATGTAGGCGATCACCCCGGCGAGCTCCTCCTGCGAGTAGCCGGTGGATTCAGGCGGGTGTTTCCAGGTGGCATTATCATTGGCGGCGGTGATTTCGGCCTTCTTCAACTCGCGCTTCCTCGGGGGTGTGGTGGAGAAGTCGTAATAAGTGGAGCCTTCGGCGGTTTGTCCTTTCAACAGACCGGGGAAGCTGCCGCCGGCGGCCAGTTTCACCTCTTGCATGTAGGCGGTCCGGGAAGCCAGAACAGCCATGGCAATGGCGCGCGGCGCGAGCGCGGCGATGGGGCTCAGGTCCGGCGCCGCATCTGAGCCTTTTCCCTCCATCTGATGACAAGTTGCGCAGGGCTGACCCTTGGATGTTTCAAAAAACAACACGCGGCCCTTGGCCGCCTGTTCCGTTATGGGAGGCGATTGCGCCACGGCGCATACGGCGAGCGCGAGCGGAATCAGCGTTTTCAACAGGTTCATGGCAATCCTCCCGGGCATTGGGCCCGCTGGCGTGAGTGCACGCGGCAGACCACTTGCTTCAGGTGGCCGCGGCTGTGGATTCCGAATGCCGGGTTAGCCGACAATGGTGGGGCATGATTGTTGAAATTGACGGGGTCCCGCTGCATCTGGCCCATCCGGATGAGCTGACGGTGCGCTGGGTGGGCCAGGAAGAGGTGATGCGCCAGTTGCTGGCGGCCTGGCTGGTGGTGGACGAGCGGGATTTGCCGATGAATCCCCGGCTGATCGGCAAACCGGGCGTGGGCAAGACGACCCTGGCCTACGCGGCGGCCCGGCGCCTGGGGCGCGAGGTCTACATTATGCAGGCCACCGTGGACACGCGGCCCGAAGACCTGCTGGTGACGCCGGTGATCGAGGGCGAAAAGAAGCTCCGCTATGTGGCCTCGGCGCTGGTGACGGCGATGGTGCGCGGCGGCATCGCGATTCTGGACGAGGGCAACCGGATGTCGGAAAAGAGCTGGGCGTCGCTGGCGCCGCTGCTGGACACCCGCCGCTATGTGGAATCCATCGTGGTGGGCATCAAAATCAAGGCGCACCCGAACTTCCGCATCGTGGCGACGATGAACGATGACGCCTCGACGTTCGACCTGCCCGAGTATATTCAGTCGCGTCTGCAGCCGCAGATTCTGATCGACTTTCCGGAGCGCGAAGAGGAGTTGGAGATCCTGCGCGAAAACCTGCCCTTCGGCGACGAGCAGATCCTGGAGTATGTCACCGACTTTCTGCAGGTGGCTCACGCCAACGAGGAGCGCTACACGGTGCGGGATGGCATTAATATCGGACGCTTCGCGACTAAGTTGCGCGCGCTGGAACAGGGTAAGCTGGCCATTCGCGAAGCTCTGCACCTGGCCGTGCTGGAAACGTTGGGTGGCGAAGCGCTGCGCTACATTCCGCGGGGGGCGGGCGAGTAGGGCGCGTGCGCCGGCCCGATGCCGCAGCGGCTACCCCGGCGCCTCTGCGTTCACCAGTACTTGATCATCAAGCGCAGCACCGCGAGCGACTGGCCGTCAGGGGACAACTTCGCCACCTCATTTTCCATGCCCGCTCCCATAATCGCGGGATAACGGTACATGAACGGGTGATAGACCCGGTAAGCCCAATGAACCGGATCCTCGGACACATGAGGCGCAAGGAGCGCGGGCACGGGAAGGAGCAGCAGGATTAAGACGAACGACGCCAGGACGAACCGCCGGAGCTTCTTCACAAGCACGACTGTAGCAGCATTTGTGCTTATCCGTATCGAGCCCCAATCCCCGTGCGCCGTGATGGGCGCAACCGTCTCAAACTTCGTGGCGGATCACGCCTTTCCCGCGCATCGCCTCTGTTATGATCATGGACCGTCGCGACAGCAACACCAGATCCTGCGCCAGCCGAAACCAGGCCAGGCGCCGCCAGGAGGCAGCCATGCGGAACGAAGCCACGCGGACTGACGATGACATCAACTCGCCGGAGTCCCGGAAAGCCACCTTTCGAGCGCTTGTCGAACTCTATGCCGCGGGAGACGTCTCCTCGCTCGATCAGGTGATCCCGCCCGATTACGCCGGACACACCTCGGCCGGGGACCGTGACCGCGAGGGATTCCTCCAAAGCATCCTGTATTTTCACAACCTATTCGTCTACACCAAGGATTCGTTCATCATCGAAGATCAGTTGGTGGACGGTGAAAAGGTGGTTACCCGCATGACCGCCCACGTCCGTTCCCGCCAAACGGGGGAGCCCATTACGATGCTGGGCATCAATATCGCTCGCATTCTTGACGGCAAGATCGTCGAAGAATGGAATACATGGGAGCAACTGCAAATTCCGCAAAGCCAGGCCGGAGATGGCCGCTGAAGAGGCTCGGCGTGTCTGAGCTGAATCCACCGGTGTTGCGGCTTGCCTGCTAGTTCCGCCCGGCCAGCGCGGCCACGGTTTCGTACTGAAACCGGATGAAGCGGTGGAGCTCGCTTACTAGAATGCGCTCCTGGTCACTGTGCGCGCCGAACCCCTTGGGACCATCCTCGGTGTCCAGCGCCGGTCCGATGCCATAGCAGGCCATGCCGCGCGCGCGCAGATAGGCCATGTCGGTGGCGCCGGTTTGCATCAGGGGCAGCGTGACCGCGCCGTCATAGTGCTTTTTCACCATGGCTTCGAGGGCGCGGAACGCTTCGTGGTTCAGCGGCGATGGCGGCGCGCCGGGGCGCGTGTCGCGGGCCTCGCGGACAACCTGCACGGAGGGGTCGTTCACAACGGCGCGGAGCGAGTCGAGAAAGGCCGGCATGTTCTCATCGGGCAGGGCGCGGACGTCCAGCGTGGCGACGGCCTCCGACGGGATGACGTTGATGCGGTAGCCGGCCTGCATGATGTTTGGCGAAACCGAGGTGCGCAGCATGGAGTTGTGCCCGGGCTCGCTTTCGGCCAGATACTCCTGGATGGCGGCGGTGCGCTCCGGGTTCACCAGGTTGTTGTAGCGCGCGGCGTCCTCGGGCGAGCTGAGCGTGGCGAGCCGCTCGAAGTAGGTGCGCGTGGTGTCGTTCAGCCGCATGGGTGGCTGCCAGGCGGCCACGCGGGCCACGGCCTGCGCCAGGTGCGCGACAGCGTTGGTGCGCAGCGGCCGCGAGCCATGGCCGGCCGGTCCGGTGGCCACAAGTTTCAGGGCGTAGGGAATCTTCTCGGCGGTGGCGACGGAGTAGTGGTGCAGCTTGCCGCCAGAGCGCACGCCGCCGCCCGCCTCGGCAAAGCAGAACTCGGCGTCGATTTTGTCGAAGTGGTTCTCGACCATATATTTGATGCCGTAGCGCACACTGCCCTCCTCGCCGGACTCGGCCAGGAAGATGACATCGCGGTCCAGCGGCACGCCGGCCCGCTTCAGCAGAATGACCGTCATGAGCGACGCCACCAGGTTGTCCTTGTCGTCCACCGTGCCGCGTCCGTAGACGTAGCCGCCATCCAGCGTGGCCGAGAAGGGCGGAAAGGTCCACTTCTTGCGGTCGACGTTGACCACGTCGGTGTGGCCCATGATGAGCAGCGGACGTTTGGCGCCGGAGCCTTTCAGACGGACAACCAGGTTCGGGCGCTGCGGATCGAGTGCGAAGATCTCGCTGGCGATGCCCTCTGCGTCGAGAACCTGCTTCAGATACTGGACGGCGGGGAGTTCCACGCCGGGCGGGTCGCTTGTGTCGATGCGGACCAGCGCCTGGAAATGGCGCAGGGACTCCTGCTGGATGGCCGTCCAGTTGAGCGGGGCGGTTTGCGCGGCGGCGGCCATGCAGAGAAGCGGCGCAAAAGCGATGGAGCGGAGCATGAGGGCCATTGTAGCCGAGGGGGTGCGGAGGAGAAGGCGAGCTGCGCCCGCCTCCGCTACGCTAAGCACATGCCCGAACTGCCCGAGGTGGAGACCGTCGTCCAACGGTTGCGCGAGCATGTTCCCGGCCTGCGCATCACGGCGGTCGAGGCGCGCCGCTGCGCCGCCGCGGGACTGGCCCAACGCGCCGTGGGGCGGAGCATCGAAGACATTGTCCGCCGGGGAAAACATATTCTGATGCATCTGTCGGGCGGCTGGACGCTCCATGTCCACCTCCGCATGACCGGCCACCTGTTCGTCGTGCCCGACAGCCGCCAGGCCTCGTCCTCCTCGCGCGTGGTCATCGCCCTCGACGGAGGCTCTGGCATTGTCTATGAAGATCCGCGCGCCTTCGGGCGCCTGGAGATGCGCCGCACCGCCGTGTTGCACGGCGAACTCGACGCCTTGCTCGGAGACGAACCGCTCGCGCCCGAGTTCACGGCGGACCGCTTTCTCGCCCTAGCCCGCTGCGTTCGCCAGCCGGTGAAGCTGTTCCTAATGGACCAGCGCCGCCTGGCCGGCCTTGGCAACATCTACGCCGCCGAGGCATTGTTTGCCGCGCGCATCGACCCGCGCCGCGCCACTGGCCGTCTTGCGGCCCCGCGCCTGCGCCGCCTGCACGAAGAAATTGTTCGCGTTCTACACGATGCGGTAGAATCGGCAAGGATCGCCTATGGCCTGCCCGGCGGCTTCTCCGAGGGAGAGGCGTTTACCTGCCAGGTGTACGGCCGGGATGGCCAGCCCTGTTTCGCGTGTGGAAAAAGCATACGGCGTCTCCGGCAAGCAGGGCGGTCCACGTACTTCTGCCCCAGTTGCCAACGATGAGAGCCACAACGGATCTGATTGAGATCGACCAGGAGAACCCCTCGGGGGAAGCCATTGCGCGCGCAGCGGCCATCATTCGCGCCGGCGGCGTCGTGGCCATTCCCACCGACGCGCTCTACATGCTGGTGGCCGATCCGTACAATCTGCACGCCGTGGGCCAGGTGTTCAAGGCCAAGAAACGCGAGGTGCACCGTTCGCTCCCGCTGCTGGTGGACGGCATGCTGATGGCCGAGGACCTGGCCGCCCAGATCACGCGGCGCTTCCAGATTCTGGCCCGTCACTTCTGGCCCGGCCCGCTCACCATCATTGTTTCCGCCTCGGCCAAGGTACCCCTTAAAGTCACCGGAAACACGGGACGGCTGGCGCTGCGGCAGGCCAGGGCGAAAACAGCGCTCCGTCTCATCGAGACGCTTGGCCAGCCGCTGATTTCCACCAGCGCCAATCTGAGTGGCCAGCCCACCTGCTCGCTCGGCATCGAGGTGTTTGGACAGATGGACGGACACGTGAACCTGGTGCTGGACGGCGGCCCCTGCATCGGCGTGGCCGGCACCACACTCGACATTACCGAACCCATCTGGCGCCTGATCAAAGAAGGGGCGATCACGGAAAAGGAGATCGCCGAGTGCTTGCGCGGAGCGTAGGCGGGCTCCGGCGCGGACGATGAACCTGCTTTTTATCGGCGATATCTTCGGCTCGGCCGGCCGCGGCATTGTTTCCGAACTGTTCGCCTCCATCCAGAGGGACCACTCGATCGACCTGGCCATCGCCAACTGCGAAAACGCCGCCGGGGGCTTCGGCGTGACGCCCCAAATCGCCGACGACCTGTTCCACCTGGGCATCGACGTACTCACCGGCGGCAACCACATCTGGGACAAGCGCGACATCTACGACTACATGGGCCGCACGCCCCGCCTGCTCCGCCCGGCGAACTATCCGGAAGGCCTGCCCGGACGCGGCGTCTGCATTGCCGAGGCACGAAACGGCGCCGCCGTCGCCGTGATGAACCTGCAGGGGCGAACCTATATGACGCCCATCGACTGCCCCTTCCGCACGGCCGATACATTGCTGGCCGGGCTGCCCGCCAGCGTCAAGGTGCGCTTTGTCGATTTTCATGCCGAGGTGACCAGCGAAAAGGTGGCCATGGGCTGGCATCTCGATGGCCGCGTCTCGGCCGTAGTCGGCACGCACACCCACATTCCCACGGCCGACGCGCGCGTGCTGGCCGGCGGCACGGCATATCAAACCGATTGCGGCATGACGGGTCCCTACGACTCGGTGATCGGCGTCGAAAAACAGATCGTCCTGCAGAAGTTTCTCACCGGGCAACCGGTGCGGATGGAGGCGGCGCGCACGGGAGTCGAGTTGCACGCCGTGGTCGTCACGGTGGACGAGAACACGGGCCGCTCGACGGCGATCCGCCGCCTCGCGCTGACGCATGGCGGCGTCACTGTAAGCCATTGATCAGATAAACCAAGCCTCAAGTTTCCCCCCGCTTCCACCGATGGAGGAGTGAGGGTAATCCTTAGGGGAGCGCCACGTCCGCCGAGGCCTCCCGGAGCAGAACGTGAGGCTGAATTTCCAGTCGCGGGTCTGGCCGTTGCTGACGCTTCCCATCCTGGTGACGTGTCTGGCGCTGGGCGTGTCGCTGGTGGTTTCGATCAACCGCAGCCATAGCGAATCCGTGCGCTGGGCGCTGTGCGAGGACGGGCTTCACGCCTTTCGCGCCCGGCTGCAGGCCTACCATGCCGCCTACCGTGATGGCGATGTTTCGCGAGCCGGTGCGGCCCGCGAGCCGGCGCTTCTGGCTCTGCGCGCCGTGCCGGCCGGATGCGCCGATGAGGCTGAGCGGCGGCAGTTGACGGCCGATACCGAAACCTGGCTGGCCGAGACCGCCGTCGAACTGGCGGCACGCGGCGGGTGGACGCCCGGACGTTCCGAGGCCGCCTTCGGACGCGTCATACGCCAGTTCGATCTGCTTTCGCTGCGCACCTCGCGCCGGAAGTCCGATGCCTTGAGCGGTCCTCTGGCCAAGTGGAAAGACGCCGTGGCGTTGAGCGTGCTGGCCAGCGTCCTGGCCGTGCTTGCCCTGTCGCTGCACCGCACCTACCGGCGGGAGATGAAGCACAGGCGCGACGTGGAACAGGAGCTGCGCCACAGTGAAACGCGCTACCGCGAGCTATTCGAACATGTGGCCGAGGGGCTGTACCAGACCACGCCCAGAGGCGAGATTCTGCGCGCCAATCCGGCCCTGGTGCGGATGCTCGGCTTCGCCTCCGAACAGGAGATGCGCCAGGTGGACATCGGCGCGAGCCTGTATGCCGATCCCGCGCAGCGCCGCGGCATGACCGCCCAACTGGAGCGCGACGGCTATTTGCGCAACGTAGAATTGAGCCTGCGGCGGCGGGATGGCGCGACACTGGTGGTGCTCGAAAACGCCCGCGCCGTACGCGGCGCCGGCGGCGCCGTGCAGTGGTACGAAGGCTCTCTGGTGGACATCACGGAGCGCAAGCAGGCCGAGCGCGTCATGGCGGGGCAGATGCGCGAACTGGAGGCGGCGCGCAAGAAATCCGAGCAGCAGGCCTATCAACTGCTGGACCAGTCCTTCGACCTGGCCACGGCCCGCGACGAAGCCCTTCAGTCGGCCAGCCGAAAGCTGCAATTCCTCGTGGATCTGAGCGCCGAGTTCCGCGCTCCGATGAATGGAGTCGCCGGCATGGCGCAACTGCTGCTGGACAGCGAGCTCAGCAAACAGCAGCGCGAGTTCGCCGAGTCGGTGCGGAAGTCGGCCGCGCGGCTATTGGAGACCATCGACGAAATTCTGGAATACGCGCGGATCGACCGGGGCGAGGTCACGCTGCAGCCCTCAGGGTTCAGCCTGCGCACCCTGGTGGCCAGCCTGCTCCTGCGCCATGCCGCCCAGGCCGAGGACAAGGGCGTGGAGATCGCCGCGCTGGTGAAACGCGACGTGCCGGACCTGGTTACCGGCGACGGCGCGCGGCTTCGCCAGGTGATGAGCAACCTGCTGCAGAACGCCATCCGGATGACCGACTCAGGCACTGTCTCCTTCACCATCAGCTCGGTCAGCCTCGGCGCAAACGAGGTGTTGCTGCGCGTGCAGGTGGAAGACACCGGCGCTGGCATTCCCCAGGAGCGCATGGCCGCGCTGTTCGACCCGTTCGCACGAGCCGTGACAAACCGCGTGCCCGGCTGCGAGCGCAGCGGCATGAACCTGGCCATCTCGCGAAAGCTGGTGGAGCGCATGGGCGGCCAGATGGGCGTGGAAAGCGAGCCCGGCCAGGGCTCTCTCTTCTGGCTACAGGTGAGCCTGCCGTACAACGCGGCGGAGCCCCCGCCCGGTCCACCCGCCGGGCTGCAGGGCCAGCGCTGCCTGATTGTGCACGACAACATCGGCGCGCGCGGGGCCATCGCCGAACAGATGAGCGGCTGGGGCATCCATGCAGTAAGCGCCGGTGACGACGCCGAGGCGCTCGTCATGCTGCGGCAGGCGGAACTGCTAGGCGAACCCTTCAATCTGCTTCTGGTGGACAACGAGTTGCCTGGCCAGCCGGGCGTGGCGCTGGCCGAAGCCGTGCTGGATGACCCTGGCTGCGGACACCCGCGGATTATCCTGCTGGCGCCTCATAGCCAGCGCGCCTACTGTCTGGAGCCAACGCTGCTCGGCATTGCCGCCATGATCGCCAAGCCCGTCGAGGAGCATGTGCTGCTGGCCACGCTGGCGCGCGCCGCCGCGCCCGTTCCGGTTTCCGCGCACCAGGCCACGGCTTCGTTGCTGCATCTGGAGCGCGTTGTTCATCACGAGCCGGCCGGAGCCATTCTTCTGGTGGAGGACGATCCCATTGGACAGCGCGTGGGCAAGCGGCTGCTGGAAAAGCTCGGCTATGAAACCGTGGTGGTGCGCAACGGTCTGGAGGCCGTGCAGGCCGTACGGGAGTACCGCTTCTCGGCCATCCTCATGGACCTCATGATGCCGGAAATGGACGGCGTCGCAGCCACGCGCGCCATTCGCGCCCTGCCGGGCGCCGATCCGCGCCTGCCCATCATCGCCATGACGGCCAGCGACGCCACCAGCGAGCGCGAGCGCTGCCTGGCGGCCGGCATGAACGACTTCCTGGGCAAGCCCGCTTCGCTCGACCAACTCCGCACGGTGGTGGGCCGCTGGACCTCCCCCGGCCACGCGGGCGCATTGGTGTAGCCAGGCCCGCAGCCCGGCTCGGGTGGCCGCCCCGCCTGCGTTTCGCCCGGCTGTGGCAGTCTAGTGGGGATGCCCTCGACTAAAGCTTCCACCGGCACTGCCACAGGCGCTTCCACCGGCGGCGCCCGCCGCACGCTCCGCAGCGAAACCTGGTACGAGGGGCCCGAATATTACAACTTCGCCCGCCGCGCCTACCTGCGCAGTGAGGGGCTGACGCGGGAGGCTTTCCACGGCAAGCCCATCATCGGCATTTGCAACTCCTGGAGCGAGCTGAATCACTGCAACATCCATCTCCGCGAGGTCGCCGAGGCGGTGAAGCGCGGCGTCTGGGCCGCTGGCGGCGTGCCGCTGGAGTTCCCCACCATCTCGCTGGGCGAAGTCTTCATCCGCCCCACCGCCATGCTCCTGCGCAACCTCATGGCCATGGATGTCGAGGAGTCCATCCGCTGCAACCCCGTCGATGGCGTCGTGCTGCTGTGCGGCTGCGACAAGACCACGCCCGCCCAACTGATGGGCGCGGCCAGCGCGGACGTGCCGTCGCTTTTCGTCACCGGTGGCCCCATGCTCAGCGGCAACTATCGCGGCGAGCCGAAGGGCTCCGGCACCGACGGCCGCAAGATGTTCGACCTGTTCCGCTCCGGCTCCCTCAGCGAAGAGGAGCTGAATGAGTTTGAAGGCTGCATGGCCCGCAGCCACGGCCACTGCATGGTGATGGGCACGGCCTCCACGATGACCTCGCTGGCCGAGGCGCTGGGCATGACGCTGCCCGGCTGCGCCGCCATCCCCGCGCCCGACTCGCGCCGCAAGGCCATCGCCGAGCAGTCCGGCCGCCGCATCGTCGAAATGGTGTGGGAGGATCTGCGCCCCACGCGCATCATGACGCGTGAGGCCATGGAAAACGCCATCACCGTCGCGATGGCCATCGGCGGCTCCACCAACGCCGTCGTCCACCTGCTGGCCCTGGCCGGGCGTCTTGGCCTGCCGCTCACCCTGGACGACTTCCACCGCATCTCGGCGCGCACGCCTTTCCTGGTGAACGTGAAGCCTTCCGGCCAGTACCTCATGGAGGAGTTCTTCCATGCCGGCGGCGTGCCGGCCGTCATGCGGGAGATTCTGCCGCTGCTGCACGGCGGCGCGTTGACCGTCACCGGACGAACGGTGGCCGAGAACGTCGCCACGGCGCCCTGCCACAACCGCGACGTGATTCGCACGCGCGAGCAGCCGCTGTGCGCCGAAGGCGGCACGCTCGTGCTCTACGGCAACCTGGCGCCCTCGGGCGCGGTGATCAAGCACACCGCCGCCTCGCCCCATCTGCTCGAACACCGTGGTCCGGCCCTTGTGTTTGATCACCACGACGCCATGATTCCCGAACTCGAACGCGACGACCTTCCGGTGGACGAAAACACCGTCATCGTGCTGCGCAACGGCGGGCCGAAGGGCGGACCGGGCTTTCCCGAATGGGGCCACATCCCCATGCCCAAACGGCTCTTGCAGCGGGGCGTCATGGACATGGTCCGCATTTCGGACGCGCGCATGTCCGGCACCAGCTTCGGCACCGTCGTGCTGCACATCGCCCCCGAGTCGGCCGTGGGCGGACCGCTCGCCGCCGTCCGCACCGGCGACATGATTGTTCTGTCGGCCTCCCGCCGGCGCATCGACGTCGAGCTCGACGCCGCAGAACTCGCGCGACGCCTGAGCAGCTTTGTGCCTCCACCCGCGCACTACACGCGTGGATACGGTAGGATGTTCCTCGACCACGTCACACAGGCCGACGAAGGCTGTGACTTCGACTTCCTCCGTGCTGGGCCGCACACCGAAGCATGATCCGACGCATCGCCCTGGCCGCCCTGCTGGCCCTATTATTCTGGATCGCCAACCGCGGCGCCTACCGCGGCTTCTTCTCTGGCGATGACCTGGACAATCTGGCCTGGACGCGCCCGGTTCCCGGCGCCGTGTTCGCCAAGGCCCTCCTGTCGCCCGTCTATACGGCGAATAACTTCCGGCCCACCGGACACGGCCTTTATCACCTCTGGTCACACTGGTTCGGCACGAACTTTCCTCCCTATGTGGCCACCATTCAGGCGCTCCACCTGTTGAATGCCTTGCTGCTGTTCCTGCTGCTGCGCCGGGCCGGGCTGGAGGAATGGCCGGCGCTGGCCGGCACGCTGTTCTGGACCTTTCACATGGCCCTGTTCGGCGCCTTCTGGCGGCCCATGTATGTCTTCGACGTCCTGTGCGGGCTGTTCACGCTCGGCGCGTTGCTGGCCTGGAGCTCGCCACGCTGGCCGCGCGCCGGATGGCTGATCTCGTTCCTCTGCTTCTGGCTGGCCATGAAATCGAAGGAGCACGCAGTGCTGCTTCCGCTCGTTCTGCTGGCCTGGGAGTGGAGCCTGGGCCGCAGGCGCTGGAAGCCGCTGATCCCCTTCTTCGCCGCCGCCCTCGCCATCGGCCTGCAGGGCGTCTTCGCCAACAAGGGCGCGGGCGAGGACTACCGGCTCCACTTCTCGCCCAGCAGTCTGATTTCGACGCTGTGGCGCTACGCGCCGTATCTCTGGTTCATCGCCCTGCCCGCGGCCATACGCTCCAACCCGTTGCCGCGGCCGGCGGGTTGGGGCGGATGGTTCTGCGCCATACTGCTGCTTCCCCTGCTTGCTTTGCCGGTCCGCGTGTACCCCGTCTACCTATACGTGCCCCTCATGGGCCTGTCCGTGGTGGCCGCCACGATGGCCGCCGCCCTGCCCCGCCGCTGGATGGCCGCCGCAGTGGTGCTCTGGCTGGGCGTGAACTTCGCGTGGATGCGCGAGCTCCGCCGCGCCGAGCTCACCGTGGCCGGCAGCAACCGCGCCTACTGGTGCCAGCTCCGGGACGCCCCTTCCCTGGCCGACCCCGAGATCTACGTCTACGACGGCTACCCCGAGGGCCTCGACTGGTGGGGCATCTCCGGCGCCATCCGCGTGGCCACCGGCAAGCTCTCCGCGCCCATGGCCGCCATTCAAACCGAAGGGCTGCTGGCGCGCGTGGGCAACAGGAATGTCATGCAACTCACCTGGAACGAGGACCGGCGCGAGTTGCACACCGTGGTACGCTCCACGTCCAACCCCGAACTCCCGATGCTCGACATGCGGCAGTTCGTCCCGTTCTGGCAGCTCGGCGAAGGCTGGTATAAGCAGGAGTCCAACTACCGCTGGACCAAACCGAAAGCCTGGGCCACGCTGCGCAAACCAGCCGGAGCCAGCCGCTTTCTGCTCCGCGTCAACATCGGGCCGGACTATATCCGCGCCGTGGGCCACTCGCGTGTCCGCGTACTGTTGGACGGCGCCGAACTGGGCCAGGCCGGCTTCGACCGCCAGGGCTGGCAGAGTCTGACATGGCCCGTCGTCCCCTCGCCCGCCGCCACGGTGAAGGTGGAGATCGAGGTCACTCCTCCCTTTCGTCCAGGTCCGTCGGATCCGCGTGAACTGGGCGTGGCGGTAGGGGCTCTAGGATTTCCGGATACTCCACGCTAACCAGAAACAGGCCGCGAGCAGGCGCTCGCGGTCCGCCTTTCCGCGCCCCCTCCGCCCGCAGGTAGCCGGGTTCGAGCGCGCGCCGCAGCCACTTCTCGCCGGCGTTGCCCTTGCCGCCCTCCAGCAGGGTTCCCACGATGTTGCGCACCATGTGCTTCAGAAAGCCGTTGCCGCGAACCCGGTAGATCAGCCGCTCCGGCTCCTCGCGCAGCTCCGAGGAAAAGATCGTCCTCACCTTGGAGAATCCCAGCGCGTCTTTTTCATCGGCCGTGGCGAAAGCCGAGAAATCATGCGCGCCGGGCAGTAACGCGGCGAGGCGAATCATCGCCGGAAGAAAGAGTGGATACGGATGGTGATGCGCATAGCGGCATTCAAACGGCGGGCACACCTCGCCACGATAGATCCGGTACTCATACGTCTTCGCCACGGCATGGTGGCGCGGATGGAAGTGCGGCGCGGTTTCGGCGGCCGACAGCACTCGGATCGCCTCGGGCAAACGGGCGTTCAGAGCCCGCCGCAGATTGTCCGCCGGAATGGGATTCGTCAGCGTGAACGCGGCGCACTGGGCCAGGGCATGCACGCCCGCGTCGGTGCGTCCCGAGCCGGCGACCACCACTGGCGCGCCTTCGATCTCCGACAACAGCCTTTCGAGAGTTCCCTGGATGGTCGGCAACCCCGGCTGCACCTGCCAGCCGTGAAAGTCCGTGCCATCATAGGAAATACTCGCGCGGAGGCGTCGCGGTGGACGAATGTTCATGCGGAATGCGCGGCGCGGGCCGTTGCCCGCTGGGAAAGCCTTACTATACCATTGAAAATTCAGGGAACAATTGCCCCCACTTCGCTCGTCTAGATTCGCAGTGACCAATCGAGCCAGCTCCGCCGCCGGCGGCGCCTGCGCGCATCATTTCACGGAAATTCCGTGGCGGATGCACCAGCGCGGACGCTCACTCCACCGAAGCGCGCGGGCCGGTTCGCCCGTATGAGGACATAGGGTTTCATGACTGATTTCCGTTCTTATCTCTCCGTACTGTGCAGCATGATGATGATGGCCGCCGCGTTGCCCGGCCAGCAGCAAACCAGCGTCCAGACCTCGCAGGCGCCGGTTTATGAACGCAACTCTTTCCTTGGCGCCATCACCAGCCATTACCGCGATCCGGGCATCGACCCCATCCGCCTGGCCAACTCGGCGCGGCTGGAGTCGCTGCTGCGCGCCGGACGTCTGTATCTCTCCCTGCAGGACGCCATCGCGCTGGCCATCGAGAACAACCTCGATGTCGAGATGCAGCGCTATGGTCCGATGATCTCCAAGGCCAGCCTGCAGCGCGCCCTGGCCGGCGGTCTGTTGCGCGGCGTGCCGCCCACGATTCAGCAGGGCGCGCAGAGCGCGCAGAGCCAGGCCATCGGCAGTTCCACGGGCGGCACCGGCAACGCCAGCGGCGCCACCGGCGCCGGTTCTGGCGCAGGCGCGGGCGGGGGCGGCGGCTCCACGGGCGGCACGGTGATCACCGCCACGGGCACGGCCATTCAGAATCTAGACCCCGTGTTTGTCAGCACCATGGCTTTCGGCCACTCCACCCGCCCGCAGTCCAACACGGTCACCACAGGGTTGACGGCCATCGCGTTTAATTCGCAGAACTTCAGCAACGCCATCCAGAAAAGCTGGCTCACCGGCACCACGGCCAGCCTGGGCTGGAACATGACAGGCGTTTCCTCCAACAACCCGTTGAACGATATCAACCCTTCGCGCAGCGGCAACTTCCAGTTGCAGGTGAACCAGCGTCTGCTGCAGGGCTTCGGCATCGCCGTGAACAACCGCAACATCCGCATCGCCAAGAACAACGTGAAGGTGAGCGACCTCCAGTTCCAGTTGCAGTTGATCACCACCGTCAGCGCCATCCAGAACCTCTATTGGGACCTGGTCAGCTTCAACGAGGACCTGAAAGTGAAGCAGCAGGCCCTGGCGCTGGCCCAGAAGCTGTACGAGGACAACAAAAAGCAGGTGGAGATCGGTACACTCGCCCCCATCGAGATCGTCAGCGCCCAGGCCCAGGTGGCCCGCCGCCAGCAGGAGTTGCTGCAGTCGGAGACCGTGCTGCTGCAGCAGGAGACCATTTTGAAAAACGCCCTCAGCCGCACCGGCGTCCTCAGCCCCACCATTGCCGACGCCCGCATCGTGCCGATGGATTCCATCAAACTGCCGCCGCGTGAAGCCGCGCGGCCGCTCAAGGAGTTGTATGAGGAGGCGATGAACACGCGGCCCGACCTCGAACAGACGCGCATCAACATCGAGAACTCCAAGATCGGCCTCAAGGGCAGCCGCAGCCAGCTTCTGCCTTCGCTCGACGTCACCATGAGCGTGCAGAACAACGGCCTGGCCGGCACCGGCAACATGCTGCCGCTGCCCCACACCGGGCTGCCCGTGCCCAACCGCGTCGATCCGTTCTTCGTCGGCAACTACGGCCGCGTGCTCGGCCAGTTATTCCGCCGCAACTTCCCGGACTACTCGATCGGCTTTCAGTTGAACATTCCCATCCGCAACCGCTCGGCGCTGGCCGACATGACGCTGGACACGCTCAGCCTGCGGCAGGCCGAATTGCAGCAGCAGAAGCAGTTGAACCAGCTCCGCGTGGACATCAACAACGCCACGATCGCGCTGCAGCAGGCGCGCGCGCGCTTTGACGCCGCCGCGCAGGAGCGCATTTTGCAGGAGCAGACGCTCGACGCCGAGCAGAAGAAGTATGCGCTGGGCGCCTCCACGGTCTTCTTCGTCATCCAGTACCAGCGCGACCTGGCGCAGGCGCAGGCCAACGAAGTGGCCGCCCTGGGCTCCTATGCCAAGGCCGAGGTGGACCTGGACCGCGTGCTGGGACGCACGCTCACGCGGAACAACATCAACATTGTGGAAGCCATGTCGGGCCGCGTCTCGCACGGTCCCACGCCGCTGCCGCCCGAAGGCGCTTCGAAGTAGGAAATTGCGGAAGCAACTGGCGCCGTGGCACCGCCGTGTTTAGCGGAACAGCTCGATGACTTTCATCGAGATCCAGCCCACCAAGGCGGCGGCCGGAATGGTCAGCACCCACGCCCACATGATGTTCGTGGCCACGCCCCAGCGCACGGCCTTGAAGCGCTGGATGGAGCCCACGCCGGCAATCGCGCCCGACACCGTGTGCGTGGTGGAGACGGGCATCTTCAGTTCGGTCGAGAACAGAATGGAGATCGCCGCCGCCGTTTCAGCACAGAACCCGCTGCGAGGTTTCAGCCGCGTCAGCCGTCCACCCATGGTGTGAATGATCCGCCAGCCGCCGCTCATCGTCCCCAGGGCGATGGCCGCGTGAGCAGAAAGCACCACCCACACGGGAACCTCGAACGACTTCAGCCAGCCGGCCGTATACATCGCGCCGGTGATGATGCCCATTGTCTTCTGCGCATCGTTGGTTCCGTGCGAATAGCTGAAGATGCCTGAGGAAAACAGTTGCAGCCACCGGAACCACTTGTCCATCCGCACCGGTGACGAGTTCCGGAACAGCCAGTAGATGATGATCATCAGCAGCCAGGCAAGCGCCAGCCCCATCAGCGGCGCGAGAAGGATGAACAGCAGCGTCATCAACCACTTTTGCCCCCACAGAATCGCCGCAAAGCCAGCCTTGGCGATGGCCGCCCCGGCCAGACCGCCAATCAGCGCATGCGACGAGCTCGACGGCAGCCCGTAATACCAGGTGATGAGATCCCAGACGATGGCGCCCACCAAAGCCGCCAAAAACGTCAACTGGTCGATCTTGTTCAAATCCACCAGGCCGCTGCCCACCGTGCTGGCGACGCCGGTTCCAAACGTGAACGCCGAGGCGAAGTTCCACCAGGCGGCCCACGCCACGGCCTGCAACGGCGACAGCACGCGCGTGGCCACCACCGTCGCAATCGCGTTGGCCGCGTCGTGAAAGCCGTTGATGTAGTCAAACATCAACGCGACGACGATGACCAGAACCACCAGGAGCGTTGCGGAGTCCATGCGGCTAGCTGTTCTTCACGACCACTTCCTGCAGAACGTCGGCGACATCCTCGCAGAAGTCGGTGGCCTTTTCCAGAACCTCGTACACCTCTTTGCGCTTGATCAGCTCAATCGCGTTGGTCTCGGTCTGGAACAGCTCGGCCACGGCCACCCGGTACACCACGTCGGCGTCGTTTTCCAGCCGGTTGATCTCGATGCAATGCTGCAGAATCTGCTTGTCGTGGCTCAGGGCTTCGAAGGCGAGAATCAGCTCCTTGCTCAGGGACACCAGAATCGCCGTCAGGCGCGTCACCGGAGCCGGAATCGGTTCCAGAGGATAGGCCGAAATGCGGTAGGCCGACTCCTCCAGGCAGTCCAGAACGTTGTCCAGATGCGATGCCAGGCGGTGAATGTCTTCCGGATCGAGCGGCGTGAGGAAGGTCTGATTCAGGCGCGTGAAGATGTCGTGGATAATCTCGTCGCCGCGCGATTCAATCTCGCGCAACTGCGTCGCCGCCGACACCATGTGCGAGTTCCCTTTCTGCGCGGCCGCGTCCAGGACGCCGACGGCCTCCTGAATCAGATGCGCCTGCTTCAGGAAATCTGCATAAAACTTTTCTTCGCGTGGGAGGAATCTCATACGGTATGGCCGGTTCGTGTGAGGCCCGTCTAAGGACCTTTCATCTTCTCAGCCCTTCTTGGGGCAGGTCAACTGGCTGGCGTCACGGAACGGTTACGGCTCCATGAATATTGGAAACAGCTCCGCGGCGGCCTGGGTCTGTTGTGGCGCCCCGCCGGTCAGAGACGGATCAAGATAGCGCGGGTCGAGCAAACGGCCCGGCTGCAGGTTCCCCATCGCGCTGAGCATGGTTTCGCGCAGGTGGGGATGCTCGCGTTCGAGATCGGCGAACAGATCGCGTAGCTTGCGCCGCACCGTGCCTGTTTTTTGCGAGCAGCCACACGGGACGATCGGCGCGCCGGAGCGCTCGGCCCATGCGCGCGTAATCTCCTCCTTCACAAAACACAGCGGCCGGATCAGGCGGAAATCGCCATCGCTCGAACGCGTCACCGGAGGCAGAGCGCTCAGACGCCCCGTGAACATGGCGTTGCGCAGGAACGACTCCACGAAATCATCGCCCGTGTGGCCGAAGGCGATCACGTTGGCGCCCAGCGAGTGGACCACCTCGTACACGGCCCTGCGGCGGTAGCGGCTGCACAGATCGCAGCCGTGCTCCGGCTGCTCGTCCAGCAAACGGTGGCTGGCGTTGTCGCGATAGTAGGTCCAGTCCACGCCGCGCGAGCGCAGCCACTCGCCCAGCGGCTCAATGGGCCGCAGAAACTTCCCCTGTTCAATCGTGAACGCGCACACGGAAAATTGAATGGGCGCGCGCCGGGCCAACAACAGCAGAGCTTCCAGAAGAGTGAACGAGTCCTTGCCGCCGGAAAATGCCACGGCCACGCGATCACCATCGCGGATCATCTGGAAACGCTGGATGGCCTCGCCGACCTTGCGCAAAAGGGTTTTTTCGAGATCCAAAACAACATTATCGCCGATACGGCCCCGGCTGCGCGCGCTGCCGCGTCCGCCGCCTTCTGCTTGCCCGCCAACCTTTATGATGGTGAGGTTGCCGCAACTGTCCCCATCGCGCCGCGTGGCCTTCGACATACTGCGCCTGGTCGAGGACGGGGCGTACTCCACAAACCTGCTGCACCAGCACACCGCCGCGCTGGATTCCCGCGACGCGGGCCTGGCGCGCGAACTGGTTCTCGGCGTCCTGCGCCGCCGGCCCCAGCTCGACCACCTGACCGGGCATTTTTCCGGACGCGACCCGGCGCGGCTCGATCTCGAGGTCCGCCTCGCCCTTCAGATGGGCCTCTACCAGTTACGCTACCTGGAGCGCATTCCGCCGCACGCCGCCGTAGGCGAAAGCGTCGAACTGGTCCGCCGCACCCGCAAGCTCTCGGCCGCCGGGCTGGTGAACGCGGTGCTGCGCAAGGCCACGCGCGCGCAGGTCCCTTGGCCCGGCCGCGCCGTGGAGCTGTGCCTGCCACCTTGGCTGCTCCAACGCTGGGAACAACAGTATGGAGAAGGCGACGCCCGGCGCGCGGCGCTTGCCATGCTGGAGGCGCCCGAAACATTTTTGCGCGTTCCCGTGGGCGCCATTCCGCCCGCCGGCGCCAGCCCCACCGGGGTGGCCGGCTGCTTCTTATGGCCCGGCGGACCGTTGCCGGAAGGCTTCCGCGTACAGGACATCGGCTCACAAAGCATTGTGCCCTTGCTTGCGCTCACCAGCGGCCAGTGGTTTCTCGATCTCTGCGCGGCTCCCGGCGGCAAGACATTACAGGCCCTGGAAACGCCCATACACGCCATCGCCAGTGACCGCACGCTCGCCCGCGCCAGCGAAGCCGCCGCGCTTGGCATCCCGGCGCTCGTGCTCGACGGTACGCGGCCGCTCCCGTTTCGCGAGGCGGCGTTCGACCGTATCCTCGTCGACGCGCCGTGTTCGGGCACCGGCACGCTGGGGCGAAACCCGGAGATCAAATGGCGCATCCAACCGCACGATTTGGAAAATCTGCATGAACGCCAGGTGAAGTTGCTGCGCAACGCGCTGCGATGCCTTAAGCCGGGCGGCCGCGCGGTGTACTCAACCTGCTCGCTGGAGAGAAGAGAGAACGAAGAGGTGGTGGACGAAGCGCTGCGCGGCGTGGCGGGGTGGCGTTGCCAGGAGATGCGTCTCCGGCTGCCCGGCCGCGAGACGGGCGACGGCTTCTTCGCCGCTGTGATAACATCGGCTTAGTCCCGAAACCCCTGATTTTGCGCACGATTCCTCAGTCATGATCGAGATTCTGCCCTCCCTTCTCGCCGCCGACTTCGCCAACCTTCAATCCGAAGTGGCGCGCGTGCGCGACACGGGTATCACCATGCTGCACTGCGATGTGATGGACGGCCACTTCGTGCCCAACCTGTCGCTTGGCGTGCCCGTGGTTGCCAGCCTGCGCAAGGTGACCGCTCTCAAGCTCGACGTGCACCTGATGATCGAGGAACCGGACCGCTATATCGAAGCCTTCGCCGAGGCCGGCGCCGATTCCATTTCCGTGCACCAGGAGGCCTGCCGCCACCTGGACCGCACAATCCGGCTGATTCAAGGCACGGGACGTTTGGCGGGGGTCGTGCTGAACCCCGCCACGCCCATTGCCACGCTGGACGAGGTGCTGCCCATCGTGGATTATGTGCTGCTGATGAGCGTCAACCCGGGCTTCGGCGGGCAACACTTCATCGGGCGTGTTCTCGACAAGGTGCGCGCGCTTGAACGCGAGCGGCGCAGCAGGGGACTGGGCTTTCCCATTCAAATTGACGGCGGCATCAGCGCGCGCAACATCGGCGAATGCGTGCGCGCCGGAGTGGATTGGTTCGTCGTGGGCTCCAGCGTGTTCGGCGCGAAGGACCCGGCGGCGGCGATACAGGAGATGCAGGCTGAAGCCCGCGAGGCGACGGCTCTGCGCGCATAATCGTGAACAAGGCGCGGAAGAATTCGTGGTAGGAGTGGTTCGGATGATTTGTATTCGCAAGGCGGCCCTGATGGGCCTGACGGTGGCGCTGGCGGCCGCTCTGACGGCCGGTTGCGGCTTCCGGAAGAAGAAGTATGAGAACCCGATCGGCAAGGATACCCAACAGCCCGACAAGGTGCTGTTCGACAAAGCCGTCGGCGACATCGAGAAGGGCCGTTACGAGGTGGCGCGCCTGACGCTGAACACCCTGATGAACACCTACGACACCAGCGAGTACATGGCCAAGGCGAAGCTGGCCATCGCCGATAGCTGGATGCGCGAAGGCGGTTCGCACGCGCTGGCCCAGGCCGAGGCCGAGTACAAGGATTTCATTCTCTTCTACCCGACCATGGAGGAATCGGCCGAGGCGCAGGAAAAGGTCTGCATGATCCATTACAAGCAGATGGAGAAGCCGGACCGGGACCAGACGCACGCCGTGCGCGCCGAAGACGAGTGCCGCAACCTGCTGCTTCAGTTTCCCAACTCGAAGTTCGCACCCCGCGTGGCGCAAACGCTGCGCAATATTCAGGAGGTGATCGCCGAGGGAGAATTCCGGGTGGGCGCTTTCTATCACAAGAAGGGCAGCTTCCCTTCGGCCGCAAACCGTTTGGAGAACATGGTCACGCATTATCCGCTCTATTCTCAGGCGGATGAGGCGCTGTGGCTGAGCGGCGAGTCCTACTCCAAGCTCGGGCCGCGCTTCAAGGAACAGACCGTGGCGACGTTCCAGAAACTCGTCAAGGAGTATCCTCTCTCAGCGCGCGCCGACCAGGCGAAGCAGGAGTTGAAGCGGCTCGAGGCTGAGATTCCCGAGCCCGATCCGGTGGCGCTGGCGCGCATGCAGTATGAGCAGGAGAACGCGGTGAAGCGCGGCATGATGGGCAGCTTCTGGGGCGTCTTCAGCAAGGCGCCCGACACGCACCTGGCGGCCAAGAGCGGCAATCCGGCCACCACCGGACTGCGGCCCAGCATCCCGGTGAGCGTGCCCACGCCGGAGCAGATTGCCGCCGCCGCGGCGCAGGCCGCGCAGCCCACCACCACCGACGTCGGCGTCACCACGGTGGGTCCCAACAGCGCGCTCGACACCAAGGACGACGCGCGGCTGAAAAATCAGCAGCAGCAAAAGAAGGAAGGAAAGAAAAAGTAACGGCCCATGCCGCTTGGACGCATTCTCCTCGCCGATGATTCCCCCCATGCGCAGCGCATGGGCGAACGGATTTTGCGCGAAGAGGGCTTCGAGCTGCTGACCGCCGTGGATGGAGCGGGCGCGTTCCATCAGTTGACCTCCGGTGCGCCCGACGTTGTGCTGGCCGACGCCTATCTGCCCGGCATCTCGGGCTTCGAACTGTGCCGGGCCGTGAAGCAGGACGCATCTTTGAAACATACGCGCGTGGTGCTGACGGCCGGGATGCTGGAACCGTTCGATGAGGAGGAAGCGCGGCGCGCCGGCTGCGACGGCATTCTGAAGAAACCGTTCGAGGCGAGCGCCGTGGTGGAAATGATCCGTCCCATGGTGGAGGCGGCCCGGTATTCGCGCGGGCTGTTCGGCGACGACGTGGCCGACGGCGCGGCGCCGGAAACCGGCGAGGCCGAAGGCGGAGAGAAGGTTGTGCGCGTGGTGGATCCCGTGCACATGCGTCCGGACCCCGAACGCGTCCGCGCCGCCATTACGCTTGCGCTGGACGCCTCGCTTCCGGCTATGATCGAGGAGATCACCGAGCGCGTGCTCGTGGCGCTGGGCCACTAGCCCGTTGCTTCCAACAGACAACTATGCCCGACAACAGTTTTGACATCGTCTCCGAGATCTCCATGCCCGAGGTGCTCAATGCCGTGCAGCAGGCCCTCAAGGAGATACAGCAGCGTTACGACCTGAAGGACTCCAAGAGTAACATCGAGCTGAACGAGAAGGACAAGAAACTGGTGCTGACCAGCGCCGACGAGTTCAAGCTGACCGCCGTCACCGAGGTGCTGCAGGGCAAACTGGTGAAGCGCAAGGTGCCGCTGAAAGCCTTCACGTACGGTAAGGTGGAGCCCGCCGCCTCCAGCACCGTGCGCCAGGAGGTTTCCCTTCAGGTGGGCATCCCCATCGAGAAGGCGCGCGAGATCGTCAAGTTCATCAAGGACACGAAGAAGAAGGTGCAGGCCGCCATCAATGGCGACCTCGTGCGCGTCTCCGGCAAAGACCGCGACACGCTGCAGGACGTCATCTCCGCGCTGCGCGGCCACGACTTCGGCATCGACACGCAGTTCACCAACTACCGCAGTAACTAGCGGCCTAATTCACACCCAGCGCTTACCCCCGCAATGGGAAAGGGCCCACTCTAGGTGGGCCCTTACATAGGGTGCCATCGGGTGGCAAACCTTGCGAACACAGAAAACTCACGTCTTCTGAGCTTACTAAGACGAGCGAGAATCCCGGCTTCGATACACTATCCGGAGTATAACTTCATACTCGAAGGGAAAGCAAGCCTCATGGAGTACATACTCGGACTGGATCTTGGAGCGCGTTCGCTCGGCTGGGCCGCGGTGGCGGTCCGGGGAGATGACGAGGACCGCCTGCTGGGAGCGGGAGTACGCATCTTCGAAGCCGGCATGGAGGGCAATCTGGAACGCGGCCAGGAGGAATCCCGCGCCGTGCAACGGCGCACGGCCAGATTGCAGCGCCGCGGGACACGGCGGCGGCGGGACCGCGCGCGCCGGCTGTATCGTCTGCTGGCCGAAGCCGGGCTTCTGCCCGCGCTTCCTGAAACGGGCGTACAGCCGCAGGCGCGCTCGATTCAGACGGCGCTCAACGGCCTCGATGGAGCCCTTCGCGCGAAGTACAGCACCGAAACCAACGTGGATCAGCTCCCTTACCTGCTGCGGGCGCGGGCGTTGGATCACACGTTGGAGGCCTACGAGTTGGGCCGCGCGCTCTACCACCTGAATCAGCGGAGAGGTTTCCAGAGCAACGCCAAGGCGCTGGCCAAGGACGACGAGGAGCGCGGCAAGGTGTATGCGGGCATCGCGGAACTCCGGTCCAGGCTGGAGGGCAAGCGGACACTCGGCGAATATTTCGCCGCCTGCGACCCGCACGAGGCCCGCATCAGGAACCGGTACACCCACCGTTCGATGTACCGGCACGAGTTCGCACGGATCTGGGAAGCGCAGCAACCCCATCACGCAGCCCTTACCGGCAGCCTCCGCGCCAGCCTCGAAGCCCTCATGTTCGATCAGAGGCCCTTGCAAAGCAAGGAGGACGAAATCGGCCAGTGCGAATGGATCCCCGAGGAGAAGCGCGCCCCGGCCTGGAGCATGGAGTTTCAACGGTTCCGGCTGCTGCAAAACGTGGCGCACGTGCGCGTGCGCGATGTAACCGGACGTGAAACCGCGCTGACCGGCCTGCAACGCACCGCGCTCATCGAGGAGCTCGAACGGCGCAGTGAACTCACCTTCAAGGCCGCCCGCAAGCTGCTGGGCATTCCGCGCGAATGGAGCTTCAGTATTGAAGAGGGCAAGGAGACCCGGTTCAAGGGCAACGGCGTGCAGGCGCGGATGGCCGAGCACTCGTCGGGGCTCTGGGAACGCCTCAACGGCGAGGAGCGCCACAGGCTTCTGCTGCAAACCGCCACGGCCAGCAACGACGAGGCGCTCGCCGGGCTGCTTGTGGAGGAGTGGGGCATGAGCCGGGAAGCGGCGGAAACATTCGCCGCCAAGGTGACGCTGCCGGCGGGCTACTGTTCGCTGTCGCTCAAGGCGATGCGCGCCGTGATTCCCCTGCTCGAACAGGGCCTTTCCGTTCAGGAGGCCCGGAAGACGGCCGGGTTCGACATTGTGCGGCGGACGCCGGTCCACGATGAGCTTCCTCCCGTGGCGGACTGCGTTCCGCACGGGGTGGACGTGCGCAACCCGGCCGTCATCCGCGCCCTGACGGAGCTGCGAAAGGTGGTGAACGCGGTCATCCGGCAGTGGGGCAAGCCGCGCCAAATTCACATCGAGCTGGCGCGCGACCTCAAGAAGAACCGCAAGCAGCGCGCCGAGGAAAACGACCGGAACCAGAAGCAGAAGGGACTGCGCGGGCGCATACGGACGCGCATTGCCACGGAGCTGGGCATCGATGCCGCGCGCATAGGCCGGTCGATGATCGAAAAGGGGCTCCTGTTCGAGGAGTGCAACGGCCACTGCCCCTACACCGGGCAATCGCTCGGCAGCTTCGCCTCCCTGTTCAACGACGGCGCGCGGGCGCAGGTGGAGCACATCATCCCGCGCAGCAGGTGCCTGGACGACTCCTTCCACAACCTCACGCTGGCCACGGTGGAAGCCAACCGGGAAAAGGGAAACCGGACGCCCTTTGAAGCCTACGGCGCCAACTCCGCCCGCTACGACGAGATTCTGGAGCGCGTCAGGGCCTTCGCGGGCGAACCGGGCCGCCGAAAGCTGAAGCGCTTTCTCATGGAGTCCACCGACACACTGCTGGAAGAGTTCACCCAGCGCCAGCTCAACGACACGCGCTACACCTCCCGCGTGGCCGGCGACTATCTCGCCCTGCTCTATGGCGGCCGCAACGCGGAGGGACGGCAGAAGATCTTCAACCTCACCGGACAACTGACGGCCGATCTGCGCGGCCTCTGGAACCTGAACTCGATTCTGTCGAGCGACGGCAGCAAATCAAGGAACGATCACCGGCACCACGCCATCGACGCGGTTGTGGCCGCCGTGTTCCGGCAAAAGTGGATGACCCTGCTCAGCAGCGCCGCCGAAGCGAGCTGGCAGGAGCGCAAGCGCCGCTACGCCAGCCTGCCGCCGCCCTGGGTTGGCTTCAAGGAAGACGTGGAGGCGGCCATCAAGGCGATGCACGTCAGCCACCGCACCGACCACCGCGTGACCGGGGCGCTTCACAAGGAGACGCTGTACGGCGTCGTCGGGAAGACCGACACCGGAGGGGACATCGTACGCACCAGAAAGCCCGTGCACCTGCTGAAACCCGGCGACGAGGAAAAGATCGTGGACGAGGGCGTGCGGAAGGCCGTGCAGGCCGCGCTTGCGGCGGCGGGCGGCGACGCGGCCAAACTCGAGAACAACTGGCCGGTGCTTCCCAATGCGAACGGTGCGCCGGTGAAGATCAAAAGCGTCCGCATCGATCTGAACCGCTCGGTGAAGCAGGTGGGGCGTGGCTGGAAGGCGCGGTACGCCGAAGGCGGCGAGACGCATCACGTCGCGGTGTTCGAAACGGCCAAGGGAAAGAACCGCATCTGGGAAGGCGAAGTGGTTCCCATGAGCGAGGCTCTGCAGCGCATTCGCACGGGCCAGCCCGTTGTGAACCGGCGGAACGACGAGGACGGCAAGGGGTTCCTGTTCAGCCTGTGCAAGAACGATGTGCTGGAGCTTCGCGGCGAGCGGAAGGGGCTGTGGGTGGTGAAGAAGATCAAGATGAACGGGCAGATTGCACTGACTCCCGAAACGGACGCCCGGTTGGAAAAAGATCGTGTTAACTTCGCACCCACCATCAGCGGCCTGCGCAAACTGAATGCCCGCAAGGTGAGCATAGGCCCGCTGGGCGAGGTGTGGCCCAGCCATGACTAACCGCGTCCTCGATTTCGCCGAGCACCCGGCGCGCCTCAGCGCCCGCGAGGGTCTGCTCCGCATCGAGGTGGAGGGATCCGCCGAGGTTCGGATTCCCTTCTCCCACCTGGCGGCGGTTGTGTGCAGCCACGGGCAGGTCACCTTCACGCAATCGGTGCTGGCGGAACTGGCCGCGGCCAGGGCGGCGCTGGTCGTGTGCGACCGCAAGCACCTTCCCGTGGCGATGATGCTGCCCCTGGTGGGTCATGGGGAACAGACGAACCGGTTT
>JADLCT010000090.1 GCA_020847045.1 Bryobacterales bacterium | reverse complement strand
CGGCGCTGTGCCCGGTCAGCTCCTCGCATCCGCGCCCGTCGCAGGTCATCTTCATCAGGAACAAATCCCGCTCGCCCACCGACGTGCGAAACGCCTCCCCCGGACCGGGATCAAAGTCCACCGTGCCGCGAAACATGCCGTCGAGCCAGATGTCGCCGTTGGCGCGGTTGACGGCCATGCGCCACACTCCCTGCATCGACTCGCCGCCAAAAGTTTGCGCCCATTGGTATTGCCCGTCGCGGGTGTATTTGGCGACGTAGGCGTCCAGTTCGCCGTTGGACGCGCGCATGTCCTCGCCGGGCCCATGATCGAAGTCCACGGTTCCGCTGAAGCCCCCCGAAACGATGATGTCGCCATTCCCGTCAAATGCCGCGTCCGCACCGGCGAACGGTTCACCGCCCAGCGTGATCGTCCAGAGATAGTCGCCGTCGGTGGTCCACACGGAAACAAATCCATCTTCCAAGCCGGCGGCGCGCCTCCAGTCCTGCCCGGCGGTGGGATCGAAGTCCACGTTGTCGGTGAACCAGCCGGCGATCATGAGCCGCCCGTCGGCCGAGACCTCCATCGAGTACTCGCTGTGCGGCGCCCGGGTGTCCACCGTCTGGGTCCAGAGGTACTCACCGTTGGAGGTGTATTTGCAGACGAACATGTCACTTCCGGACTGGGATGTTCGAAAGTCCTCGCCCGGACCGGGATCAAAATCCACAGTAAGAGCAAACCGCCCCATCCAATAGATGTTGCCCACTGCGTCGATGATCAAGTGCTCTCCTTCATCCTGCAGGTTACCGCCAATCGCCAGCGCCCAGGAAAACTCTGCACTCTCATCAAGCTTCAGCAGGTAGGCGTCTCTTGCGCCTGGCTGTCCATGCTCCTTAACGATGTACTGGCCTTCACCTGGGTCAAGGTCGGCCGATCCGGTGAAATACCAAGTCACGACGGCTCCATTGTCGGGCGCAGTTGCGACAGAAACAGCGCCGATCACATCGTCGCTCGTCAGCAACCCGCCGTATTCAAACTCACCGGTGCGGCTGACGTAACCGATGAAAGCCCCAAACCGATTCGGTGCGCCCTGTGCGCAGAAGATCGCCTGCTCTTCGTAGGGATCAAGATCTCCACAATAGTCTCCTCCAGGGCCGAACCCGAACGTGCCAGCGTAGCGCAACCCTCCGGTTGACGCTGAGTCGTTCGAGTAGCATGACTCACCAAAGCCACCGCCGATCAACCCTAGTGTCACGCCAGTCCCATCGGAGCCGACCAAGTTGGCGGTGCCGTCGAATCCACCCATGGGAGACATGAGTGCGACGCCGTCCGTCGGGTCGAGGTCGGCCTCGACCTTGAAGAAACCGGCGAGGGCGAGTTTTCCATCTGATTCCAGGCTAAGGTCATTTCGGGTGGGCGCATCCTCATACCGACCGCCCGGCGCGCCATTGGTTCCCACCCAGCCGAATTGCGCGGGAGCGATGCACTGGGCGTTGACTTCATGGGCCATGAGTCCCATGGCGCCAGCGAAAAGTGCCGCTATCAGGCGGCGGGTCAATCGAAGAGTTCTCATGCTGGCTTCTCCTTGCACGCTTTCCAATTCCAACTGCTTGTTGGTGGTGCTCATGAACCCGGCGCTGACGTCTTGCACTGCAGCGCCTAGGAATGTGTCATTTGTATCGAGCGCTCCCTCGACGGAAGATACCCCCGACTTGCGTCGGGGGTTCTCCAGGCGCCCCCCGGCCCTCACGCCGGCATTCAAGGCAAGAGCCGCTTCCTTGCGGGCGCGGCTCGGTTACTCGCAATCGCCGTGGAAGGTGATCTTGTACGGCGGGTTGGCGGTAATCACCGGCCCGCTACTGTCCGGTCCTCCGTGATAGCCGTGCCCCGTGGTGCACACCATCGCGCTCGCCACCAGGCTGCCGACCTTCACATGGAAGTCGCCCGACAAACGCAAGCACTCGGCGTTGAAGAGGATGGTCGCCGGTGCATTCTCTTCGACGGTCCACGTGGCGCCGCCGCGAACTTCATAATTGACGTACAGCGTCCCCTGCGTGGCGCGCCAGTGGCCGCTGTTGCCGTCCTTGCGATGCTCCGTCAGATACACGTCGCCGCTTTGCGCCACCACGTCCCCGCGGTTGTTCAGCGCGATGGCGATCTCCATGTCCTGGTTGTTGTTCGTCAGGATGGTCATGGACTCAGCCAGATCGCCCGGATCGTCGCCGTCGATGCGAAGCTGGGCTTCGTATTGCGAGTCGGGGTCCGAGATGATCAACCCCCCATGCGCGGCCGAGCGAATAACGCCGCCGTGGCCGGATATCTTGAGCACCAGCGCGGTGGGCGAGTTCCGGTTGATGCGCAACTCGCCGGGTCCGCCGCAATCGTCCGCCACGGCCTCGAAGCTGATTTTGCCGTTGACCACCGAGTCGGCGAACAGCGTCAGGGAACTGCAGCCGCTGAAGTTCACCTCGCCGGCCGCATAGCTCCCCCTGCAGGTGTCAAGGTTCACGCCACCGGCGGTTTCATTGTCACCGCACACATAAATGTGGTCGACTTCCTCGTCCGTGACGAAGAAGTTCTCGCTGTCCGCGCCGGCGACCCAGACACTCAGTCCGTTGGGGATGTAGGCGGTGTCCTGATAGCCGGGAAATTGCCCTTCCCCTGCATCCGTCCACTGACCGGAGCCAAGGTAGCGCTTCCATGTGTTGTAGTCATTCCAGTGCCCGCCGCTGCCGCTCTCTTTCACTTTGTAGATCTCGGCACTTGCCGCAGCCGCCAGCACCAGCGTCGGCGCAACCCACAGCCAGCGTACTGGCAGCGGGCGCGTCGCCGATCCACGACCGTGGCGCGACTGGCTCACGCTTCTGTTTTCGGAATGTGCAGAGTCTCGCGCTGCGACCGCACCCACGGACGCAGCGGAGATTGCAGGCTGTTCCTGATTCGTATTTGTTTTCATGGATCAAGCTCTCCAGAAGAATCATCAGCCCCCAATGGAGCAGGTGCACGTGGGCACCGTCTGCACCATCACGTCACCCGACACTGACGCCGTGACCGGTTTGGACGCATACACGGCGTCCACGACGTACACTTCACACCGCAGCACCGGGTTCGTGCCGGCCTCGTGGTGGAAGACGACCGTCTGCCCGGCGTGACCGCCGTTCTCCTTCTCCTTCACCGTGATCTGCTCCACGCCCACGCCCGACAAGCCCGACGTAGTCAATCGCACCCACGTGTCATCCTGTGCATCAACGTCCATCACCACGGCCGCGTCATCACAACAGTTCGGCCAGCCCGTGTCCGGCGACCAGTTGGCGGCGGTGTGGTAGTAATCATCGTCGTCGCCGATCCACACGTATTCGGTGGCCAGCGCGCCAGCAGCCAGGCCCGCGACGCACAGCAGCAGCAACAACACGCGCCATGCCGACAGCCCGGCGAAGCGCGAACCGCGCGCCGAGCTTGCACACGAAGTGCGTGAATCCCTCCAAGACCTCAAGCCCGCGCGGCGGCGGGCCGATCCCTCCGCGCGGCGACCTCTGTCCAATCCTTCCGCGCGTCTGCCTCCAAAGGTGAAGTCCATCGGAACCCTCCTTTCTTACGCGAGGTGCGTAAGATTTTTCCTGCGCGGGATGTGCTGGAGCCTTCCCGTGCCGGTTGCGCTGGGTGGTTTCCAGCACAAGGTGCTCAGGATGGTTTCCAGCGCACAGTGCGCAGGTTCTGTCCGGCCCGCCCCCTGCCGCGCCGGATCGCCGGCGCGGAT
>JADLCT010000089.1 GCA_020847045.1 Bryobacterales bacterium | reverse complement strand
GAGCACTTCGCCTGGTCGCTTTCGACCGGTGGCGCTGTGACGGCTACGGCTGGCTTCCAGGGCTATGTAATCGCCCAGTGCGCCTTCCAGTACGCCCACGGCTACGCCTTCATCAGCGACCTCGGTGCCCAGCGTCTGGCCCAGGGCTATCTCGCCCTGGTCATGGACGAGAGCATCGGCAGCCGCACTGGATCGAGGTCGGAAACCCTTGGCCACTAACCACGATGGTTAGCTTCGGCTAGCCATTCTGCAAAAGGGGAGAGCTACGGCTCTCCCCTTTTTTGCGTTTGCACTCCGCTCAAACCAGCCCGCCTGTGGTAACCTAAAACTGCTGCATCCCGCGTCCCACCAGTAGTGTCTTTCGACACAAGGAGGTTTTCTTGCATTTTCTCCGTTCTGCGTTAGCCTTGTTCGCACTCGCTACCACCTCAGCGGGACTGCTCGGCGCGGGTACGGTCATCCAGACGCCGGCTCCTGGTTCCGATCCCAATCCGATCGGCACCGCTTTTGGAACCACGCCTCTCACGGCTGGACCAACCTTTCCGGCTTCGACCGATACATACGCAATTTTCACCCGGCCGGTAAACAACCCGGCAGACACCACCTACTGGGTGGTTTCCAAGTCTGGAACATCGATTCTCCGGGTGCTTAGCAACACGTTTCAGCCGATTCAAACCGTCAATCTGGGCACCAGCAGCACTGCCGCCGCCATGACCCCCAATGGTCTGCGGTTTCTGATCATTACGGGCACCACGCTGCGCATCTTCGATGCGGCCACCATTCAGCAGGTGCAGATCGGTAATCTGGACATTGGCCTGACACCCACCGACATTGTCGTCAGTCCCGATAGCAAGCGGGCATTCGTCATGGATGGACTTGGCCAGAAGGTAACTGCCATTGACCTGACGACCAACACCGTCATCGGACAGGCCGGTCCCTTCGTGGGTATCAATAGCGGCTATGTGGCCATGAGCCCGAGTGGCCTGCTGTATGTGAGCGCGCAGACGAACAACTCGTCCGTCGTTTACGAGTTGAATCCTAACGCTGATCCCTTTGACCTGACCACCGCCAAGCTGCGCCAGTTTTCCGTGAGCGGTAAGGTTGGAAAATTGCACTTCACGCCCGATGGCACACGCGCCCTGGCGGCTAATGAGAATCAACCGACGGGTGCGGTGCTCTACCTCTTCAACCTCGCCGACAGCGGTGGCGGCACGGCGATCCTCAGCAACTCCGAGCCCCTCGTCGCCGGAGTCACCTTCGACAAGTTGTACATTGTGGGAAATAGCCTGGCTTACGGCATCTCGTCGGGCTCCTCGACGCCGTCGAAGAAGATCTATCAGATTCTGCTGCCTGATCTCCCCGCGCCTGGCGCCAATCTGCAAACGCCGCAGGTGAGCGAGCCCATCTTCGGCTCGCTGGGTGTTCCGCAGATTGTGGAAGGCATCGCCTATTCGCGTGAATATCCCATTGCCAAACGGATGTTCATCTCGTCGCCGCTCAGCACGCTGCCCAACAGCCTCGTGCCCAGCGTAATGTATGAGATCGAGGTGGCCAACAAGAACAAGGCGTACGAAGTAAGCCTGCCGTTTGTGCCTGGTTTTGCGAAGTACGTCGATCCAATTCCCTCTTCGACAACCGCTTCGGTAGGCCAGGTCCTTACCGTGAATCCCAATGCCGGCGTGCTGCCTGTCAGTTCCAAGAGCCTGCCTTTCGGCGTGCGCGTGCTGACGGCCGCGGGCGAACCCATCTTTGGCCTGCCTGTAACGTTCGCCGCCAACGTGGCCGGCATCACGTTTGCCACGGGCAACACGGTGAGCACCAACGGCGATGGCTACGCCTTCGTTGTTCTGAACACGCCCGCCACGGCTCAGAGCTTCAGTGTCACCGCGACACCGGCCGGCAGCAGCTTTGTTACCGGCTTCTCGTTCACCATCGGCTCCGGCGGAAATCCCGGCGGTGGCGGAGGCGGTGGTGGCGGCACCGTCGGATCGAGCATCGAAGTGGTAAGCGGCGACGGACAAATTGTTCCTTCCGGCAATCCCTCTCCTCTGCCTTTGAAGGTGAAGGTGACGGACGCCTCCGGCAAACCGCAGGGGAACGTGACGGTCACCTGGACGATCACCCAGGGTGTCGGCTTCCTGATCGACGGCACGGGCACCGGGGACGGTTCCTCCACGCGAACCACCACGACCGACGCCACCGGCGTCACCACGAATACATTCCAAACCACGCCCGTCACGAGCGACTTCGGACAGGTGGCCACGCAAACCGTGGTCAACGTGAGCACGGTCGCAGGCAGCGTGAACATGTACATGACCAACATCGCGTTGATCGTGTCGGGCCAGCCGCCGGGGCCGATCGATGCGCAGATCCGCCTGAATGGCGCCGACTTTTCCAATGATCCGGAACCGGCCGAGTACACCATTCGCGGCAAAGTGGGGCAAACCATCAATGGTGCCGTCAAGGTGCGCTTCGCCTATCCGTTCCCCGGATCGGGACCGATTCCGAACGCCGGCATCGAGGTGCAGAATCTGAATGACCTGGCGACAGGTCCGGGATTGAAGTGCCTGCCGCGCCCAGTGCCCTTGAGCGGAACCGACGGCGTCGCCGTTTGTGACGCCCAGTTGATCGGCAAGGCCGGCAACGGCTCGTTCAAGCTATTGATGGGCGCCAACCGCGAGCGCAACATTGGCCTGATCGTGACGCCCGGCGATCCGACGAACCTCGTGATCGTGCAGGGCAATGGCCAGACGGTCAAACCGGGTGAAACCGCGACCGGAGCGTTCCAGGCCCGTGTGACTGACGCCGCCGGCAACGGATTGCAGGGTTTCACCGTGCGCTGGGAGATTCTGTCCGGTTCGGCCACCTTCGTGGCGACCGGCTCGGGTTTCCAGGACACCACCTCCAACGCCGCCGGGCTGGTTACCGTCAACGTGAAAGCCGGTAATACGCCGGGTCCGGTGCAGGTCCGCGCCACACTGGTAGCTTCGGGCCAGATTTCGGCGAACTTCGGGATGCAGATTGTCCAGACAGCCGCCACGCTGCGAAAGGTGGCTACGGGGAGCGGCGACAACCAGTCCGCCTTCACGAACGCCAACTTCGCTTCGGCGCTGGTGGTGGAAGTTCTGGACGCCAACGGACAGCCGGTGCAGAACGCCAACGTGGACTGGACTCTGGTGAGCGGCGCGGGCACCCTGACGGGAACCACCCCGACGCTGACCGGCGCTTCCGGCCGTGCGCAAATGACGGTAAGAGCCGGTGCGACGCCCGGTACGGTCACCGTGCGGGCCTCGGCTGGCAACCTGGCTTCGGTCACCTTCACTCTGACGGTGAACCTGCCCGGTCCGGTGGTTGGTCTGAACAGCTTCCGGAACGCCGCCAGCGGCGAGTTCGGCTCGGTAACCCCGGGCGGACTGGTGACGATTATCGGCGAGGGCATCGCGCAGGGCCTCGTGGGCGCCGTTACGGCGGGTTCGCCCATCGGCGGCTGGCCCCTGCGGCTGAACGGCGTTGAGGTGCAGTTCGGCAACACGCTGGCGCCGGTGTACCGCGTTGCCAACATCGACGGAGTTCAGTCGGTGACGGTCCAGACGCCGTTTGATCTGACGCCGGGCGCTCCCGTGACGGTGATTATCCGTTCGGGTGGCGGCTCTACCACGGTGGCGGGAGTCCCGGTCGTGGACTATCAGCCGGGCATCTTCGAGACGATCGACCAGAACAACCGGCGGTACGCGGTTGCCATCCGGCCGAACGGCACCTATGTTACGCCGGAAAACCCCGCCCGCACGGGCGAGATCATCCGGATCTTCGTGACGGGCCTGGGCCAAACCACTCCGGCCATTACAGCCGGACAAACCGGGTCGGGTCAGGCCGTGGCGGTTCAAATCATCACGGGGTTGAACGATGCGGGCATCCGCACCGTGTCGGCCACCTACGCCACCAACCTGGTTGGGTTGTATGAGGTCGCCTTCGAAGTTCCGGCCGGGACACAAACAGGTCCGGCAAGACCCTTGGCGGTCGTCGTAGCCCGTCCGAACGGCCAGTGGGCCTACGGCAACGGCTCCAACATCGCCATCGCGCAGTAACTCCGGCGATGGAAAAAAAGCGGTGCGCCGCCTTCCTACGGGGACTAGCGCACCGCAAGCAAGACACCAGAGGCAGGGGATGCGCCAGTGCGGCCATCCCCTGTTTTCGTTAGCTCACGCCCGGTCCTCCGCGGATCAGCCGGGCAATCTCGGTGGCCGTGATGTCCGGGTTATACAGGGTCCATTCCAAACTGAAATTCTCTTTCACGCCATTTCCCAAATCGGCACTCAGGTAGTGAAACGTCCGGTGTCCGCCGACGTTGTTGATCGTGTCGTCCCAGTATTCAAAGTCGATATTGGACGACGGAATCCCCATCTTGTCGAGCCGGTCCTTCACCATCGAGATAGCGTCATAGTTGAACTCCTCGGCATCGGCCGCCAGTGGGAGCGATCGTTCATGGTTGACGCCAAATGCCTCGGCGGGACCACCAGAGCCCGGGGCATCCACCGTGACAATATATTGCCGCGTGCCACTGGTTCTGCCGGTATTTTGTCCGGCCAGTTCCTTGACCGCTACATTCTCTGACGGCGCTCCGACCGCCTTGGCCAGGCGGTTGCGAAGTTCCAGTTCGCCGTCGGACACCGTGGCCGCAGCCGGCTGCCGCGCGACTGTCTTGCCCTCTGACGCCTCAGGAGCGGAATCACCCGCGGCGGGTGTGTCCGTCAGAGCACTGCTCATTTCTCTTTGAAAATCACTGCGATTGCGACTGCGGCCGCCTGTGGCCTCGGCACTGTCCGACGCAGCCGCGGCTTCCGTTTGGCCTGTCCCCCTGCTCGCCCTGCCGTCCGCTTCGCCAACGCGGCGCAAACGGCCTTCCATCAAATCGCCGAACGAATGCGGAATGTAGTGCGCCCTGGTTGTCTCCACCATACGTTTTGTTCTCTCCCGCCGCGTGCAGCGGCTGAGAAGGAATAAGCAAGCGAAGGGCCAGAGGGTGTAAGACGAAACGCTACTTCTTGTTGGACTTGGGGGACTTCACCGGTGTGACGGTTCTGGTTTGGCCGGGTCCCTGGACGCCGGGCACCGTGGCGTCGGGTGGCGGCGGGGCTTTGCGCTGGATCGGTTCGTTGAACAACTTCGCCGGGGGCGCGTCGAAGGCGACCGTCAGTTTCAACACCTGCCCGGTCGGGTTCACGCGCACGCGGATCTCCTGGTCGGGGTTGCGCTGCGGCGACGGCGGATCATAAGCGACCTGTAAGGCAACGCTCTCGCCGGAAGCGATCTTCGCCGCCGCTAGTTTGGCCGAAAGACCGGGCATGTTGACGGGATCCAGTTGCAGTGTGGCCTCACCGGGGAACTTGCTTTCAATCCGAACCGCCATGGAGGTCGGCTTGTGGCTCGAAATGAGGATCCGCTCCTCGCTCAACCGGATCATTTTCTGGATGGTTCCGGGCGTCATCCAATCGCTCGGATTGGGGATGCCCCCGGGGGAGGATGTCTGCGGCTTTTCCACCACTTTGCCGTCGACACAGGTCTCCTTGTGCATGGTTCCGAACGATCCGACTTCAATGCCCTTGCAAGGATCGTACGGGATGACATACCAGAACCATTCGCCGTTTTCGAGCCGCCACAGTGAGGAGATCGGCCGTGGGACGGTGTTGATCACCCCCAGCGGAGTGAGCAGCTCCCAGGGGACCTCGACGAGCACCTTGGCCCTGGTGAAATTCTCCTCGTAGTTGATGTGCGTGATCTTGAACGACTTGTAGCGGGGTTTGTCGGCGGCGAAGAAGGTGTCCTGGCTATCCTCGGCCACCACCTGGCTGGCCTGGCGGAACTTCCCGTCCACATGCGACTGATAAAAAGTGCTGACGCGCGCGCGCAGCGCATCTTCGATTTCCGCAGGTGCACGGTTGAAAATGGCCGCGTCTCCTTGCGCGAACATAGCCAGGGACGATGCCGCGAGCAGGACGCAAATCAACCGCATACTCATAGTGTAACTGACGCTCCGCGAGGCGAATCGTTTCCAAGCGGGCCATGCTAGGCTACTCGTTGATGGCATTTGAGAAGGTCGCCGGGCCGGAGGAGCTCCCCCCTGGCGAAATGCGGGAGCTGATGCGAAGCGGCCAGCCATTAGTGTTGTGCCACACACCAGACGGACTGCATGTCATGGAAGGCACGTGTCCGCACGCCGGAGGGCGGCTCGCGCAGGGGGCATTGCACGGTTCGACGCTCGTTTGCCCGTGGCATGCGTGGGAGTTTGATTGCACCACGGGCGAGTTGGACTTTCACGACAGCGTAAAGCTGAGGAAATTTCCCGTGGAGCGCCGTGACGACGGCATCTACGTGGATTTCGACTAAGCCGTGCCTGAACTGCCTGAAGCCGAAACCATCGCGCGTTCGCTGCGGCCCCTGGTCGAGGGGCGTTTGATCGCGAACGCCGAGTATCCCGGCAGGCGCGTGCTGCGCGGCGTCATGCCGGAACTCGCCGGGCAGCGGATTGCGCGCATAGGCCGGCATGGCAAGCGGATTGTCCTGGAGCTTGGCCACGGGGCCGTGTTGGTTTCGCTGGGGATGACCGGTGCTCTGCTGTTGAATGCCGAGCCCGGTCCGCATACGCGGGCGGTCTTCACGCTGGACGCGGGCGTACTGCTGTTTGACGACGCGCGGCAATTCGGCAACCTGCGGTGGATCGAAAGCTTGGAGGCTGAGGACGGACTGGGGCCCGACCCACTGGAGATGACGGCCCAGCAGTTCACGGAGCGCTTGCGCGCCAGACGGACGCGGGTGAAGCCGCTCCTGCTGGATCAGGGCTTCCTGCGGGGCGTCGGCAATATCTATGCCGACGAGGCCCTGCACAGGGCTGAGATCGATCCGCGCATCGTGGCATCGCGTCTGACGAAGACGCGCGCCGGACGTCTGCACGCCGGGTTGGTGGAGGTGCTGGAGGAGGCCATCGCGCACCGCGGCTCCTCTGTGTCGGATTATGTCGATGCCCAGGGGGAGCGTGGCGGCTTTCAGGCGCTGCACCGCGTCTACCGCAGGGAGGGACAACCCTGCCCGGCCTGTGGAGCGGCAATCCGGAGAATCGTCATGGCGCAGCGCGGCACGCACTTTTGCCCCCGGTGCCAGCGGTGAGGCGGCCGGGACGGCTGTTTACGGCGTCAGGACCTTGAGCGCGCGCGGAACCACGCGGACCTCGATGGGCAGCGCGCCCACAGCCTCGCCGTCCACCTCGATGGACACCTTCGCGGACGAGGTGGCGCGAATGTGCGAAGCTCGCGCATGGTGCACCTTGGAGTGCTTGTAGATGTTCTCCGAGTAGAGCACAGGCAGGTCCTTGGCCAGCGTGAACATGCCCAGCGCCTCGATGATGGTTACGTCGAGCATGCCGTCGTCCAGTTGCGCGCGCGGGCAGACGTGCATGCCGCCGCCGTGATAGCGGCCATTGCCGAGGGCGACGTTCAGGATGCGGTGCGTGGAGGCGGGGCCGCCATCGAGTGACAACTCCACCGTCTTGGCGTGGTAGCGGAAGAAGACCTCGACGGTGGCGTACATGAAGGCGAGTTTGCCGCTCAGCCCGCTGAGCGCGTTCTTGGCGCGGACGGCCACCTCGCCGCCCATGCCGAAGCTGGTCAGGTTGACGAAGTAGCGCGACTCGGCGACTCCCGCGTGGGACTGATAGCTGATCTGCGCCACGTCGATCGTGCTCGGCTTTCCGTCCAGGATGACGCGCACGGCCGTATCCAGGTCCGGCACGCCCAAGGTGCGCTGGAAGTCGCCGCCCGTGCCCATGGGGAGGATGCCCAGCTCCGCTTCGGGGTTGATGGGCCGCCCCTCTCGGAAGAAGCCGTTCATGGTTTCGCTGATGGTGCCGTCGCCACCCACGGCCAGGATGCGCTCGAAGCCTTCGTCGAGCAGTTGCGAGGCCAGCGTGGCCGCGTGATGGGGATGCCGGGTGAACAACGCCTCCACCAGGCCAATCTGTTCCACGATGCGGGGCCAACTGGCGGCGGCGCGGCCATTGGCGGCGCGCGGGTTGATGACGGCGGCGGTGCGCGGGGTGCGGGACGGGCTCAAATGACGCCTCTCGTGCGAAGGTCGGCGATGGTGTCGCGCAGCGTTTCCAGAGGCTCGCGCGCATGGAAGCCCAACTCGCGCACGGCCTTGGAGGATTCGCAATACCAGTAGTGGCCGCTCAGTTGAATGGTCTCGTCGTCCAGGGTGAACTTGCGGCCGAGGGCCGGCAGAAGGGCGCGTAGCAGGGGCGCGCTCAAACGGGCCAGCGGCGTGGGGCTGGTGAGCAGGGGCGGGCGGATGCCGCCGATGCGGCAGGCCTCCTGGATGATGCGTTTGAAGGTCCAGTTCACGCCGCCCAGCAGATAGCATTCGCCGGCGCGGCCGTGGTCCAGCGCGGCCAGCGTGGCGGCGGCCGCGTCGCGGGCATCCACAAAACTCATGCCACCCGAAGGATAGGTGAGGATCTGTCCTTCGAAGAGATGAACCAGGTCGCCCGTGGAGGAGCAGCGGTCATCGCCAGGTCCCAGCAACAAAGCGGGATTTAGAATCACGGCGGGCAGCGAGCGGCCCCGGCAGAGATCGAGCGTCAGTTCCTCGGCGGCGATCTTCGAGGCGTAATAACCCCAGTGGCGCGTCACCGCGTGAGCGAAGCCGGAGGCTTCCGTGTGGACGGTGGGATTCTTCGAAACCGCGATGGTTCCGGAAGAAGAGGCGATCACCAGCCGTTCCACGTTGTGGCGCAGAGCGGCTTCGCACACGTGGCGCGTTCCGTTCACATGGACGTCGAACAGCTTGGCGCGGTCGCGCGGATCGCGTGAAACCAGGCCCGCCAGATGGAATATGGCGCGAGCGCCGCGCACGGCGGCGTCCACGGCGGCGGCATCGGTGACGTCGCCGCGCACGATTTCGAGATCCGCCTGCTCATCGTAGATGGATTGCCCACGGCACAGAAGCCGCACCGGACCAAGCTGGCGTTCGCGCATCTGCCGAACCAAGTGCTTGCCCAGAAAGCCCGTGGCGCCGGTTACCAGGATAGGTTTCATCGCAGATCCACCACGGGCCAGTTGCGGGCGGCGGCCAGCGCGCGGAGCTTCTTCGCCGGATTGGTGGCGCGCGGATGGCCGACGGCTTCGAGCATGGGCACATCGGACATGCTATCGGAATAGGCGCGGCAGGCGTTGGGGTCCACATGGTCGCGCGCGCACAGGGCGCGGATGGCGTCGACTTTCTCCGGGCCCGAGAGAACCGGCTCGATCAGCATGCCGGTGGCCACACCGCCGCGGAACTCCAGACGGTTGGCGATGGTTTCGCCGAAGCCGAAGCGGTCCGCCAGTGGGGCAATGGCGAAGTCGAGTGATCCGGTGAGCAGCACGGGACGGAAGCCCGCGGCGAGATCGTCCGCGACCAGTTTGCGCGAGCCGGGAAAGGTTGCCGGACGAAGCACCTCTTCGTACAGGCGCGGAGCGTTCGCCGTCATCCAGTCCAGGCGAAGCCCGGCGTACTCACGGAAGAAGGCCTCGTTGAAGCGGCGGCGCGAGGTGAGTTCGAGGCCAATCCAGCGAGGCGCGCGCACCAGGGCGCGGGCGTAGCGCCAGACCATGCCGGCGCCCGGATGGTGACGGACATACCAGAGGTATTGCGTGACGACATCGCTGGAAACCAGCGTGCCGTCCAGATCGTAAAAGGCGAACGGGGCGGCCATCAGGGGCGGGCCGCCCGCATGTTCTGGAAGTTTTTCTTGTGACGCCAGGCGACGAAGAGAAAGAACGCCAGTCCGAACAACGCGCTGGCGAGGTCCTCGCGGGCAAAGAGTATGGCGACAAACAGCGCGTAGCCGGTAAGCGAGGCGCGCGTGCCCTCCTCCACCCACTTGCGCCGCTTGCCGATCTTCCGCAGCACGATGTAGACGAGCACCATCGGGGGCACATACCACGGGTAGAGATAGAGCATGACGCCCGCCGACGTGGCGATGCCCTTACCGCCGTTGAACTTCAGCCAGGGTGAAAAACAGTGGCCCAGAATGGCGGCCAGACCATACATCCAGAGCAGGGCCTGGCTGGGCGGCTCCGCCGAAAGCGGCCACCAGCGCGTGACGAGGATGATCGCGAACAGACCCTTGCCCAGGTCGCCGATCAGGCACAGGACCGAGCGCCACTTCGAGAAGCGGAGGACATTGTTGAAGCCGGGGTTGCCGGAGCCCGCCGTCAAGATGTCGATGCCCGTGCCCATCATGACGATCACGGCGAACGGGATGGAGCCGATGAAATAGCAGACGGCCAGGCGCAGCAACAGGGCGGCGTCGAAGGCAGGCATGGCGGATCAGGCGTGAAGGCCCGCAATGGCCTCGCGGATGCGGTTGCGAAGCTCGATGACGCTGGAACCTGGCTGCAGCGCTTCGCCGGCGCGCGCCGTGGTTCGCAGGCGGAACTCATCAAGAGCGAGCGGTACAACCGGAGCGCCGGCTTCCTGGGCCGCTCGCAGCGCGGGCAGGCGGAAGCGGCAACGGGCGGCCGAAACGCCCACGGGCGCGTCGGGGAAAAGGACCACGGCATCGCCGCGGCGGAAAGCCGCGAGCAACTCATCGTGCGTGGAGGCGACCGAGTGCAGCAGCAGCGATTCGGATGCTCCTAGAACGCCCAGCAGAGCCTCGCTGCCGGCCAGCGTGACGCGGCGGGGCAGGCAGGCGGCCAGCGCCACGGGGTCGGGATGGCCGCAACGGTTGGCCACGATCAAACAGCCGGACGAGGGCAGCGCGCCTTCCAGCACGGCGCGGCGTCCGGCGAGCGACAAGGCGAGGCGCGCGAATCCGCCCGTCCAATGGGGACGTCCGGACGCCGAGATCACGGCGCCACCCGCGCGGGCCACGGCGCGGGCCATATGGAAGCGGATGCGCTGCGTGGCGTTGCGGAACCAGCGCGTCACGCCGGCCCAGGCCAGGGCGCCAAAGTTGCGTTGCCACAGCGCGGCCATCTCCACCGGAGCCGGCCGTCCTTCGCGGCCCAGCGAGCGCTGGCGGTAGTGGCGGATCGCTTCGCCACGGCGCAGCTTGCCGTTGGCCGTCTTCGGCAAGGTGCCCGGCGCGATCACGAAGACTTCGTCCGGCGGTTCGCCCAGCGCGGCTTCCACGGAACGCCGCACGCCTTCGCTCACGCGCCGCTGCTCGGACGCGTTCTCGGCGAGGGATTCGACGATCACCACCAGACGCTCGCTGCCGGAGCCCGTGTCCTGCACGCCGATGGCGGCGGCCGAGCCGGCTCGCACGCCCGTGGCTTGCAACGCGGCGGCCTCAATCTGCTGGGGCGATAAGGTGCGGCCCTTGCGTACGATGATGTCCTTGGACCGGCCGGTAACCGTAAGCCGCCCGTCCGCGCTGAGATAGCCGAGGTCGCCCGAATCTGTCCAGCCATCCTCGCCGTGCAGAGACGGGCTTTGCGAAACGGCCCGGAACTGAACGTGTCCGTTGTGAATGCGAACCTCGGCGCAGTCCAGCGGACGCCCTACCGAGTAAAAGCCGTCCGCGTCGCGTTGCGGACCTTCCCCCGGTTCGGTCAGCGCCAGCGCCACGCCGGCTTCGGCCAGTCCATAGCCGGGCGACATGGCCTCGGGCCGGAAGCCGATGGCGGCGAAGCGCCGCGAGAAGTGTTCGATGGTTTCGCCGATCACCGCCTCGCCCGCGTTCACGGCCAGGCGCCAGCAGGACAGATCGACACCCTCCACCGAGGAGAGCGGCATCCGGCGGGCGCACATCTCATAGGCGAAGTTGGGCGCGGCCGAGAGCGTGCCCCGCGAATCGTGAATGGCCCAGAACCAGGAGTCGGGGCGCTCGAAGAACTCTTTCGGCGAGAGCAGTGTGAGCGGAATGCCGTAATACAGCGAAAACAGCCAGCAGCCGACCAGGCCCAGGTCGCTCGACAGCGGCAGCCAGCTTACCAGAGCATCGTGTCCGTTCACGCCCACGCGGTGGCCGATGGCGCGAATGTTCGCCAGCACGTTGGCGTGCGTAAGCGGTATGGCCTTGGGGTCGCCCGTGCTGCCGGAGGTGAACTGGAGCAGCGCCGTTTCGCTGGCTTCCGGCAACCTGCGGTGCGTGCGGCGGCCCAACTCGCGTAGCGTGCTCACCTGCGCCACACCGGCGACGTTCGGGACGCTGACGCGCAACATGCGGGCCAGAGAGCGCACCTGCTCGAAGGCGATCAGAAAACGCGCCCCGGACTTGCGCAGCAGATTGGCCTGGCGCTCCATGTACTCGCACAGGCGCGTGACGTCGGCGGGCGGGAAGAGCGGCATCGGCACGGCGCCGGCGAGAATCACGCCGTAGAAGGCATACAGGAACTCTTCGCCGTTGGGCAGCAGGATGGCGACCGGAGCGCCGCGCTCCACGCCCTGGGCCAGCAGTCCGCGCGCGACGGTTTCGGCGGCGTCGAGTATCTGGCCGCAAGTGATGCCGCGGCCCGAGCCGCCTTCCAGCAAGTGCACGTGCGTCTTGCCGGGAGAGTGGCCGGCGTGCCAGCGCAGGACCTCGACGAGCGTGCTCGCTTCGGCCGGTTCCGGAGCGATGACGCCCGATGGCGGCACGATGCGGTATACCGACTCGGCCGTTTGTTCGTGCGTGCCCTGCTCGATGGCCTTGGCCCATCCGGCGGGCGTGTCGGCCTGCTCGGCGATCTCGTCCGGGAGTTCGAGTTCCAGCTTCTGCTCGCAGCGAACCATCAGCTCCACCAGATCGAGCGAAGCCAGGCCCAGGTCGCGTTCAAACTGCGAGCTGGGCTTGAGGTTGGCTGCGGCGCGCTCCTTGCCCTGCTGCAGCAGGAGCTCGCGGACGATCTCCATGACCTGCTGTTCGATGGTCAGTTGTTCGGCTTGTGGCGCGGGTGCGGACATCGCTGGTGAACCTTATATCTTAAAAG
>JADLCT010000088.1 GCA_020847045.1 Bryobacterales bacterium | reverse complement strand
GTACCGGCTTACAACTGGCTCAATCCCTGCACATGAACTGTGAAGGGGCGATCCGGAAAGCGGTTCGCTCGCTTTCCGCGGCACAGCACGCCGATGGGTACTGGTGGGGTGACCTGACGGCGGACAGCACACTGGAATCCGACTATATTCTGCTGCAGCTCTGGCTGCATCCGCCGATGAACGGCGTGTGGAATCCGCCGGACCAGGCGCGCATACAGCGCGCCGCCGCCTCCATTCTGGACCGGCAGTTGCCCGATGGCGGCTTCAACATCTATTCCGGCGGCCCCACCGAGATCAGCGCCACCGTGAAGGCTTACTTCGCGTTGAAACTGTGCGGCACGCCGGCTTCGGACGAGCGCATGGAGCGGGCGCGGAAGTGCATCCTCGACCGCGGCGGCATTCAGAAGGCCAACAGCTATGTGAAGCTGAACCTGAGCCTGTTCGGCCTCTATCCGCGCGAGTACACGCCCACGGTGCCGCCCGAGCTGATTCTGTTCGGCAACCTGATTTACGAGATGTCGTCGTGGACGCGCGCCATCGTGATTCCGCTGGCCATCGTGCACGCGGCCAATCCGATGCGTCCGGTGCCGGCCGGTTTCGACTTGCAGGAGTTGTGGGGACCGGATACGCCGGCGCGTTTCATCAACGGTTCGGGCCTGCTCAGTTGGCGCAACTTTTTCCTTACGGTGGACGCGGCGTTGAAGGTGTGGGAGCGCTATGGCTCCCAAACGCTGCGCCGCAAGGCCATCCGCCAGTGCGAGGCCTGGACGGTGGAGCGCACGCGCTATTCCGACGGCCTGGGCGCCATCTACCCGCCCATGATGTACGCCATCATGGCCTTCGATGTGCTCGGCTACGGGGAAGATCATCCGGACCGGGTGGAAGCGCTGCGCCAGTTCAACCAGTTGATGGTGGACGACGAGCGGGGCTTCTTCTTCCAGCCCTGTTTTTCGCCGGTGTGGGACACGGCGATTCTCACTTACGCAATGGGCGAAAGCGGCGTGGCGCCGCTGCCCGTGCTGGAAAACGCCGCCTCCTGGATGCTGACGAAAGAGGTGCGGCGGAAGGGCGACTGGAGCATCAAGCGTCCGGACGTGGAGCCTTCGGGCTGGTATTTCGAGTTTGCCAACGAATACTATCCCGACATCGACGACACGGCCATGGTGCTGCTGGCGCTGCACCACGCCAAGAGCGCGCAGCCGGAAAAACAGCGCAAGACGATGGAGCGCGCCACGCGGTGGCTGCTGGCCATGCAGTCGCGCGACGGCGGCTGGGCGGCGTTCGACGTGGACAACAACTGGGAGGTTCTCAGCGACGTTCCCTTCGCCGACCACAACGCCATGCTCGACCCGACGTGCCCGGACATTACCGGACGCGTGATGGAGGCGCTGGCCACCTGTGGCGTGCCGCAGAATCATCCGGCGCTGCGCCGCGGCCTCGACTACCTGCTGCGGACGCAGGAGCAGGACGGAAGCTGGTATGGCCGCTGGGGCGTGGATTACATTTACGGAACGTTTCTGGCTTTGCGCGGGCTGCGGGCGGCGGGTTACAGTGACCGCGAGGCCGCCGTGCTGCGCGCCGGCGAATGGCTCCGCTCGGTTCAGAACGCCGACGGCGGGTGGGGCGAAAGCTGCGCCAGCTATGAAAGAAACACCTTCGTGGAGGCGGCCAGTTCGGCCTCGCAAACGGCGTGGGCGCTGCTGGGACTGATGGCCTCCGGCGACACGGGCAGCCTGAGCGTGCGCAAGGGAGTCGAGTTCTTGCTGGAGACGCAGGGGCCCGATGGCCGCTGGCAGGAGGATCTGACCACCGGCACGGGATTCCCAAAGGTCTTCTATCTGAAGTATCATCTGTACCGCGATTCGTTCCCTCTGCTGGCCCTGTCGGTGTATCACAAGCTGAACGCGCACCGTGGCCATTGATCCGCACATCGTATGTCACCATCCCTGGTTACAGGCGCCTCGGGGTTCCTCGGCTGGCATGTCGCGCGGCTGCTGGAGGAGCGTGGCGTGCCCACGCGGCTGCTGCTGCGGCCCGGCAGCAAGGCCGACGGATTGAAGGGCGAGGTGGTGCGCGGCGATCTGCGCGAACCGGACATGTTGCGCGAGGCCGTGCGCGGTTGTGACGTGGTGTATCATGTGGCCGCCGATTACCGTTTGTGGACCCGGGATCCCATGGATCTCTATGCGACGAATCTCGATGGAACCCGGAACCTGATGCTGGCCGCCTGGGAGGCGCGCGTGCGCCGGTTTGTCTACACCTCGACGGTGGGCTGCATCGGCGTGCCGCGGGGCGCGCAGGGCGACGAGGACACGCCGGTGACGCTCGAAGAGATGTCGGGCAACTACAAACGGTCGAAATTCCTCGCCGAACGTTACGCGCTGGCCGAGGCCGGACGCGGGCGTCCGGTGATGATCGTCAATCCGACGGCTCCGGTGGGAGAGCGCGACATCAAACCCACGCCAACCGGCAAAATTGTTTTGGACTTTCTGTGCGGCCGGATGCCCGCCTACGTCGACACCGGGCTGAACCTGGTGGACGTGCGCGACTGCGCGCTGGGCCACCTTCTGGCGGCCGAACGCGGCCGGCCGGGCGAGCGCTACATTCTCGGCTCGGAAAACCTGACGCTGCGCCAGATTCTGGAGCGCCTGGCTCCGGTGGCCGGGCGGCCCGCGCCGAAGGTGGAACTGCCGTATGCGGCCGCCTACACGGTGGGCATGTTCAGCACGGGTTGGGCGAACCTGACGGGCAAGCCTCCACGCGCGCCGCTGGAAGGCGTGCGCATGGCGCGCAAGAAGATGTGGGTGTCGTGTGACAAGGCCAGGCGCGACCTGGGCTTTCAACCTCAGCCCGTGGGTGGCGCACTGGCGCGCGCCGTCGCCTGGTTCCGCGAGAATGGCTACTGCTGACATGGCCCAGCCCAACGAAAACACCATTCTTCTGGTGACCTCGGACCGCCGCGAACTGGCGGCCTTCGCGCGGCGCCTGGAGCGTCCGCGCCTGCTCGGCTGGGGCCTGGACTACGCGGCCGAAGGCTGGTGGGGCGGCACGCATTTCCTGCTGGCCGCCAATGGAGCCGGCGCGCGTCTGGCCCGGCGCGCGGCCGAAGAGGCGCTGGCGCACGCGCGGCCCTCGCTCATCGTGAGCACGGGCTACTGCGGCGCCCTGGCGCCTCATCTGCGCATCGGCGACATCGTCGTCTGCCGGCAGGCGGGAGGCGAGCCGGGTGAGATGCTCGGCGTGGATCACGTGGTCACCACGGCGGACGGCAAGCGGCGGGCCTTTGCGCAAACGCGCGCGGCGGCGGTGGACATGGAGTCGCACGCCCTGGCGCGCCTGGCCGCCGAACACGGCATTGCCTTCCGCATCATCCGCGCCGTCAGCGACGAGGCCGGTGAGGACCTGGGACTCGACCTGAACCGCGCGCGTGACGGCGACGGACGCATCCGCGCGGCCACCGTGCTCCGCCTGGCGCTGCTCCGCCCGTTCTCTGGGCTGCCCGCTCTGAAGCGCCTGGCTGTGAACGCCTCGCGCGCATCCGACCGATTGGGGGACTTCCTTGCCAGCACCCGCTTTGATTGAGCCCGTACCCGGCATGATGAAGGCCGCCGTGTACCGCGGCGAAAGCAACATTGCCGTTGAAGATGTGCCGGTGCCCGCCGTGGGCCCCGGAGAGCTGCTCATCCGCGTGGAGTCCTGCGGCATCTGCCACACGGACCTGAAGAAGATCGAGTACAACCTGCTGCCGCCGCCGCGCATCTTTGGTCATGAAACCGCGGGCGTGATCGCGGGCGTGGGCGAAGGCGTCAGCGGCTTCTCCGTGGGCCAGCGCGCGGCCGTGTTCCATCACATTCCCTGCGGAGATTGTTTTTACTGCGAACGCAAACTGTACGCCCAGTGCCCCGTGTACAAGAAGGTCGGCGTCACGGCCGGCTTTGAACCGGCGGGAGGCGGCTTCGGCCAGTATGTGCGCGTCATGGACTGGATTGCGCGCCGCGGCGTGGTGGCCCTGCCGGATCATGTCAGCTACGACGAGGCGAGTTTCATCGAACCGTTGAACACCTGCCTGAAAGCTGTGACGCTGGCTGCTCCGCAGCCGGGAGATTTCGTGCTCATTCAGGGACAGGGCCCCATCGGACTGCTGTTCACGATGCTGATGAAGCTGCGCGGCGTGCGGCTGGCGGTGACCGATACGATTCCCGAGCGGCTGGCCCTGGGACTGCGGTTCGGCGCGGAAGAGGCGTGGCATCCGGCCCAGGTGAATGTGCCCGAAGCGATGAAGCGCTTCGCCGCCGGACGCGGGGCCGACCTGGTGATCGCGGCCACCTCGGCGCGCGGACTGGTGGAGGAGGCTCTGTCGTCCAGCCGCCCGGGCGCCCGCATTCTGCTGTTCGCCCAGACTTCGTCCCGGGAGCGTCTGGATCTGTCCGGCGCCGACATCTGCGTTGGCGAGCGGACCCTGTTCGGCTCCTATAGCGCCGACGTGGATCTGCAAGCCGAATCGGCGAGGCTCATCTTCAGCGGCGAAATTCCCGCCGCCGGGCTGATTTCCCACAGGCTGCCGCTGACAGAGATTGAACGGGGATTCGCGCTCGCGTTGCATCCTGACGCGCAATCGTTGAAAATTGTAGTTCAGCCACAGAGGATCTTTTAAGTGAAGACTCAGATGATGGCCGCCGTTCTTTACGGCAAGGAAGACTTGCGCGTACAGGAAGTGGCCGTTCCCCAGATCGCTGCGGGAGATGTTTTGGTGCGCGTCCGGGCCGCATTAACCTGCGGCACCGACGTGAAGGTATTCCGGCGGGGCTATCATGCGCGCATGATCGTGCCGCCCGCCCTGTTTGGCCACGAACTGGCCGGCGACGTGGTGAGCGTTGGCGAATCGGTAACCAAGTTCCGCCAGGGCGACCGCGTCGTGGCGGCCAACTCGGCCCCGTGCGGCGAATGCCATTACTGCCGCAAGGGCAACCAGAATCTCTGCTCCGACCTCCTGTTCAACAATGGCGCCTACGCCGAGTACATGCGGATTCCGGCGCGCATCGTCGAGCGCAACACCTATCATGTGCCCGAGCACGTCACCTATCAGGACGCGGCGCTGATTGAGCCGCTGGCCTGCGTGATGAAGGGAGCCGAGGAGAGCGGCTTGAAGGCCGGCGACGACGTGGTGGTGGTCGGACTGGGTCCGATCGGCCTGATGTTCGTGCGCCTGGCCAAGGTGCGCGGCGCGCGGGTGATCGCCGTGGGCCGCCGCCAGACGCAGGTGGAGCGCGCGGCGCGCATGGGCGCTGACGAGTTCATCGTTAGCGCGGGCGACACCGACGTGGTGGCCGAGGTGCGCAGGCTCACCGGAGGCCATGGCGCCGACGTGGCCATCGAAGCCGTGGGCATTCCGGAAACCTGGGAACAGGCCGTGCGCATGGTGCGCCGCGGCGGCGTGGTGAACTTCTTCGGCGGCTGTCCGAACGATAGCCGCGTGACGCTGGAGACCTCGCTGCTGCACTATTCCGAGATCACCTGCAAGGCGAGCTTCCACCACACGCCGGCGTTGATACAGCGGGCGCTCGAGTCGGTGTCGCGCGGCGAGATCCGGGCGAGCGATTTCGTGAACCGCGTGGAGCCGCTCGGCAACCTGCTTGAAGTGATGCGCTATCTCATGAGCCACAACGGCCACATGAAGACGGCCATCATCCCCTAAGCCGTGGCCGGGTTTCTGGAGCCTGCGCAGTTTGTCCGCGACGAGGCTTCGCTGCGGCGCGTCTGGGCGCCCGGCGAGTCCCTGGCTTACACGCGCTGGCTGGCGACCCACCACTACGAAAACTTCCATGTGGCGAGCTTCCTGCTGCCCAAGCGCCTCCACCAGGACTTCTACAACGTCTATTCGTTCTGCCGCTGGGCCGATGATCTCGGCGATGAGATCGGCTCGGCGCAGGAGTCCCTGCGGCTGCTCGGCTGGTGGCGCGAGTTGACCGGAGACGTTTACGCCGGGCGCGCTGGGCATCCCGTGTTCGTGGCCCTGTCGGAGACGATTGCCCGCCATTCCCTGCCCCCGGAACCCTTCCTCGATCTGATCACCGCCTTCGAGCAGGACCAGCGCGTGACGCGCTACGCCAACTGGGACGAGGTGTTCGCCTACTGCCGCTATTCAGCCAATCCTGTGGGGCGTCTGGTGCTGTATCTGTGCGGCTTCCGCGACGCGCAGCGCCAGCGTTTGAGCGACGCCACGTGCACGGCGCTGCAACTGGCCAACTTCTGGCAGGACGTGGCGGTGGACTGGCGGAAGGACCGGGTCTACCTGCCGCAGGATCTTCTGGCGCGGCACGGCGCCTCTGATGCCGACATCGCCCGCGGCCAGGCCACGCCCGCTTTCCGCGCGGCCCTGCGCGAGGCCGTGGGCGTGGCGCGCGGACTGTTTCACGAAGGACTGCCCCTGGCGCGCATGGTGGATGCCCGGCTCTCGCTCGACCTGGAGCTGTTCAGCCGGGGCGGTCTGAAGATTCTCGACAAGATCGGCGAAGCGGATCATGACGTGCTGTCGGCGCGGCCGCGCATCTCGCGCAGCGAGCGCGTGGGGCTGCTGATGAGTGGGCTGCTGCGATGGGCGGCGCACCGCGTGGCATGACGCTGGAAGCCTCCTACGAATACTGCCGCGGGCTGGCGCGTGGCTCCAGCTTCTACCCGGCCTTCTTTCTGGTGGACGAGGCCCGGCGGCGCGCGTTGTGGGCGGTGTACGCCTTCAACCGGCGCTGCGACGACCTCTCCGACGAACCCGGCGCGAGCAGGGAGGCACTCGCCGGCTGGCGCGGGGAACTCGAGGACGCGCTCGGCGGCAAACCGGCAGCCGGTCCCATCTGGCCCGCTTTCGCCGACTCGGTGGCCCGCTACGAAATTCCCCATTCCTGTTTTTTCGAGATGATCGCGGGCGTTGGCTCCGATCTGCATGAGACCGAAAAGGCCACCTACGCGGACCTCTACCGCTACTGCTACCGCGTGGCGAGCGTGGTGGGCATCAGCGTGGTCTCCATCTTCGGCGCGCACACGGCCGAGGCGCACAAACTGGCCGAGCAATGCGGCGTGGCGGTACAGTTGACCAACATTCTGCGCGACGTGGCCGAGGACAAGGCGCTGGGCCGCGTCTACCTGCCCCAGGAAGACCTGGCGCGCTTCGGGGTGACGGAGATCGCCGACTCCCCCGCCCTGCGCGAGGTGCTGCGGCTGGAAGCCGGGCGGGCGCGCGAATTGTTCGCCGCCGCGCGCGCGCTGCCTGCCCACGTCGAACCGCGCACGCGTCCCTGCCTGCGCGCACTTCTGGGCGTCTATTCGGCGCTGCTGGACAAGATCGAGCGGCGCGGCTACAACGTGTTCCAGGAACGCATCGGCCTGAGCGGCGGCGAAAAGCTGCTGGCGCTGGCGCGCGCGGCCGTGGGATAGGCGGGCAGCGGGCACGCGGCCGTTAACCGGCCGGCTGGGCGAACATGCGCTCCAGGAAGTGCGTATCCAGACGGCCGGCGGCGAAATCGGGATGAGCGAGAATCCGCTGGTGCAGCGGGATGCTGGTCTCGATGCCCTCGATGACGAACATCTCCAGCGCGCGTTGCATGCGGGCGATGGCCTCGGCGCGGTCGCGGCCATGGGTGACCAGCTTGGCCACCAGCGAATCGTAGTAGGGCGGGATGACGCCGTCGGCATAGGCGGCCGTATCGACGCGCACGCCGATGCCTCCGGGCAGGTTGAGCGCGGTGATCTTCCCGGGCGACGGCGTGAACTTCACTGGGTGCTCGGCGTTGACGCGGCACTCCATAGCGTGTCCGGTGATGGTGACTCCGTGGGGCGCGATGTCGCTCATCTTCGCTCCGGCGGCGATCAGAATCTGGCTCTTCACCAGGTCGATGCCGGTGATCATCTCGGTCACCGGGTGTTCCACCTGGATGCGGGCATTCACCTCGATGAAATAGAGATTGCCCGACTCGTCCATGAGAAACTCGACGGTGCCCGCGTTGGAATAACCGACGGCGGCGAGCGCCTTGCGCAAACGGTCCGACATCTCCGCGCGCAACGCGGGCGTGACCGCCACGGAGGTGGCCTCCTCGATCAGCTTCTGATGGCGGCGTTGGATGGAGCACTCGCGTTCGCCGAACACCTCGACGTTGCCGTGGTTGTCGGCGAGCACCTGGAACTCGATGTGGCGCGGCGCGCCAACAAACTTCTCGATGTAGACATCGGCGCAGTTGAAGGCCGCCTGGGCCTCCTGCTGCGCCTGGGCCATCAGCGCGGGCAACTCTTCGGCCGAGCGCACCACGCGCATGCCGCGTCCGCCGCCGCCGGCCGAGGCCTTCACAAGCACGGGGTAGCCGATTTCGCGGGCCACATCGAGAGCCTCGTCAGCCGAGCCAAGCACGCCGGGCGAGCCGGGCAGAATGGGAATGCCAGCCTTGGCCATGGCGGCCCGGGCCTCCTGCTTCAATCCCATGAGCCGCGTCAGTTCCGGGCGCGGCCCGATGAAGGTGATGCCCGAGGTCTCGCACACCTCGGCGAAGCTGGCGTTCTCGCTGAGAAAGCCATAGCCGGGGTGGATGGCGTCAACGTTGGTGATTTCGGCGGCGCTGATCACCGAAGGAATGTCGAGGTAGCTGCGGGCGCTCTTGGCCGGGCCAATGCAGATGGCCTCGTCGGCGAAGCGCACGTGCAGGCTGTAACGGTCGGCCTCGGAATAGACGGCGACCGTTTGGATGCCGAGTTCCTTGGCCGCGCAGATGACGCGCAAGGCGATTTCGCCGCGGTTGGCTACCAGTATCTTTCGGAACATGGCGTGGCGGGCGGGTCCTCTACAGCGGCCGGATGGCGAACAGCGTCTGGCCGTATTCGGTGGGCTGGGCGTTGCCGACGAAGCGCGACACGATGACGCCGGAGGTCTCGCATTCGATCTCGTTCATGAGCTTCATCGACTCGATGATACACAGCACCTGTCCGGCCTGCACCTGATCGCCGAGCTTCACAAAGGGCGGCGCGTCCGGTCCCGGCGACTCGTAGAAGGTGCCAACAATGGGCGCCCGGACGTAGCTGAGCGAGGGGTCCTCGCCGGCGGGCGGCGCGGCCGGCGCAGGGGCGCCAGCGTGCGCGGGCGGCGCGGCGGGCGTATACACCGCCGGAGCCGGCGCGGCCGGAATCACATAGTCCTGCTGGAGACCGGCGGCGCGGCGGATGCGCACCCGTTCGCCATTGCGCTCCAGTTCCAGTTCCGCCAGGCCGGTTTCATTGGCCAGCTCAATCAATTGTTTGATTTCATCAATCGTCATGGATGGTCGTAATCGAAATGGGGGCCGATGCCCCGCCCACGCGCGCCACGCCTCCTAGAGAACGCGCAACTCCTTGCCCGTCGGGGTCAGCACTTCGCAGCCGTCCCCGGTCACCAGCACGGTATCCTCGATGCGGATTCCGCCCCAGCCTTCCACATAGACGCCGGGTTCCACCGTGATGACCATGCCCGGTTGCAGTTTGCACTCCTCACTCTTTCCAATCCGGGGATGTTCGTGAATCTCCAAGCCAAGACCGTGCCCCGTGGAGTGGATGAACAGTTTCGCAAGACCCTCGGATTCAAGCACTCTCCGTGCCGCCAGATCCACCGAGGAGGCCGTTACGCCGGGCCTGATGGCGTGAATCGCTTCCCACTGCGCCCGCAATACGGCGCCGTACAGCCTCGCCGCGCGGCGGCTGGGTTTGCCGGACCATGCCATGCGGGTCATGTCACTCGCATAGCCACGGGCCTGCGCACCCATATCAACTAATAGTAGCGCATTCGCCTTGATGGGCACGGCGCGCGGACGGGCGTGCGGAAGGGCCGAATGAGCGCCTGAAGCCACGATCGTGTCAAATGCGGCAGCCTCGGCGCCCAGGCGGCGCATCTGGTAGTCGAGCTCGGCGGCCAGTTCGGATTCCAACATGCCCGGCTTCACGCGCTTCATGGCGCGCTCATAAGCTTGGGAGTTGATGGCCACGGCGTGGCGGATGGCTTCGATTTCCAGCGGCGACTTGACGGCCCGGCGGAGGGCGAGATCGTTGCCCAGCGGCGCCATCTCCACGCGCCCTTCCAGCGCCGCGTCCACCTGCTGGTAGCCTTCCTGCGTAAGATGGCCGGCCTCGAACCCGAGGCGGCGGATGCGGCGGCGGCGCAGCGAAGCGGCCACGGCGTGCAACAACACGCCGCCGGCGACGGTCTTCTTGTCCGCCTCGGCCTGGCTTTCGATCTGCAGGGCGTAACGCGGATCGGTGAACAGCTCCGTGCCGGAGGCCCCGGCGAAGAGCATGGAGTTGGAACTGGTGAAACCAGTGAGATAACGGACACTAATGGGCGAAGACAGCAGCGCGCCCTGCAGTCCCGCCTCGCGGAGGACCTCCTGAAACCAGCGCTGGCGTTCGCCGTACTCGCTTGCGCGCCTGGCCGCCGTCATGGCTTCAGCAGAACCTTGCCCACGGTCTTGCGGGCTTCCAGATCACGGTGCGCCTGCGCGGCGTCCGCGAGCGCATAGCTGTTTTCCATCGTCAGCCGCAGGCGGCCCTCGGCGATCCAGCCCAGCACCTCGCCCGAGCGCATTTCCAGTTCGTCGCGGCCGGCGCAATAGTGGGCCAGCGTGGGACGCGTGAGAAACAGCGAGCCTTTCTGGCTGAGCAGCAGCGGCGCGACGGGCGGCACGGCGCCGCTTGCGTTGCCGTAGGAGACCATCATGCCGCGCGGCCGGAGCGACTCGACCGACTTTTCAAACGTCGCCGCGCCCACCGAGTCGTACACCACATCGACGCCCGCTCCGCCCGTCAGGCGGCGGACCTCGGAGGCGAAGTCCTGCTCGTTGTACAGAATCACCTCGTCGGCGCCGAAGGATTTCGCCAGCGCGGCCTTCTGCGCTGTGCCCGCGGTGCCGATCACGCGCGCGCCGCAGATCTTGGCGATTTGCACCAGCAGCAGGCCGACGCCTCCGGCCGCGGCATGCACCAGGCAGGTGTCTCCCGGCCTCAACTCGTAGGTGGCGCGCGCCAGATAGTGCGCCGTCATGCCCTGCAACATGGCCGCCGCGCCCTGCTCGAAGCTCAACTCCCCGGGCAGCGGCACAAGCTGCCAGGCGGGCACGCAGGCGTACTCGGCATACGAGCCCCGGCACATGGCGTAGGCGACGCGGTCGCCCGGCTTCACGTGGGTGACACCGGATCCGGTGGCCTCCACCACGCCCGCTCCCTCCATGCCGGGCGTGAAGGGCGGATCGGCCTTGTACAGGCCGGTGCGGAAATAGACGTCGATGAAATTCACGCCGATGGCGCGCAGGCGCACCAGCGCTTCGCCCGCCGCCGGTTGGGGCGTGGGCGCGTCTTCGTACCGGAGGGCCTCGGGGCCGCCGGTCTGATGGATTCGGATCGCTTTCATGTGCGCACTCTCCGGCTGAGATGAGCCGTAGCAGCATAGAGTAACAGATACGCGAGAGTGAACGGAAACAGCGCCATGCGCAGCAGCGTGTTCACGGCGCCGGCCCCGGTCAGTCCGGCGCGGTAGAGGATGAAGTGGCGGACGATGGCCAGGTTCGAACGGTCGAGCCAGAAGTAGTCGCCGTTCTCATTCAGGATGAACACCTTGGCCGGCAGGCGGAGGGCGAGCATCCATTTCCACCTGGTCATGATGGGCTCGCCGGAACAGATCACACCGCAAATGTCGTAGCGGTTCAGCTCGAGCAGACGGTAAAGCTCGCCGCGCCCGGAGGCGCCCGGATACTCGGTGATCCGGTGGATCTGGCCGTATTCGGGCCGGAAATTCCGCGGCGCGCCGGCAAAGCAGGTCACCACGTCCAGACGCATGTGTGGCGCGTGGGATTGATAGATGCCGGGCAGCAGGGCTTCCAGAAGGTGGCGCGAGCCGGATTCGACCATCACCACGCGGCGGAACGGCGGAATGCGCCGCCGGAAGAAGTAGCGCACATTCCAAGGTAGCAGGCCAGGCGTTAGTGGCGGAAATGCCGGACGCCGGTGAGCACCATGGCCAGGCCCAGTTCATCGGCCTTGGCGATGACCTCCTCGTCCTTCACCGAACCGCCGGGGTGAATCACGGCCGTGATGCCATGGCGGGCGGCTTCGACGACGCCGTCGGGGAATGGGAAGAAGGCGTCGCTGGCGAGCACGGTTCCCTGCAAGGGCAGTACGGCTTTCATGGCGCCCACCTTCACGGAATCGACGCGGCTCATCTGCCCCGCGCCACTGGAAACAAGCTGCCCGGCGCGCGCATACACGATCGCGTTGGACTTCACATGCTTCACCACCTTCCAGCCGAAGGCGAGCGCGCTCCACTCGTCCTCAGACGGCTGGCGGCGGGAGCGGACGGCGGCGTGCGCGCGGTCCAGCCGGGCCGCATCGGCCGACTGCGCCAGCATGCCGCCGCTGATGGACTTCACCACCAGCGCGCTGTCCTCGCCCGGCGCGACGGTGATGAGCCGCAGGTTTTTCTTGGCGGCGAACACGGCGAGCGCCTCCTCCGTGTAGCCCGGCGCGGCGATGGCTTCGGTGAAGAGCTTGGCCACCTCGGCAGCGGCCGCCGCGTCCACGCGGCGGTTGAAGGCGAGCACGCCGCCGAACGCGGAGATTGGGTCGGCCTCCAACGCTCTCTGATAGGCCTCCACGGGGCGGGCGCCTTCGGCGCATCCGCAGGGGTTGGTGTGCTTGATGATGGCGCAGGCCGGCGCGTCGAATTCACGAATCAGTTGCCAGGCCGCGTCGAGATCGACGAGGTTGTTGTAGCTGAGCTCCTTGCCCTGCAACTGCCGCGCCCCCGCGATGCCGGATTCGCCGGAGCCGTACAGCGCCGCCTTCTGGTGCGGGTTTTCGCCGTAGCGCAGCGGCATGCGCAGGGGAAGACGCACGTCGAGCACGGCGGGCAGTTCGCCGGGCGCGGCGTCGAGCGAACGCAGCTTGGCGGCGATGGCGCGGTCATAGGCGGCCGTGAGCTCGAAGGCGGACACCATCAGGCGCCAGTGCGTGGCCTCGCTCAAGACGCCGCCGTTTGCGCGGAGCTCTCCGGCCAGTGCGGCGTAGCTTTCCGGCGAGGTCACCACGGCCACGTCCTGCCAGTTCTTGGCCGCCGCGCGGATCATGGTGGGGCCTCCGATGTCGATGTTCTCGATCAGCTCCTCGCGCGTGGCGCCGGCCTCGGCGGCCACTTTTTCGAACTGGTACAGGTTCACCACCACCATGTCGATGGCCGGAATGCCGTGCTCGGCGATGGCGGCCATGTGCTCGGGCTTGGACCGCATGGCCAGCACGCCCCCGGCCACGCGCGGATGAATTGTCTTGACGCGGCCGTCGAGCATCTCTGGAAATCCGGTCACCTCGGCGACGTCCTTCACCACGAGCCCAGCCTCGCGCAGCAGCTTCGCCGTTCCGCCAGTGGAGATCAGCTCCACTCCGTGCGCGGCGAGCGCCTGCGCGAAGGGAACCAGTCCGGCTTTGTCCGTGACGCTCAACAGAGCGCGTGCAATCTTGGGCATGACCTCTCATTGTGCCATGCAAAGCCAGGCGCGCCGCGCAAGGGCCGCCCGGCCCGCCGCCTTGCCATAATAGGATTCGTGACCCACAACGTGACCCTGATTCCCGGCGACGGGATTGGCCCGGAAGTCGCCGACGCGACGGTCCGCGTCATCGACGCCTGCGGCGTGAAGATCGACTGGAACCGCGTCGAAGTGACGGCCGACATCATCCGGCAGTCCGGCGAGTCGATTCCGCCGGCCGCGGTGGAATCGCTGAAAGTGACGCGTCTGGGGCTGACGGGCCCGGTGACGACGCCGGTGGGCGGCGGCTTTCAAAGCGTGAACGTCGCGCTGCGCAAGCGTTTCGAGCTGTACGCCAACGTGCGCCCGGTGAAGACGCTGCCCGGCTTGAAGACGCGCTTTCAGGACCTGAACATCGACATGGTGATCTTCCGCGAGAACACGGAGGATCTCTATTCGGGCCTGGAGCACGAGGTGGTAAACGATGTGGTGACGGGGTTGAAGGTGATTACGCGCGCGGCCTCGATCAAGATCGCCACGGCGGCCTTCAAATACGCCAAACAGCACGGACGGAAAAAGGTCACCGCGATTCACAAGGCTAACATCATGAAGAAGGCCGACGGTCTCTTCCTGAAGTGCTGCCGCGAGGTGGCCGAGATGTACCCGCAGATCACCTACAACGAACTGATCGTAGACAACGCCTCAATGCAACTGGTGTCCAAGCCCGAACAGTTCGACGTGCTGCTGCTGCCGAACTTATATGGCGACATCATCAGCGATCTGGCGGCCGGACTGGTGGGCGGCCTCGGCGTGGTGCCCGGCGCGAACTTCGGCGACGGCTGCGCCATCTTTGAAAGCGTGCACGGCTCGGCGCCGGACATCGCGGGCAAGGGGCTGGCCAACCCGACGGCGCTGATGCTGAGCGCGGTGATGATGTTAAGCCACGTGGGCGAGGCGGGCGCGGCGGAGCGATTGCAGGCGGCCGTCGAAGCCGTCTACGCCGAAGGCAGGCACCTGACGCCAGACGTGGGCGGGGCGGCGAACACGGCCCAGTTCGCCGATGCGATCATCGCCAGGCTGTGCTAGCGGTAGCGGCCCAGCAGTTGGTTGCGCCGCACGCGGAGCAGGTCGAGAAACATATCGGCGCTGTCGCGGAACATGCTCACCTTCGTGCCGTCGGCGTGATTCCAGCGCACGGGCACCTCGATGGTTTTGTAGCCTTTCAGGCGGGCGATGAAGAGCGCCTCCACGTCGAAGCCGAACCGCTCCAGCCGCAGGCGGGAGAACACGTCGCGCGCCGCGTCGCGGCGGAACAGCTTGAAGCCGCATTGCGTGTCCCAGAACGGCAGACCGCACACCAGGCGCATCACCAGATTGAAGAAGCGGCCGGCCGTTTCGCGGAACTTCGACTGGTGCACGCCGATCAGTCCGCGATTCAGCGCGCGGGAGCCGATGGCCACCGCGGCGGGCGTGCGCTCCAGGGCCGCCCAGAGCGCGTCGAGCTCTTCGATGGGCGCCGAAAGATCGGCGTCCGAGAACAGCACCCACTCGCCGCGAGCCTCCATCATGCCGTGCCGCACCGAGTATCCTTTGCCGCGATTGCCGGGATTCCGCAGCAGGCGCACGCGAGGGTCGCGGCCGGCCCACTCCTCCACCAGAGCCGCCGTCAAATCGCGCGAGCCGTCGTCCACCACCAGCACCTCGGGCTCCCGCCACGGGGCTGAATCCAGATAGGCGAGCACACGCGTCAGCGTGCCGGGAAGACGCGACTGCTCGTTGTAGGCGGGGATGACGATCGAAAGCGCGGGCAATCGGCCATTATAATAAGAAGTTTCATCACTCCACCGGAGCTTTCCCTTTGTCACTGGAAGACGAACTGTTACGCCAACGCCTGGACCGCATCCGTGAGATCGAAGCCCTGGGCTTCCGTCCTTACGGCCACCGCTTCGATTACTCGCACACGCTCGGCGGTGTGCTGGCCGCTCATGGCGGCGCGGAGGCCGCTCAACTGGATTCGCCGCGCGTCAACGTGAAGGTCTGCGGGCGGCTGCGCACGATCCGCCGCATGGGCAAGGCGGGCTTTGCCCACCTGGCGCAGGAAGGCGCGCAACTGCAGATCTACATCAAGAAGGACCAGCTTCCGGAGACCGATTGGAAGCTGTGGGAGCTGGTGGACCTGGGCGACATCATCGGCGCCGAGGGCTACCTGTTCCGCACGCGCACCGGCGAGTTGAGCGTCCACGTGGAGAAGCTCTCCTTCCTGGCCAAGACGCTACTCAGCATGCCGGAAAAATTTCATGGCATCGAGGACGTGGAGCTGCGCTACCGCCAGCGCTATCTCGATCTGATCGCCACGCCGGAATCGCGTGCCGTGTTCGTTACGCGGGCGCGGATCATCGCCTCGCTGCGGCGCCAGTTGGAGGCGCGCGGGTTCGTCGAGGTGGAGACGCCCATGATGCAGCCGCTCTATGGCGGCGCGGCGGCGCGGCCCTTCGTCACGCATCACAACACCCTGGACATCGACCTCTACCTGCGCATCGCGCCGGAGCTGTATTTGAAACGGCTGGTGGTGGGCGGTCTGGACCGCGTCTACGAGATCAACCGCAACTTCCGCAACGAGGGCGTCTCGACGCACCACAACCCGGAGTTCACCATGCTGGAGTTCTACCAGGCCTACACCGATTACCACGGTCTGATGGACTTCACCTGCGAGTTCCTGAAGCAGGTGGCCATCGACGCCACCGGCTCGGCCGCCGTGCCCTATGGAGACGCGACGCTGGACTTCGGCAACATCCGCCGGTTGACCATGCGCGAAGCCGTGAGCGAGTTCTGGGATGCTCCCGAACCGGCGCGCCCCGGCGATGCCGCCTGGCTGCTGGCCAACTCCGGCAAGGCGACTCCGGGCGAAGCGCTGGCCGACATCTTTGAGCGCGTGTGCGAGGACAAGCTGATTCAGCCGGCCATCATTTACGAATACCCCGTGGAGACCTCGCCGCTGTCCAAGCAGAACCCGGACAACCCGGCCTTTGTCGACCGTTTCGAAATATACGCGGCGGGCATGGAGATCGGCAACGCCTATACGGAGTTGAACGATCCACGCGAGCAGCGGCGGCGCTTCGAGTCCCAACTGGGCATGCGCGAGCGGGGCGATGAAGAGGCGCACCAGATGGACGAGGACTACATTCGCGCCATGTCCTACGGCCTGCCGCCCACCGGCGGCGAGGGCATCGGCATCGACCGTCTCACCATGCTGCTCACCAACTCGAAGTCCATCCGCGACGTGATTCTCTTCCCGTTGCTGCGGCCCGAGGGCGAAATCGGCCTGGCGGCGAAGCTGCGCGAACTGGACGCCGGGCAAGGATAGAAGCGTGGAGCTTCCCTTCGAACTGTCCGTGGCCGTGCGCTACCTGATGGCCAAGCGCAAACAGACGGTGATCAGCATCATCACGGTGATCTCCGTGCTGGGCGTGGCCACGGGCGTGATGGCGACGGTGATCGCGCTTTCCATCAACGCGGGCTTCCGCAACACTCTGCAGCGCAATCTGCTGGGGGCGACGGCGCACATCATGGTGCTGGAAAAACAGCCGGGCGAGGGCATCGCCAACTGGCGCGAACTGGCGCGCAAGCTGGCCGCGCAGCCGCACATTACGCAGGCCACGCCCTCACTCTACACGCAGGTTCTGATTCCCGGATCGCGGCAGCCCACCGGCGCGGTGTTGAAAGGCATTCCCGAGCCCCGTGAGTTGAAGCTGCCTCCGGCCTTGCAGCATCTGAAGGCCGGCCGGCTGGACAACTGGAATCCCGTGCGCGGACTGCCGCCGATTGTCATTGGCGCGGGACTGGCGCGCGACGCCGGTCTGGCCCTGGGCGACGTGGTCCGCGTCATCAGCCCGCAGGGCGAAATCACGCCGTTTGGACCGCGCCTTGTGGAGCACCAGTTCCGCATCACCGGCATCTTCGAGTCGGGCTTTTACGATCTGGACAGCGCCTGGGCCTTCACCAGCCTCAAGGAGGTGCAGCGCGTGCTGTCGGTGGCCGACGTGGCCAGCGCCATCGAGCTGAACGTGGACGACATCTACGCGGCCAACGGGATTGCGAAAGAGATCTCCGCGGCGGCCGGTCCGAAGCTGGCGGCCACAAGCTGGATGGAGATGAACCGGCAGATTTTGAACGCGCTCAAGATGGAGCGCGTGGTGACGGTGGTCACCGTGGGTTTGATTCAGATGGTGGCCGCGTTGAACATCCTGATCTCACTCATTATGATGGTGATGGAAAAGCACCGCGACATCGCCATTCTGATGTCGATGGGCGCGCGGCGCGAGCAGATCTCGCTCATCTTCCGCCTGCAGGGGCTGCTGATCGGCGTGGCGGGCACGGCGATTGGTCTCGTGCTGGGTTACTCGATCTCGTTCCTCGCCGATCACTACCGCTGGCTGCCGCTCGATGAGGCCGTCTACTCGCTGTCATTCGTGCCGTTTGAGCCCAGGCTTCTGGATGGCGTCTGGATTGCGGGGGTGGCCATTCTGGTCAGCCTGCTGGCCACGGTCTATCCTGCGCGCGCGGCCTCGCGCATCACGCCGGTGGAAGCGCTTCGCTACGAATAGCCCATGTGCGGAATCGCCGGATTCACCCATCGCGACGAGGCCCCGCCCGAGGGCGCGTTGCGGCGCGCCATCGCCTCGATTCACCATCGCGGACCGGATCAGAACGGCGTCCACGAGTCCGGCTGTGTCTCGATGGGCGCGGTGCGGCTGAAGATTCAGGACCTGGCCGGGGGCGATCAGCCGGTTCGCGACGCGGCCACGCAAACCGCCATCGTCTTCAACGGAGAGATCTACAACTTCCGTGAGCTGCGCGCGGAGCTGGAATCGCTCGGCCACCGGTTCGGGTCTCACTGCGATACCGAGGTGGTGCTGCGAGCCTTTCTCGAATGGGACACGGGCTGCTTTGCCCGTCTGCGCGGCATGTTCGCGCTGGCCATCTGGTGCGAGCCCGCGCGGCGGCTCGTGCTGGCGCGCGACCGCATGGGGATCAAGCCGCTCTATCTGCACGCGCGCGGAGCCCAACTGCATTTCGCCTCTGAGTTGAAGGCCCTCTTCGCGCACCCGGCGGTTCCCCGCACGCTGGACCCGGAGGCGCTGAACCTCTTTCTGCGGCTGAACTACATACCCACCGCGCGGACGCTCGCCGCGGGCATCACCAAGCTGCGGCCCGGCTGCTATCTGGAGTGGCGCGACGGCGTCACGCGCACCGAAGCTTACTGGCAATTGCGCTTTGCCCCGCGCCGGATCACCCGCGCCGGCGCCATGGCGGAGCTCGACCACCTGCTGCGCGAATCCGTGCGCGAGCACCTGGTGAGCGACGTGCCGCTGGGCGTCTGGCTCAGCGGCGGACTCGATTCATCGGCCATCACGCACTACGCCGCCGCGCTGTTCCCCGGCCGTCTGAAGACCTTCTCGGTGAGCTTTTCGGGACGCAGTTTCGACGAGGCGCCCTACTTCCGCGCCGTGGCCGCGCAGTACGGCGCTGATCACTCCGAGTTCGACCTGCGGCCGGAAAAGGACGATCTGCCCGCCGTCGTCGAGCGCCTGGCGCATTTCAGCGATGAGCCCTCGGCCGACGCCGGCGCGCTGCCGGTGTGGTATCTCTCGCAGATGTGCCGGCGCCAGGTGACGGTGGCCTTGAGCGGCGAAGGCGCCGACGAACTGTTTGGCGGCTATGTGACCTACCTGGCCGACCGCTACGCGCGCTGGGCGCGCCCATTGCCGCTTCGGCCCGCGCGGGCTCTGGCGCGGCTGCTGCCGGTGAGCGACGAGAAGGTGGGCCTGGACTACAAGGTGAAGCGCTTTCTGGAGGGCGCGGCAATGCCGCCCATGGAGGCACACCTCTACTGGAACGGGGCCTTCCCGGCGCCGCACTTCCCCGCCCCGCTGCCGCGCGACTGGCCGCTGGACGGTTCGGCGCCGCCCGCCACCGATGGCTCCTTTCTCCATCTCGACCAGCTTGCCTACCTGCCCGACGACATCCTCAACAAGTGCGACCGCATGTCGATGGCGCACTCGCTCGAGGTGCGCCCGCCGTTTCTCGATCACCGCATCGTCGAGTTCGCCGCCGCGCTGCCGCACTCGCTCAAGATCAGGGGACGCACGCTGAAGTTCCTGTTGCGCGAACTGATGCGGGACAAACTGCCGCCCGCCGTGACGGCGCGCCCCAAGCAGGGCTTCGACATTCCCGCGCACCACTGGTTCCGCACCGCGCTGCGCCCGATGCTGCGCGACCATGTGACGGAGCACTCGGCCGCGGCCGCGGGTCTCCACTGGCCGGGCATTCTCGCTCTTTTGGAGGAGCACGACGCGCGGCGCGCCAATCATGGCTATGCTTTGTGGGGTCTGCTCATGCTCACGCTTTGGATGAAGGAATGGAAGATCACCCGTTAATCCGCCGGCCCGCGCTCGGCGCCGCGCTGTTCGCCGCCGTGCTGTATCTCGGCTGCGCGGTTTCGCCACCCGGCCTGATGGACGACGTCGACGCCGTGCAGGCGCAGATTGCCCGTAACATGCTCGACTCGGGCGATTGGGTAACGGCGCGTTTGAACGGCATTGTCTATCTCGAGAAGGCGCCCGGACCGTATTGGATGATGGCGGCGAGCTACGCCGTTTTCGGCGTCCGTGACTGGGCGGCGCGGCTGCCCTTTGCGCTCTCGGCCGTGGCGCTCTCGTTTCTCACGGCGTCGATGGGCGTGTGGGCCTTTTCGCGGCGCGCCGGCTTCTATGCCGGGCTGGCCACGACGGCCTGCGCCGGCATGTGGCTGTTCACGCGGATCACGATTCCGGACGTGGCGCTGACGCTCACCATCGCGCTGGCGCTGTGGGCCTTTCTGCGCACAGAGGAAGGCGAAGCGGGCCCCTGGCCCTGGGTTATGTGGGCGGCCATGGGCGCGGGCTTCCTGCTGAAGGGGCTCATCGCGCTCGTCTTCCCGCTGGCCGCCGCGGGCCTGTACCTGCTGCTGACGGGCCAGTTGTTTCGCTGGAACATTTTCCGGCGATTTCGTGTGGCGGCGGGAGCGTCCCTGGCGGCGGTCATCTGTCTGCCGTGGGTGGCCCTGGCCATGCTCGGCAACCCTCCGCTGTTCGATTTCACCATGCACAGCGGCCCCGGCGAATACCACGGCTTCTTCTGGTTCTTCTTCTTCAACGAACACCTGTTCCGCTTTCTGAACATGCGCTGGCCGCGCGATTACAACACCGTTCCCCGGCCGCTGTTCTGGCTGCTGCACCTGGCCTGGCTGTTTCCCTGGAGCGCCTACCTGCCCGAGGCGTTGCGCGCGTTGCCGGGCCGCGCGCCCGATAGCCGTGCCGACAAAATGCGTCTGCTTGCCTGGTGTTGGGCCGGATTCCTGATGTTGTTCTTCACCTTTTCCACGACGCAGGAATACTATTCCATGCCCGCCTACCCGGCGTTGGCCCTGTTGCTGGGCGATGCCCTGACACGCGACACGCGTTGGAACCGGGCCGCCACGCGAGCACTGGCAGTGCTGTGCTCGGCGCTGGCGCTGGGCCTGGGAGCATTGTGGTGGGCCGTGCTGGGACGCTCCGCGCCCGGCGACATCTCGCAGGCCCTGACGCTGAATCCGGAGGCATACACGCTGTCGCTGGGCCACATGCGAGATCTGACGCTGCCCGCGTTTGCCTACCTGCGCACGCCGCTGCTCATGGCCGCCGCCGCGTTCCTGGTGGGCGCCATCGCCGCCTGGCGTTACCAGGGCGTCCGCCTGGCCGCCGGGTTGGGCGTGATGATGATCCTGTTCACGCAGGCCGCGCGCGTGGCCATGGTGAGCTTCGACCCCTATCTCGGTTCGCGACCGCTGGCACAGGCGCTGCTGGCCGCTCCGGCGGGCGACGTGGTGCTCGACAACCAGTACTACACGTTCAGCTCGGTCTTCTTCTATGCGCACGAAAGGCTGCGCACGGGCGCCTGGCTGTTGAACGGCCGCGTGAACAACCTCGAATACGGATCCTACGCCCCGAACGCGCCGCGCGTCTTCCTGGACGATGCCGGACTGGCGGCGAAGTGGGCGGGCCCCGGCCACGTCTATCTTCTAATAGAAGGTCCGCAGCGGACGCGCATTGAACGGCTGCTCGGCAAGGCGGCGGTCATCATCGTCAGGCAGGCGGGAGGCAAGCTGCTGCTGACGAACCAGCCGCTGTCCTCACGGGGCACTGCAAGTGAAGCTTCAGGTCTTGGCGGCCTCGGGTATCTTCCGAAGAAATAGCCATCAAGAGATAGCCGCCAAAGGAGATATGCCAAGCCATACTCCTCTCAGATCTTGCCTTGACGCGCGAGAACTTCGCACCAGCACCCTCACTACCCCTGTGCACGTTAACTCAAACCGCTGCGCGGCCGCCGGGCGCACCATCGTCCCGGCGTGCGACATCCCGCCGCGCCGCACAGAGGAAACTCATGTTTCATCGCACCTTCATCGCGCTACGCATCGCTCTCTTCGCGGCTTTCATCGCCGCTTTTCCCGCCTACGGGTCCGTGCTGGGGACCTACGAGGACAGGTCAACCTGGAACGGCTTGACTACGGGCGTGACCACCGACGATTTTGAATCCCTGGGCGTACTTCCGGGAGGCTGGAGTTTCTACAACACCTCCTCCGGAGTCACCAGGGGGGACGTTAATTATGTGGGCGTCAACGGCGGCAGCTACACCATGCTGGCCATCAACCCCACCTCGGGCGGCAACTACTTCGGCAGTGGCACAATGCTGCGTGGAGCCGATTACGAGGCTGGCCTCACGCAGTATCTGCAACTGACGCTGCCCGACGTGGAGGCCGTGGGCTTCGACCTGGGCTCGGCCTTTCCGAACGCCATCGGCATCCGCATTGAACTTTCCACGGGTGAGTTCTACATCCGCACGACGGAAGACGCGCCGGCGCTCAGTTTCTGGGGCGTGCGCAGCGATACGCCGATCTCCTGGATCCGCATCGCGCTCGCGCCCGGCAACGGCGCCAACCCGTCTCAGTACTCCAGCATTGCGTTGCTGGATAACGTGAGCTATGGCTCGCTGCTGGCGGGTGGCGGCAATCCGGGCGGCGGCGATCCCGGCCCCGGCGCTGAAACGCCCGAGGTCACCACGGTGCTCTACGTCGGCGCGGGCCTGGCGCTGCTGATGATGCGGCGCAGGCAGGGCCTGTCGCTCGGCTGATCCGGTTCTCCTTCTCAGCCGGGTTCACACGGGGCGGGGCTCGCAGGCGCGGGCTTCGCCCTGATTTTATTGTCCTGGGCGGCTTACACGGCAAAGCCGTGCTGGCGCCGGTGGTGTGGGCCGTCGTAGTCCTTGGTGGACTTAAATCGCTCCATGCGGCCGTCGCCGGAAACGTCCTTCACCTTGTCCCGCAGCGCCGCCATCTCCGCCTTCGTCATGGGCTGGAATCCGCGCGCCATGGCGATGTCCTCGCGCAATTGCGCCATGGAGGTGATGCCCACCACCTGTGTCGCCACCGGAAGCGACAGGCAGTACCGGAAACACTCGGTGGCCGTCAGTCCCGCCTCCTGAATCAGTGCGCCCTGCGGGTAGCCGCCGGCCAGCCCCTTCATGCCGATGACGCCCACGTTCTTCTTCAGGCACACCGGCACCACCTCGCGCTGGAAGCTGCGGTAGCTGGCGTCCAGGACGTTGATGGGCATCTGCGCCGCATCCCAGTCGAACTTCTTGGCCAGAGCCTTCAAGTGAATTCCCGGATCCTTGTGCCCGGTGAAGCCAATGAAACGCACTTTGCCTGCTTTGCGCGCTTCCAGTGCCGCACGCACGGCGCCCTTTTCGAAGATCCAGTCCGGATCGTTGTCGTACACCATTTCGTGGAACTGCCAGAGGTCGATATGGCTGGTCCGCAGGCGGCGCAGGCTCTCCTCGAGATCCTTCATGGAGCCGGCATAGTCGCGTTCGCAGTTCTTCGTCATGAGGAACACCTTGCCGCGCTTGCCGTCCTGCTGCAGCGCCTTGCCCATCACGGTTTCGGCGTGGCCGTCGTGATAGTCCCAGGCGTTGTCGAAAAAGGTGAGGCCCTCGTCGATGGCCGCGTGCATGATGCGGATGGCTTCGGCCTCATCCTTCACAGCCCCAATGTGCCAGCCACCCAGCGTCAGCACGGACACGTCCACCCCGGTGCGGCCCAGCGTGCGCATGGGCAGGCCGCCCGCCGTGGCCGGCTTTGTCTGCGCCAGTACCTGCTTGGCGAGCGCCGCGACACTCGCGCCCTTCGTTGCGGATGCCATGAATTCCCGTCGTGACTCGTTCATGCCGGTCTACCCCCGGCGTACAGGATAGCGTTGCGCACAGGCCCGCGCCAGCGCCGCTACTTCTTACGGCTTCGTCTGGCCCGCCGTCTCGCCCGCCCAGTAACCCGGCCGCGTCCGCACAAGGGCGTCCTTGCGGTTCTTCACGGTCACAAGCAACTGGTGGAAGCCCGGCTGGGGAGACACCGGTGTGAAGCTGAGCAGATATTGGCTGTGAATCTCTTCGCCCACGCGGCCCAACTCCTCCTCCAGGCCGTCCTGCGTGGTGAAGCCGCGCCGCCGCCCGCCGCTGGCCAGCGCCAGCGCCTCCATCGTATTCTCCTTGCCCAGCCGGCCCACCTCGGTGAACAGCCCCAGCACATTGAAGCCGCCGGTGGAGGAGCCCGGCGTCTGCGCGCCCTTCTTTGTGAAGGCGGTCGTGTAGGCCGAATAGGTGACGCCGTGAATGATCACCCCCTCGCGCTGCGCGGCCTCGGCCACCTCGCGCAAACCGGTTTTGCTGCCGCGGTCCTTTGTCTCGCCGATCACCAGCAGCACGCGCCGCTCCTCGGGCGCGCGCCGCGCCAAAAGCCCGATGCCCTCCTGGACGGCGTCCAGCATACGCGCCTTGGCCGTCCACTGCGGCTTCAGCGAGCGGAAGGCGATGGACAGATCGTTGGCGTCGCGCGTCCACGTTTGGATGGTCCGCACCTCGCCGCCGTAGCCGAGCACCATCACCGAGCCGCGCTGCCCGCTGATGAGCGCCCGCACCACGCTGCCCACCTTGCGAATCTTCTCAAGCGCCGTCATGGCCCCCTCGTTGGTCTGCACGGCCACCACCAGCGCCAGGGGCGCGCTCAACGTGTCGGTGGTGGTCAAATCGAACGGGACGGACCGGCCGTTGTCGGTCAACTGGAAGTCGGACGCGGCCAGACCGTCCATGTAGCCGCCCTCCTGGCGCGATACGGTGACGGGCACGAACACCACCGGCACATCCACGCGGATGGTGTCTTGCGCCGGGTTCGCCGCTGGCGTCTGCGCCGGGCTCGCGGCAGGCGTTTGCCCGGAGAGCAACGGAGCAAGAAGGGACAAGGCCAGCGACAAAGCCGGAAGGTGCAGGTTCGTCATTACACTCATTCTGTTTGGATGCCATCCGGCGCATCCCGTTACCATTTGCGCACAACCTGGAGCGCGCTGTCACAGCCACGCGGCTACGGCCTGGCCGTGACAAAGGATTTGAAATTATAAATTGCGTGGTTTCATTTGTTTAGATCGAGAATTGCAATCATTCCCTCCACCTTCGCTGTAGGCTGCCGTTCAACCCAACCCATGGCCAAACGTCTATTGGATGACTGGGGCGTCCCGCCGCCCAACCGCTCGCCCGACGAACGGCGAGCGATCGCTTTACAGAAGATTCGCAAAGAGTTCGACCCCGGTTTGCCCGGCCTGACGGCGCTCTCTGGCGCGCCGGCGAGTCCTGGGCGGTCAGCCCCGGCGCCGGTCATCCCGCCCCGCATCGAATCCCTCCAGCGAGAGGAGCGGGAAACAGGAAAAATGGGGCGAATTCCCTCCACCCGAGGACACTACAGATTTGAGGAAAGCAGAGGCTTGTCACTCTACGACGATCTTGGCGTGTCCGCAAGCGCGACGCAGGACGAAATAAAGCAGGCTCATAAGGCCCTTGCCCGTCTATTGCATCCAGATCAAATCCTCGATCAGTACACGAAAGGTCTGGCGGAGACGACCTTAAAGAGGATCAACGCCGCCTATGCCGTGCTGGGCGATCCACGCCAACGGCGGATCTACGATGAGGAGGCGGCGCCGGGACATGCGCCCTTGCCGGGCCATCCTCACGCGTCGGGCCAATCCGGAAGCTGCGGTCCCGCGCCTTGGTGGCTGGCGATGCTCGCGCCACTGCTGCGCCGGGCCAACCTCGCCTGGCTGCGCCGGAACCTGTTGTGGATCGGGGCCACGCTGGCAGGTCTGGCGGTGATCTACTGGACTCTCGGGCCGGTCCGCCCGCCCGCCGCAAAGCTGACCCAACGGAAACCTGCGCCCGCACCCACCGTCGCCGCCGCCGCCGCCATCCGCGCGGCTGAACGGGGCGTTAAACCCGCCCGTGCGGAACCAGCGCGCAGAACGGCCGCCCCTTCTCCCAGAACCGCCTCCGCCGCTCCCCGCGTGGCTGCGGCCTTTCCCGTACCGGTGATCATGCCACCCCGGCCCGCCGCACCGCAAACGGCGATCACTCCTCTAGAGATCACCCGGCCGGAAGCGGGCGTACTGCCGTCTGCGCCCGGGATTCTGGCTCAAACACCGGCGCCTCCTCCCGCGCCGGAGAGGTGGCCGCGGGACGGACTGTGGTTCTATTTGCCAACCTCACGATCCACTTCCGCATCACGAGGATACCTGCCAGAATTTATTGAACTTACAGTGCGCAGCGCCAATGGACTCCTCAAGGGACGCTTGAATGCCCGCTACCGGGTTGCCGATCAGCCGATCTCACCCGAGGTGCAGTTTCAGTTCGAAGGGGAGCACCAGGAATCGGGCGGCTCATACTCCTGGTCGGGCAACGGCGGCGCGCGCGGGCAGGTGCGTCTACACTCCCTCAGCGATGACCAGCTTCAGTTGACCTGGCACACCACGGAGCCGGGCCGCGAGGCGCGGCTGGTCTCAGGCTCGGCTACGCTGGTCCGCCGGCGCTCGCCCTGACCGCGGTTTAGTTCTGCGGGCGCAACTCCGCGGCGGCGTCCTCGTCCAGGAACCAGACGGTTTCCGCCGTGCGGGCATCCAGAATCTGCGCCGGGTACTGGGATGGGTTCCGCGCGCCCTCAAACACCTGCTTCAGCGCACCGGCCTTGTCGGCCCCCGGCGCGAATACCGTCACGCAGCGGGCTTTGTGCAGCACCGGGGGCAGCAGCGTCACGCGGTCCGGCGGAGGCTTGGGCGCGCGCACGGCCGCCGCCAGACGGTGGTGCTCCCGCACCAGGGGATCGCCCGGAAACAGGCTCGCCGTGTGCGCGTCGGGACCCATGCCCAGGTGAATCACGTCAAACACCGGGACGGCCGCGCCGGGAAAAGCGGTCCGCAGGGCCTTCTCATACAGAGCCGCCGCCTCCGGCGCGCCCCTCTCGCCTTCCACGCGCACCAGGTTCGCCGCTGGAATTCCGGCCGGACGAATCAGATACTCCAGCGCCATGGCGTAGTTCGATGCCTCGTCTTCGGGGCCCACGGCCCGCTCGTCGGCCCAGAACAGGTGGATGGCGTTCCAATCAACGCCCGTCTTCACCAGCTCGCGGAACAGCGGCTTCGGACTGTTGCCACCGCTCACGGCGAGCGTGGCGCGCCCGCGGTCGCGAACCGCCTCGTCCAGACGCTCGGCGATGTGCGTGGCCGCCGCCGCGGCCGCCGTCGCCGCGTCGATGTACACCCAGTAGTGTCCCTTCACTGTCCGTGCTCCTCCGCGAATGCCAGCGAGGCTTCAAAGGCGGGATCGCGTCCCGTGATGCTCAACTCCTCGCGCATGAGTTCATATTCGTCCAGCGTGGGCATCAACGGGTGGGCGCTGCGCTGGTCGCAGATGCGCATCTCGGCGGCGCGCGACACCTCCACGTTCATGCGGTAGCTCATCGCGCCTCCGCTCAGCGTAACCGAGTGCAGACGCGGAGGCGACGCCTGTCCGAGGGCGCTCAGCGTGATGGCCACGCGTTCGCCCAGCGCCTTTCTCAGCCAGCCCGCCAGGTACAACGCCCGCAAGGGTGCGAACTCACCGTCATACTCGACGGCAACCCGGCCGATCTCGCCCAGGCGGCTCAGGTAGGCCGGGTTGTCAAACTCCTGCGCCAGCGTCTGGCGCCACCGCGTCAGCCGCGTCCATTCCAGGTCCGCCACCAGGCGCGTGCGCAGGCCGTTGCGGATCGCCCTCACCTTGTCGCGCGTGCGCGGCCAGCCCGCCGAATCGACAATCACCTTGTGGGCCAGATCGAGCAGCGGCGAGCAGCCCGCGCTGTGCAGCAGCCCCGGCACGCGCGTCCAGATCACCACCGGCAGATCCGGCGCCTCCAGCGCCCGCACCACGGCCGGCACCTCGTCCAGCACGGACTCGGCCGCCGTGATCTCCACCTGCTCGCAGCAGATCTGCTGCCGGCCGCCGAACGGCATCCAGCACTGCGCCACCACGCGCTCGCTCAGCAGCGGCTCGCCGCCCGGCTTCACGCGCAGCATCACCAGGCGGCTCGGATGCACGCGCATCAGCTTGGCCACGGTTTCACTGACGGCATCGCCCTCGGAATCCAGCGTGATGACGATCAGGGTCATCGCGCAGGCGCGCAACACGCCCGCGCCCCCGGCGTCGCGGCCCAGATTCACCCACAGCTCGCCCAGATCCTTCAGGATCTTCTCCGGTTGAATCGCCGCCGCCATTACGGAACCCTCCAGGCTTGCCCGCGCCGCGCCAGCATCTCATCGCTCGCCGCCGGGCCCCATGTGCCCGAGGCGTAGTTCGGAAAATCAAACTTCGTATTGCCCCAAACTTCGAGCACCGGCATCACCGCCTGCCAGCTCGCCTCCACCATGTCCTGCCGCGAGTACAGCGTCGCGTCGCCCGTCAGCGCGTCCACCAGCAGGGTCTCATAGGCCGTGGGCGAGCGCATTCCGAAACTGGAGCCATAGTTGAAATCCATCGACACCGGGCGCAGCTTCATTCCACTGCCCGGCTGTTTGGAGAGAAAGCGCAGCGAGATGCCCTCCTCGGGCTGCACGCGCAGGATCAAAAGATTGGGCGCCAGTTCGCTCATCCCCGCCCCGCCGGGCAGACCGCTGAACACGCGGTGCGGCGCGGCGTTGAACTGAATGGCGATGTCGGTGACGCGCTTGGCCAGACGCTTGCCGCTGCGCACGTGGAAGGGCACGCCCGCCCAACGCCAGTTGTCGATGAAGAAGGTGGCCGCCGCGTAGGTTTCGGTTTGCGACTGCGGATTCACGCCCTCTTCCTGGCGGAAGCCCGGCAGCGCGCGCCCGCCCACGTTGGCCGGACCATACTGCCCTTTCACGGCGTGCGCGGCAACCTCGTCGTGGCTCATTACGTGAATCGAACGCAGCAGCTTGGCCCGCTCGTCGCGCACGGCGGCGGCTTCAAACAGCGCTGGCGGCTCCATGGCGACGGTGGCCAGAATCTGCAACATGTGATTCTGGATCATGTCGCGCAGCGCCCCCGCCTCTTCGTAGTACGCCCCGCGCCCTTCGACGCCGATCGACTCGGCCGCCGTGATCTGCACCGAGTTCACATAGCGGCGGTTCCACAGCGGCTCGAAGATGCCGTTGCCGAAGCGGAAGGCGAGCAGGTTCTGGACGGTTTCCTTCCCCAGGTAGTGATCGATGCGGTAGACATCCTCCTCGGGGAACACCTTGTGCACGGCGTGATCGAGCAGGCGCGAGCTGTCCAGGTCGTGCCCGAACGGCTTTTCCACCACCAGACGCCGCCAGCCGCCGGCTTGGGAGCGCTGCAAGCCAGCGCCGCCCAGCCCCTCCACAACGGCCTCGTAGTGGCTGGGCTGCGTGGACAGATAGAACAGAACATTGCCGCCGGTGAGCTGCGCGCGCTCGATCTCGCCGAGCTTGTCCGCCAGACGCTGATAGCAGCCCGGATCGCGCAGGTCGCCGGAAACGTAGTGCAACCCGCGGGAGAAGTCGCGCCACACGTCTTCGTCAAACGGGCTCTCTTCCAGGAACTGCCGCACGCTGGCGCGCATCTTCTCGCGGAACTCCTCGTCGCTCATCTCCGTGCGCGAGTTGCCGACAATGGCGAAGCCGGTCGGCAGCCGGCGTTCGAAGGCCAGACGGTAGAGCGACGGCACCAGCTTGCGTTTCGTCAGGTCGCCATTGGCGCCAAAGATCACCAGCGCGCACGGCCGCACCTGGCGTTCAAACCGGAGCGGGTCTGAGAAAGGGTTGGAGCTCGCCATTCCCTAACACGGTAGCATTGGGGCGAAGCCCTATCCGGCTGCCATGCCAGGCTGCGAGTCTCTCCGCCCGTCCTCCTTCCGATCCGCACGGCGCGGCCTCCGATAACGCTACGGACACACAACGCGCTGACCGGGTGGAAGCGGATTGTCCTGAAGCAGGAATGGCATCCGGATCCGGGAGCGAAATTGAGTATAATCCGTCGAATGAAAATCAGACGGACCGGCAAAGTCGCGGTGACGCTGATGTTGGCGGCCGGAGCGTTCGCATTGCTTGGACAAGCGGTGCGGTACAAGCCGGGCGACCGCGTGGAGGTCGACGTGATCATGGCGGGTGCGCCGGAGCGCGGCATGTGGCGGGCCGGCACCGTGAAGTCACTCGACGCGGAGGCGCGGGAGGTGATCGTCGCCACCGATGCGGCGACGGACAACGGAGGCCGCAAGATCGGGATTCCATTCCAGTCGGCCGCGAAGTGGCTCCGCCCCTCCGCTCAGCCCGCTCCCACAACCGCGCCCGCCGCGGCTGAGGCTCCGCCTCGCGCGCCAGTTCCTCAGGCGAAGGCCCCCGCGGCCGGCACTCCGGCCGCCGCCCCGGCTCGGCCTCCCGCGGAACGGCCTCAGGGGATTCTCGCGTGCCCGATCGATCAGCCGAAGGTTGCCCAAGGCAGCCGGCCGGATCCACAACTCCTCGCGAAAGTGATCCGTTGCTTGTTCGAAGTACAAGCGCAGCAGGCGACGGAGCGTTCTATCAAGGTCGACATCCACTCGCTTGAAATCGGCAATTCCCGCGACTGTATCCCCCGTGAAGATTTCGGGTGCGGGCTCTCGGGCCACAAGCTCTTTCCGGCCCTCGTTCGCTGGACCAAGACGGACTATTACACCTACTCTATTCAGTGGAGTGATAACGAAAGCGTCTTCAACTGCTTTGTGAATCCGTTCGGCAAGTGGGAATGCGGTTTGGGCCAGAGGATCAAGGACGGGCGGCTGCAGACGCGCGAGCGGTGAGAGCCCCGCCGCTCAGCTACCATCAGAGATGTGCCTACCGTGGTCGCCGCCATCAACGACATCTTTTTCCTCGCCAAGGTGCATGACGCCGTCAAGGGCGCCGGCGCGGCCCTGAAGATGGCCCGCACGGCCGCCGAAGCGGTGGAAGCCGCGCGGGACGGCGCGGCGCTGGTTCTGCTCGATCTGAACGACCGCGGCTTTGATCCCCTGGAGCTGGCCCGCGCGCTGCGCGCCGAGGAGAGCCTTCGCGCGGTGCCCGTGGTGGCGTTTCTCTCCCATGTGCAGGCGGGGCTCATGCGGGAGGCGCAGGAGGTGGGCCTCACCGAGGTGCTGCCCCGCAGCGTCTTCTCCTCTTCATTGCCCGCCATCCTCGGCCGTTACATCAGTTAAGTGCGCCCGGCAGCTATGCTATGATCCGGTCAGCGAAACGTCATGGCGAATCCAAAATACGCCGAAGCCAAGCGGGAGATCCTTCAGGCCGTCGATGTGGGGAGCTTGTCCGATGGCACCAAAGTGAAGCGGCGCGCGCCCCGCATGAGGGCGTGCAATGAGAAGGACGAAAAAGGCAAGCTCTGCGCCGGCCATCTGAAACGCTGGTTCTTTTTCGGCGACGAGTTGAAGCGGCAGTTCGGTCAGGATGCCGAAATCTACCGCTGCGAGAAGTGCCACACGGTGTATCTGCCGAACCCGGAAGAGACGCCGCGCACGGGAACGCTGGCCTGGTAGGCCCGGATGCCGCCACGGCAGGGCGTGGGGACACAAAAAAACCGCATCGGAATGGTTCTCAGCTACGAATCACACATTCCGATGCGGTCCGCCCCCCGGTTTCCCGAGGTACAGGCGGCGCCGTTTCACATTCCTAGGAGCCTCTCGACTCGATGCGCTCCGCGCAGATGGGGCCCGCGTCCGATTTAGTTCCCCACCCGGGAGCTGCAACAGTGCTGGCAGCGTCACCCTGGCAGGCCGGATAACAATATCCCTCAAGTTCACTCCGCTGGCGCCACGCACCGGCCGTTGCGTTGGGGGCCGCAAAAAAAGCCCCTCTGATGCAACTGGTAATCAGAATCGGATGGGCAAAAACGAAAGTATCCATCCCGTGAGCACTGGGGGTTCCCAGCATCCTCATCATGCCTACCCGTTGCAGCAGAGGGTTCAGGTTTAGAGAGTGAACTCCATCAATTCGCCGTTCCTGAGTGCATCCTGGATACCAAAGCGCGCCGGCCCATAAGTCGCCTGTTTGCAACAACGCCACCGCGCCGCCCGTCTGTCCGCCGGTGTGACAAGGTGCGGCATGTGTGTCGGTGTGACACAATCGTTGCCGGATGCCCTCCCGCCGGCGCTTTCTCGCCACCTCTGTCTCGCTTCCCGCCTGGGCCAGGGCCCAAGGCGCTCCACAATACCGCATAGACACAGACCACCCGCGGCTGCTGCTGCCCCAGCGCCGCGCCCGGCTCATCCGCCGCGAGCAGGAGCGCGACACGATGCGCTGGGCCCAGTTCAAGACTCTGGTGGAAGGCGGCGCCGCTTTTCCCGAGCCGGGCTTTGCCCTGGCTACCTATTACATGGCCAGCGGCAACCAGGAGCGCGGACGCCAGGCCGTCGAGTGGGCGCTCGGCCCCGGCGCGGATCTCCGCCAGCTCGCCATCGTCTTCGACTGGTGCCAGATCCTGATGTCCAAAGAGGAGTCGGCGAAGCTCGAAGCCAAGCTGCGCGCCGCGCTCGCCGCCACCTCGACCTCCCCCGCCACCGGCACGCCCGCCGCGCACCGCACCCGGCTGTTCGCCGCCATCGCGCTGGCGGGCCACGGAGCCGATGTGCTGCCGGGTGTGGTCGAGGACATCTACGGACGCTGGTGGGAGCGCACGGTCACTCCGCGCCTGAAATCGGGCGAGCTCGTCTATGATCCGCGCGACCACTTCGCTCTCTACGAGCTGTTCCACGCCATGCGCGACAACTTCGATCTGGACCTGCGCGAAAACGCCCCCCATTACTTTGCCACGCTGCCCGTCTTCCATCTTCTGGCCCACTATCCGGCGCCCTACCCAGGCCCGGAGAACGAATACCGCATTCCCGTCATGAAGGCGCACGCCGAGCCGGACCTGCGCGTAGCCGCGCTCAGCCGCGCCGCCGCGCTGGCCATGGTCGCCTTCGACACCAACGCCCAGGAGAGCCAGTTTCTCCAGGGCTGGCTGATTCAGGACCGCTTCCTCATGCGCGGCCCCTTCGCCATTCCCTACGAGTTCCTCTGGGCGAACCCGTACCAGCCGGGACTCAGCTATCACTACCTGCCCAACGTATTCCACGACGCGGTGAACGGCCGTCTGCTGGTGCGTTCGTCATGGGAAGACGACGCCACATGGTTCTACCAGTCGGGCGGCATGCGCCAGATGTTTCACGACGGCCAGGTGATCAATCTGGACCAGGCGGCGCTGGACAAGCCGCTGGTGATGGGCAACACGACGCTGCTCACGCTGCCCGCGACGGGCCGCTTCGCCATCGAAGCGGGCCAGGAGAAGGCGCACTACTATCTGTTCGGCCTCAAGCCCAAGGTCTCCTACGACGTGGAGATCGACGACGAGGAGATGACCACCGCCGAGTCCGGCCAAGGCGGCGTGATTGAGCTGGCCGTTCCTCCCCGGCGCCGGGCGGGCGTGCGCGTGCGCCGCTCCGGAACGCTACACTAAATCTCCATGACAACGCGGCGGCATTTTCTTGGGGCGGCCAGCGCGGCGGCCCTGACGGCTCCAGCCATTCTGCGCGGGGCAGCCACGCGCTCCTGGGCGGAGGTGGAAAAGATTCTGGCCAGCGGCAACGTGAAAGGCCGCCTCGCCAAGGACGAGATCCCCACGCCGGCGCTGATGCTGGACCTGGACCTGTTCGAGGCCAACGTAAAGAAGATGGTGGCGCACGCGCGCGCCACCAACCGCGCTTTGCGGCCCCACGGCAAGACGCACAAGTGCCCGGAAATCGCCCATTACCTGGTGAAGCAGGGCGCCGTGGGCGCCTGCGGCGCGAAACTGAGCGAAGCCGAGGTGTTCGCCGCGCACGGCGTGCGCGGACTGCTGGTGACCACGGCCGCCGTCGGGAAGCACAAAATTGAACGCGCCGTCCGGCTGGCCGGCGTGGCCCCTGACACGGTGTTTTGCGTGGACAACGCCGGCAATGCGCAGGATCTGAACGACGCCGCCGCGGCCGCCCGGCGCAAGGTGTGGGTCGCGCTGGACCTGTGCGTTTCGGGCCGCACGGGCGTCATGCCGGGAGCGCCGGCCGTGGCCCTGGCCGAGCGCGTCGCCAAGCTCCCCAACCTCCAGTGCAAAGGCATTCAAGCCTACGCCGGTTCGGCCGCCCACGTGAAAGGCTGGGAAAAACGCCGCGCGGCTTCGCTCTCTCTGATGACCCCGGCGATTGAAACGCGCGCCGAATTGAACAAACGCGGCATCGGGACGCCCTGGCTGAGCGGCGGATCCACAGGCACCTATAACATCGATTCCCACATCGACGGCATCACCGAGCTGCAGCCCGGCAGCTTCCTGTTCATGGACACCGACTACAACGTGATCGGCGGAAAGGAAACCGGCGAAGTCTACACCGACTTCGGCAACGCGCTCACCATTCTGGCCACCGTCGTCAGCCGGCCCACGGACGCGCATGTGATCATCGACTCCGGCTTCAAGGCCATGGCCACCGACCGCCCCTTCCTGCCCGTGCCCAAGGATCCCGAACTGAAGTTCAGCTTCGGCGGCGACGAGCATGGCAAGCTCGTGTCCAGCGGCGGCGCTCTGAAACTCCAGGTGGGCGATCGCGTGGAGATCATCGCGCCGCACTGCGATCCCACGGTGAATCTGTACGACCGTCTGTATTGCACGCGCGGCCATGCCGTCGAGGCCGTGTGGTCCATCGCCGCGCGCGGCATGTCGCAGTAGGCCGGGCGGCTCACGACCATTGCCGCAGCCGCCGCCACAGCTCCGCCCACGGTTGGCGGGGCCCACGGCACACCAGTATATAGCGGGCGTCGCGCGACTCCTCGTTGCGCACGCCGAGCGAATTGGTGATCGCGGCTTTCCACTCACAACTCTCGAAATAGCGCTGGGCGCTGTCCACGCTCATCCCCGTGACAATCACCGTGCGCGGCTCGCGCGGATCGTAGCCGCGCAGCCAGAACGAGTTGGTGCGGCCCATCACGCGCGGCAGCCCGTGCGCGGGCCCATAGAGTGCGAGGGCGCCCGCCTCGCCATAGTTCGAGGCGAGCAGCCCGGCTCCGGCGCGCTCGTCCCCGGGCAAAGCCTGGTGCACGCGCGCCACCTGCTCGACGAACTCCGGCCAGCCCACCTCTTCGGCCAGGTCGGAGTTGAGCGATACCACGGCGTGGAACCATCGCGAACCCGCCGGGGCCATTGGCGTCAGCAGCGCCCACACGGATACGGCCGCCACGGCGAGCGCGGCGCACTGCGCGCGCCAGACCCACGGCGGCCACCGGCCAGCGGCAGCGGCGCCGGCAGCCAGCAGCATGGGATAGAGCGGCGCCGTGTAATAGTCGCGCGCCTGTGACAGCGTGTACAGCGCGAGCGTGGCCAGAAAACCCCAGCCCAGCGCCCGCGCCCGGCGCCCTTCGTCCCGGCGCAGATAGAACCAGAGCCCGGCCAGCCACACCGGCGCCGTCAACAGGTGCGCCGGAACCAGAAACTGCTTCCACAAAAAACCGTCCGTGCGGCCGATGCGGATGTCGCGCTCGTGCATGGCGCGCGTGAACTCCAGCGCCAGCCAGTCATGCCGCCACTGCCACAGGAGCACCGGCAAGCACATCGCCCCGGCAATCGCCACGCCGGCCAGCAGCCAGCGGCTCCACAGCAGGCGGCGCGCCGGGGTGGCCAGCAGACCGGCCAGCAGTCCGGCCGTCATCCATGCCATGGTGTAGCGCGTATTCAGGCCCAGACCCACCACCACGCCCGCCGCCAGCAGCCAGCGCGAGTCCCCGCTGCTCAGCATCCGCAGCACCACCCAACTGAGCAGCACGCACCAGAACAGGTCGAAGCTCACATATTGAAACAGGTGTCCGGCCATCAGTCCCACGGGCGACACCGAGACGGCCACCGCGGCCAGGGACTGCGCGCGCCGCCCGCCTCCCAACTCGCGCGCCATCATTCCGGCCAGCAGCATCACGCCGCATTGCGCCAGGGCGGCGAACAGACGCACGCCCGCCGGCGAGTCGCCGAACAGCGTCAGCCCCAGGCGCGCAATCAGCGGCGTCAGCGCCGGATAGGCCGGAAAGCACCAGTCCAGGTGCCGGGCATCGGCCAGAAAGGCGAGTTCGTCCCGGTGAAAGCCGTACTGGCCGTTGGTGAACGTGTGCAGGGCCAGCCGCAGCGCGGCCAGCGCGAGCAGCGTGCCGAGGGCCAGGGCGGGTCGCATGGGTCCATTTTAAAATCCGGGCGAACCCACCGCGCTCCCCGAACTTGTGTCAACGTGGATGTTCCGCATGAACCGACGCACCCTGCTCACGCTGCCGCTGGCCGCCACCGCGCCGCTCTCCGCCGCCCCCGCCGCACCTTCGCCTGGCACGGCTCTGTGCCTGAACGAGGACAACAGCCACTGGTTCTTCACGCGCGCCGGACAGCAGCAGTACACGCCCGGCGGCGTGGCCTCCTTCGTGGACCAGTATGCCGGCACGCAGGTGCGCGAGCTGATCCTGAGCGCCAACTCACAGCGCACCAGCTTCGCCAGCAAGGTATGGGACCCCATCTGGCTCGGCTACGATCCCAAGGGACCCGATTCGCAGCCGCTGTTTGCCTCCACGGCCGAAGCCGCGCGCCCCGGAGCGCGAAAGTGGGTGGACACAGCATGGCGGTTGCACGCTGCCGGGATCGATCCCTACGCCCTCTGGATCGCCCGCGCCCGCCAGCGCCGGATCTCCCCCTGGATCTCCATGCGCATGAACGATCTGCATAACGTGGACGACGAAAAGAGCTACATGCACTCGACGTTCTGGCGCGAACACCCCGAGTTCCGCCGCCTTCCCTGGCGCCATCTGGACTGGCGCGACCGCGCCTTCGACTACTCGAACGCCGCCGTCCGGGACTACCATTTCCGCCTCGTCGAGGAGTACTGCGAACGCTACGATTTCGACGGCCTGGAACTGGACTGGATGCGCTTCGGCTTCCACTTCGCGCCCGGCAAGGAGGAAGAGGGCTCGGAGCTGTTGACCGCCTTCATGCAGCGCACGCGGCGGCTGCTGGACGTCTGGCAGAAGCGGCGCGGCCACCGGATCGCGCTGGGCGCGCGCGTGCCCTCGCGCCCGCACACGGCGCTGGCTCTGGGCATGGACGGAGCGCGCTGGGCCCGTGAGGGGTTGGTGCAGATGCTGACGCCCTCGCCGTTCTGGGCCTCCATCGAAACGGACGTTCCCGTGGAGATGTGGCGCAGGCTGGCCGGCGAAAACGTCACGCTGGGCGTGGGCCTGGAGCTGCTCATCCGCCCCTACCATGCCTACCGCCCGCTGGAGACGAACTCGCTGGAAACGGTCCGCGGCGCGGCGGCCTCCCTGCTGTCCAGGGGCGCGGACCGCATCTACCTGTTCAATTACATGGATTCTCAAACCGTGATGGCCGACATGGAGAACTACCCGGCCCTGCTGCGCGAGTGCGGCTCGGCGGCCACCCTGGCGGGAAAGCCGCGCCGCCATGTCGTAACCTATGCCGACACGCAGGCGCCGGGCGAGGCGTCCAACGCGCAACTGCCCAAGAGCCTGGCCGCCGGACAATGGACCAGCTTCCGCGTGCACACCGGTCCGGCGCTCAGCAAGGCCGCCGCACGATTCAACGTCGAGGGGGCGGCGCAACTCACCGTCCGGGCCAATGGCGTGGAATGCCCGGCGGCGGGACACATCGAGGCCCCCACGCCGGGTCCCGCGACAGGCTTCGAGACGTTCCGCCTGCCCGCACGGCTGTCCCACTGGGTGATTCTCGATGTTCAGGCCTCCAGCCCCTGCACCATCCACTGGGTGGAGATCGCCGGGGCGTAAGGGGTGCGCGGACACTATACTATTGTGGATAAGGCCGGGTAGCTCTACCCAGCCATCCGGCATGGAAGTGGGCCAGGTCACGTGGATACACTCAGCAAGGAGGCGCGTTCCGCGAGAATGGCGCTCGTGCGCGGCAAAAACACCAAACCCGAGATGACCGTCCGGCGATTGGTCCACGCCTTGGGTTACCGGTACAGGCTGCACGCAAGGACGCTGCCTGGGACGCCTGATCTGGTGTTTCCCGCGCGGCATAAGGTCCTGTTCGTGCATGGCTGCTTCTGGCACCGCCATGGAGTGCGATGCTCCCTGACCCGGCTTCCCAAGACCCGCCTCGACTTCTGGGCGTCCAAGTTGGAGGCAAACCGTAAGCGCGACGATAAGAACCGCAGATCACTACGCGCCACCGGTTGGAAAGTGCTCACAGTATGGGAGTGCCAACTCAAGGATTCAGCCGCGTTGAAGAGTAGAATCAATAAATTCTTGGAGAACGAATGACATCCGTGGAACTGTTTGCCGGAGCGGGGGGGCTGGCTCTGGGTGTCTCCCAGGCCGGTTTCCGCCACGAAGCAATCGTGGAATGGGATCACGATGCCTGTGAAACGATTCGTGCCAATCAACGGCTGCGAACCGAGCATGTGCGCGACTGGAAGCTTACAGAGGGCGATGTGCGGAATTTCGACTTCTCCAGTCTCACGGGCGGCATCGATTTGCTGGCCGCGGGGGTACCATGCCAGCCGTGGAGTATTGGTGGAAAGCATCGAGGTTTCGAGGACGAGCGCAACCTATTCCCCGAAACGATTCGAGCGGTCGTCAGCCTTCGGCCCAAGGCCATCCTCATCGAGAACGTTCGCGGGTTGACACGCCAGTCATTCGTGAACTACTTCACATACATCCAGTGGATGTTGCGCTTTCCCGAGGTGAGACGGAGGCAGTCGGAGGACTGGACAGAGCACCGCCGAAGGCTGGAACGGTATGTCGCCTCCGATGGCAAGGGCTACGACGGATTACGGTATAACGTGCTGGCACGGGTCGTTAACGCGGCCGACTATGGCGTACCACAGAAGCGCGAACGGGTCTTCATTGTGGCGTTCAGGGATGACCTTGGGGTCAAATGGTCGTTCCCCGTCGAGACCCATTCGCAGCAAGCTCTGCTGGTTTCGCAGTGGGTTACGGGGGAGTATTGGGATCGCCACAAGATACCGAAAAAAAAGAGGCCATCAACGCCAGCCGGAATGGAACACCGGACGGAGGGCCTGCTGAATTTCGGACAAGCTTCCTGGCTTACGGTGCGTGATGCCCTGGCCGGTTTGCCAGATCCGGACCGGGGCGGCGCCGGCGCGATCACGAATCATGTCTTTCAACCTGGCGCACGCCGCTATGTGGGCCACACGGGCTCCCCGCTCGACGAACCCGCGAAGACGTTGAAGGCGGGTGATCATGGGGTCCCCGGCGGTGAAAATATGATCTCGTTTCCAGACGGCATGGTCCGTTACTTCACGGTACGAGAGGCCGCACTGCTGCAAACCTTTCCGCGCGACTTCGTTTTCTCCAGCTCCTGGTCTGAGAACATGAGGCAACTCGGGAACGCGGTGCCGGTTGAACTCGGGCGAATCATGGCCCAGGAAATCAGAGTACGGCTGGAGAACCGGACGATTCAATGAAAATAGAGCCGGTTTTCAACCCCTTGGACAAGGAGAAACTCGGGGGTAGCGTCGCCGATGCTCTGGTTTCTCGTGAACAGTCACCGCTGCCTCCCGCGGAACGATTTATTGGCGCCGGGGTGTATGCCCTTTATTACGCTGGCGATTTCTTGCCCTACCGGCCCATCGTGGAAGGGAACAGGGCGCGACCTCAACGGGAGATTCCCATCTATGTCGGGAAGTCTGTCCCCCGCGGCGCGCGCAAAGGCGGGTTCGGCCTGAATCAATCACCCGGTACCGTTCTCTTCGATCGTCTCGCCGAGCATGCCGAGTCCATTCACGCGGCGAAGAACCTGAACAATTCAGACTTCTTTTGCCGGTATCTGGCCGTGGACGATATCTGGATCCCGTTGGGTGAGAGCCTGTTGATCGAGACTTTCAGGCCACTTTGGAACTTAGTGGTCGAAGGCTTCGGCAACCATGATCCTGGAAAGGGACGGCAGCAAGGAAAGAAATCCATGTGGGACGTTCTGCATCCAGGGAGAGCGTGGGCGGACAACCTCACCGCAGGCAAGGACCAGACCGCGATCCTGAGCAATGTGGAGCGCTTCTTCTCGGAACAACCAAAGTAGGGCTGTCGGGCCTCCAGCCCCTGCACCATCCACTGGGTGGAGATCGCCGGGGCGTAGAGGGACCAGCAAGGCGAGGGAGCGAAACTCCCCTGGCTGAACGGCACGATTGCCGGGCGGAACGGTAAAATTCAGCAGCCATCGGCGGGACCAGGCGAAACGCACATCATGAATTTGCGTTCATCATCGGGACTGCTCCCTTCTCTCCCTGTGGTAGTATTTGAAGTTTGGAGACAAACCTGAAAGCAGCGACCAACGGATGAGGATCTCCCACGGAACTCTCCTAGCCACCGCTTCTGTACTGGTTGTGATGACTCTCTCCGGATGCCAGATGGGCACCAGCGGGCATCCACAACGGTTCGTGCGCGCCTTTGTACCGCCGGCGCCGAAGCCTGTATCCCCGAAGCCAGCCGAGATGCCGGAGCCGCCTCCAGCCGAATCAGGCTTTTATCTGCATGATTCGCCCATGCTGGTAACCGCGCCGGGGCCTGCCACGCCGGCCAACCGGTTCGAGGCCGGGCACCGTCTGGCCAAGTCGGACGAGCATTTGCGCAAAGGAACCGAGTTGCTCGTGAAGGGCAAAACGGCCGAGGCCCGGCTGGAGTTCGATGCCGCCGTGGACTGGCTGGTGTCGGCGCCGGCGTCATTGAATGGACGCGAGAAGCTGGTGGCGCGCCACGACCAGATTGTGGAAGAGATTTTCCGGCTTGAGGTGGACGCGGCGCAGTCGGGCGGCCAGGAGCAGGAACCGGTGTACGACCAGGCGCCCTTCGAGGATGTCGCCGATCTCACCTTCCCCATTGATCCCAAGCTCAAGCTTCGCGTGAAGGAGCAGGTGCAGGCCACGTTGTCGCAACTGCCTTTGGAAACCACGGACGCCGTGCTGGGCTTCCTCAACTACTTTTCGACGCCCAAGGGCCGGCGCGCCGTGCTGGCGGGCTTCAAACGCTCGGGCCGCTACGCGCCGATGATCCGCCGGATTCTCGATGAAGAGGGACTGCCGCAGGAGCTGATTCACATGGCGCAGGCCGAGTCGGGCTTCCTGCCGCGCGCGGTTTCCCGGATGCGGGCCACGGGCATGTGGCAGTTCGTCCGCGACCGCGGCAACGAATACGGCTTGCGGCAGACGCCCGGCACCGACGACCGGCTGGACCCCGAGCGCGCCACGCGCGCCGCGGCCCGCCACCTGCGCGACCTGTACGCCCAGTTCGGCGACTGGTATCTGGCCATCGCCGCTTACAACTGCGGTCCTGGCAACGTCGAACGCGGCATTCAGCGCACCGGCTATGCCGACTTCTGGGAGCTGTACAAGCGCAACGTTCTGCCCCGGGAGACGGCGAACTATCTGCCCATCATCCTGGCCATGACGATCATGGCGAAGAATCCCTCCGAGTATGGACTGGACGGCATTGAGCCGGACGAACCGGTGAGCTACGACACGGTGTTCACCGAGGCCCCGACGCACCTGTCGTTGATCGCCGACATCACCGGACAGCCTCTCATGGCCATCCGCGAGATGAATCCGTCGGTGTTGAAACTGGTGGCGCCGGCCAAGTATGGCGTGCGCGTCCCCAAGGGCAAAGCGGGCGCCGTCGTGGCCGCCCTGGATTCGATTCCCGACAACAAGCGCGCGCACTGGCGCATTCACCGCGTGGGGTCGGCCGACACGCTGGCCGCCATCGCCCGCCAATACAGAACCACGGAGAAGCAGATCCACATGGCCAACGGCGGCGCACTCGATCCCGAGGAAGGCGATCTGGTGGTGGTGCCGGTTTCCTACCCTGGCGCCGCGACGGCCCGCTCCGCTCCGGCGGCGCGGAAGACATCGTCCCGGAGAGCTTCGTCGCGGAGGACTTCGGCCAAGCAGGCGGGCGCGTCGCGCAAAGCCGCCTCCTCCGGACGCTCGGCCAGCAGCCGGAAGGCGCGTCCGGTCAGCCATCGCGGCAAAACCGCCGCGTCGGGCAAGAAGCCCGCCGTGAGAAAGACCTCATCGCAGGCCTCCACCCTGACACCGTCGCACGCCTACGCCGGAACCACTCTGCGCGCCTCGGCGCGCTAGCCCGCGACCGGCGTTCTCCCCCGGCCACGCGAATCACACATGGCGCGCACCCCCGGCTGGGCGAGGAAATTCACCATCAATCCACACACGGCGCGACTTTCCTGTTGCGCCCGCGAAAAAAACAGATATTCTGAGTTCTGATCTGAGGACCTCAGGAGGCTCCCCGCATGAATTCCTACCGTCTCTCCCCCGATGACGGCACCGAGCTGGACGATTTCGCGTACGAAGAGGAACACATCGAACTCGAATCCGAGATGAGTGAATACGACATGGACGACGATGACGCTTTGACATTCGACCCCGAGCCGGGAACCACGCTGGTGATCACGTCGGTAACGGTCACGAGTAGTGATGAAGGCGATGAGCCCCCGCCCCCGGTGATTCTGCCTCCCGGCGACGAACAGCCGGAGGAACCGGTAGCGGCCATGGCGGCCAGAAGTGCTCCGGCCAAGAAAGCTCCGGCCAAGAAAGCTCCGGCAAAGAAGGCTGCGCCTGCCAAGAAGGCTGCGCCTGCCAAGAAGGCCGCTCCGGCAAAGAAGGCGGCTCCGGCAAAGAAAGCGGCGCCCGTGAAGAAAGCTGTAAAGAAAGCCGCACCCGCAAAGAAGGCCGTGAAGAAGGCGGCCAAAAAAGCGCCTGCCAAAAAGGCTCCCGCCAAGAAGGTTGTTCAGAAAGTTGTGAAAAAGGCCCCTCCGGCAAAGAGGCCCGTAAAGAAGGTGGTTAAGAAGGCAGTCAAGAAGACAGCCCCAAAGAAAGCCTCAAAGAAAGCAAAGAAGGGCGGCAAGCGGTAAGCTAAGACTGCAGGGCGCTTCGGCCTCAGCGCACGCGGCGCCCTTTCCGCCTCATGATCGTTCGCGCCACCCGCTTCCTGCGAAAAATGCGCGGTGGCGCGCAGTCCCACCTCATTGAAGCCGGCGACGGCCACGCCTACGTCGTCAAATTCACCAACAATCCGCAACACCGCCGCATACTCGTGAACGAGTGGCTGGCCTCGCGCTTTCTCGCCTATCTTCAGTTCACCGCGCCTCCCGCCGCCGCCGTCGAACTCACTCGGGACTTCCTGGAGGAGCACCCGGCCATCCACATGCAGTTGGGCTCCTCGCGCATCCCGGTTCCGCCCGGCCGCCACTTTGGCTCGCGCTTTCCCGGTGATCCCGAACGGCTCACCGTGTACGACTTCCTGCCCGACGTGCTGCTGGGCAAGGTGGGCAACCGGCGGCAGTTCCTGGGCATGCTCGCCTTCGACAAGTGGACCGGCAACTCCGACTCGCGCCAGGCCGTGTTCTTCCGCGCCCGTGTGCGCGCCGAGGGAGCGCCGCCGGAGGACGAGGGCCGCCCGTCCTGGGTGGCCACCATGATCGATCACGGTTTCGTCTTCGATGGCCCACAGTGGAGCTTCGCCGACGCCCCGCTGGCGGGCCTCTACCACCGTCCGCTCTACTATGAGGAGGTGCGCTCGCTCGACGACCTCCAACCCTGGCTGGAGCGCATCGAGAGCTTTCCCGAACACATCGTCGACGAGGCCCTGCGCACCATGCCCGACGATTGGCTGGAAGACGACGAACACGCCGTATCCGGCCTGCTCGACAAACTGTTGCGCCGGCGCACGCGCGTCACGTCCCTGATCGATCAACTCCGCCGCGCCCGCCCCGGGTTGTTTCCCAACTGGCGGTGACGCGTCCGGATTTGATACTGTTCCTACAGACCGCAAGGAAGGAGCCAGTATGAACTCACGACGCCATTTTCTGAAAACCGCCGCCGGAGCCGCCGCTGCTGTCACGCTTCCCACGGCAGCGGCCGCTGGCGCATCGCCCGCCGCGGCGCGCAAAGCCACCGATTGGGTTACGCTCGGAAACTCGGGCGTCAAGGTAACCCGGCTCGCCTTCGGCACAGGCACCTTTGGAGGCCGCGTGCAGCGCGAACTGGGCCAGGACAAGTTCAACCGCCTTGTGCGCCACGCCTACGACAGCGGCATCCGCTTCTTCGAGACTGCGGACAACTACGCCGGGATGCATGAGATGCTGGCCGTCGCCCTGAAGGGAATTCCGCGCGATTCCTACCGCCTGATGACCAAGTTCCGGCTGCGGGAAACCGAGTCCGTGCCTGCCACGCTGGACCGCTTCCGCCGCGAAACCAACTCGGAGTACTTCGACATCGTGCTGCTGCATTGCGTGCGCACGCACGACTGGTCCAAGGAGTTCGCCGCCTTCCGCGACGGACTTTCCGAGGCCAAGCACCGCAAGGTGCTGCTGGCGCATGGCGCCTCGGCCCATGGCCTGCTTCCCGTCCGCACCTTCACGGGAAACCAGTGGCTCGACGTGGCCCTGATGCGCATCAACCACGATGGCGCCCGCATGGACCGCCTGGAGCGCAACGACACGGCTGAAAAAGGCAATGTCGCCGAAGTTACACAGCACGCCTCACAGATTCACCGTCAGGGCACCGGCGTGCTCGGCATGAAGATCATCGGCGAAGGACAGTTCACGACGCCCGAACAGCGCGAAGCCTCCATCCGCTATGTGATGGGCCTCGGCACGGTGGACGCGGTTACCATCGGTTATAAGTCGCCGGCGGAGATCGACGAGGCCATCGCGCGAATCAATAGCGCGCTTAAGTCGTAGTCAGGCGCACACTCCTTACTCTTAGCGCGCGTACGGTCTTTCGGGGCTGTACGCGTTTGCTTTTCCTTAATGGTAGAATTCACCCGGCGGCGTAAGTCGCACGGAATAACAAGAAGGATTGGTACAGGATGAAATCGTCTATTTTCAATCTGCTTGACCGAACTCATCTCTCCTCCACGCGTCCGGCCAAGGCCCCCCGCATCTCATTTCCTGGTGGCGCGAGCCGCCGCGACTGGCTGCGCTCGGCCGCCATTGGCGCCGCCGCATTCAGTTTCTGGGACAACCAGACCATCGAAGCCTACCAGCAGAACGTGAACACGAACTCCAAGCCCTCCGGCTTGAAGATCACGGACCTGCGCGTGGCTGTGGTCGCGCGGGCGCCCATGACATGCCCGGTGATCCGCATCGACACGAACCAGGGTATTTATGGGCTCGGCGAAGTGCGAGACGGCGCCAGTAAGAACTATGCCCTGATGCTGAAAAGCAGGTTACTCGGGGAAAATCCTTGTAACATCGACAAGATATTCAAGAAGATCAAGCAATTCGGAGGACACGCGCGGCAAGGCGGCGGCGTCTGCGGCGTGGAAATGGCGCTGTGCGACCTGGCCGGCAAAGCTTACAACGTTCCCGCCTATCAGTTACTCGGCGGTAAGTTCCGCGACAAGGTTCGCTGCTATGCCGACACGACGCAGGTGCAGGACGCCTCCGAGTTCGGCAGGAAGCTGAAGGCCCGCGTGGACGAGAAGGGCTTCACCTTCCTGAAAATGGATCTGGGCGTGGGCCTGGTGGAGCGGATTCCCGGCACGGTTTCGCGGCCCTTGGGAACCACCAGCCGCAACTACAACAACACGCAGCACATGTTCACCGGCATGGAGCTGACGCCGAAGGGCGTCGAACACATGGCCGACTATGTCGCCAAGGTGCGCGAGCAGATTGGCTGGGAGGTGCCGCTTGCCTCGGACCACTTCGGGCACATCGGACTGAACTCCTGCATCCGTCTGGGCAAGGCCTTGGAGAAGTACAACATGGCCTGGCTGGAGGACATGATCCCCTGGCAGTACGGTGACCTGATGAAAAAGATCACCGATGCCGTGGACATTCCCATCCTGACCGGCGAGGACATCTATCTCAAAGAGGATTTCCTGAAGCTGGCGCGCATGCACGCCGTCGATATCGTCCATCCCGACCTGGCCACATCGGGCGGCCTGTTTGAAACCAAGCGCATCGGTGACCTGTGCCAGGAGGAAGGCGTTGCCATGGCGATGCACTTCGCCGGAACCCCGGTCAGCTTCATGGCCAACGTGCATTGCGCCGCGGCCACGGAGAACTTCATCGCGCTGGAACACCACTCGGTGGACGTGCCCTGGTGGGAGGATCTGGTGCACGGCCACAAGCCGCTGTTCGACAAGGGTTTCGCCACAGTGCCCGACACGCCTGGCCTGGGCGTGACGTTGAACGAAGAGGTGGTGAAGCAGCACCTGGCGCAGGGCGAGCAATACTTCGCGCCCACCACAGAATGGAACGTCGACCGGACCCACGACCGTCTCTGGTCGTAGACCGCCGCGCATCGTCATCGAATGGAAACAGGGGCGGGCCTCGCGGCTCGCCCCTTTCGCATCTTCAGCGGATACCCCAACCGAGAAGCCAAAGCAGATACAGCAGCGCCGCCAGAAATCCGAGCAGCGCCTTGTACTCCTGATTGCGCCGCCATTGCCGCCAGTGGAAGCCGCCCAGCGGTCCACGGGGTGCGCGTAGCGGAAACAGCAGCGGAACGCTGTCGGCGTAGGCGGCGTAGTCCGGAAACAGATTCCGCAGATGCTGTTCTTCCAGCTCCATCACGGGATAGTAGACCAGCACGAAAATGGCCAGCAGCAGGAGCGCCAGCCAGGGACTGGCTCCAGCGAGGCAGAGGCCGAGAGCGGTGATCAGCGTGCCGAGATAGAGCGGATTGCGCGTGAGCGCATAGGGACCGGATGTGGCGAGCGATTCGTTTTTCGCCAGGTGGCCCGCCGCCCAGGAACGCAGCAGCAGTCCCAGCGCCGACACCGGCGCTCCCAGCGCGAACGTCAGCGGCGAAGGCCCGGCCGTCAGCAGAAACGTGGCCAGCAGCGCGAAACCCGCCGGCACGCGCAGCCGTTGCACGACATCGGCGTAATGTTTCGGGAACCAGTAGCGGCGGCTCATGCGGTGGCTCGCGGAAGTGGCCCAGCGGCGGGTGATTGCCGCAAGACGCCGGAGAGTATCTCCATGACACGCCCGGCGCCGAGCGCGGCCATGCCGGACTCGGTTTCGCTCGTACGGCGGTAGTTGGTGCGCGAGGACGCCTCGCGCAGCACGGTGATCGTGCCGCAGTACGGGCCGTTGCGCGCGGGGTCGGTGGGACCAAACAGCGCCACGCCGGGTTTGCTCAGAGCCGCTGCCAGGTGCAGCGGTCCGCTATCCAGGCCAACCACGGCCGACGCCCGCCGCGTGGCGTCGATCAGGCCATCCAATCCGGTGATGTGAACGGTGACGCCCGGCACGGCGCGCAAGGCTTCGGCCTGCGCCGGGGCGCCATTCAACACAAGAGGCATCGCGAACTGCTCGCGCAGCAATGTGGCCAGGTCCGCGTAGCGCTCCAAGGGCCACTGCTTCGAGCCCCACCCGGCCAGCGGCGAGGCGAGCACGAAGCGCTCCGGCAGGGGCGCTTCTTCCCTGCCCGGTGGGACGTCAAACCGCACCACGCGCTTGGGACCCGTGGCCATCACGGCCAGTTCGAGATGGCGGTCCACAATGTGCGCCGCGCGGGGCTGGCAGACGCGCGTGTAGAACCACGCCGCCCACGGCTCGCGCGCCTCTTCGCGCGCGTACCCCATCACCTGCGCCGCGCCGCTCATGCGCGCCGGCACAGCCGACTTCAACAACCCTTGAAAGTCGATCGCCAGATCGAAGCCCCGCGCCCGGAGCGCGGCAAGCCGCGAAGGCAGTTGCCGCCACTGCCGCCGGTCGAACGGGATGCACTCGTCCACGGCCGGATGGCCGCTCAGCAAAGGCTGCCAGCGCGGCTCCAGCAGCCACGCGAGGAACGCATCGGGCAGATTGGCGCGAACCGTGGCCGCCGCGGGCAGCGTGTGCAGAATGTCACCCATGGCGCCCAGACGAACCAGGAGGATACGCGGCGCGGCCATCAGGATGCTTCTTTGCCAGGCGGTGGTCCGGCCTGCGCGTGGCGCGCCCGCACGTGGCGGCTCAGCGCGTCGCGGAGCGCCAGGTCGTCCTGCTCGCCGCGCAGGACGCGGTGCGGCGGAAAGGCCGCCACGACCACCCCGGGACCTTCGGGCGGCGCCATGATGACGCAGCGCACGTGGGCCAGCGCGGCCACCAGATGGGCGCGGGCGGCGGCCGGCAGCACGGGATCGGGCGGGTCGGTGATTAAAACAAAAAGTGGTCCGTGCGTTTCCGCCAGCGCGGCCAGGCGCCGGGCGTGCGCGGCCGTCAGTGGATCGAAGTGGCCCGTCACCAGCGGCGGCGCTGCCTCCTCCACAAGCGGGCGCGCGCTGCTCCAGTCGAGAATCTTGCCGCGAGTATCCAAGCCTTCTATTTGAGCAGTTCCAGGGCCGCGCGCGCCACCTCGCCCGCCGTCACGCCCTTCATGCAACGGTGGTCGATGGGGCATTCGCGCAGCTTGCACGGGCTGCACTCGACGGCGTGGCGTACAATCCGCGTGTGCGCGCCCAGAGGCCCTGTGCCAACGTGGTCGGTGGGGCCGAACACGGCCACCGCCGGCACCCGCATCGCATAGGCGATGTGCATGGAACCGGAGTCGTTGGTGAGAAACACGCGGCAGGCCGCGGCGCAGTCGATAAATTGGCGCAGCGTGGTGTCTCCGGCGAAATTGCGCGCGGCGCGCACGTGCGGCGTCACGGCGGCGCACACCTGCTCGCACAACGGGCGCTCGGCGGCGGAACCGAACACAGCCACGGCGAGCCCGTGCTCACGCGCCACGGTGATGGCGGCCTCGGCGAAGCGCTCCGGATACCAGCGTTTGGCCGTTCCAAACGCCGCGCCAGGACTGACGCCCAGCACGCCTCCGCCGAGTCCGTGCGCCGCCAGGTGCGCCGCTCCTTCCACGCGCGCCTCCTCCACGCCCTCCAGCAGAGGCGCGGCTTCGTCAGGCAGCTCGTCCAGCCATCCGGCGCGGCGGATCAGCTCCAGATAGTAAAAAACCTCGTGCGCTGGAATGCTGCCCGCCCGCGGCGGTTCGATGGCCCGTGTCAGCAGCCATCCGCGGCCGTCGCGCGCATAGCCCACGCGATGCGGGATGCGAGCCAGGAACGCCACCGCCGCGGCTTCAAACGAATTGGGCAGCAGCAGAGCCGTATCGAACGCGCGGTGGGCGAGCGCGCGCCCGGCCCGCCATTTTTCGGCGAACGCCGTGCGTCCCGGCGCGGGCGTGTACGGAATCACTTCGTTCAGCCACGTTTCGCGGCCATACAAACCGGCCACCCACGGCCGGGCCAGAACGGCGATATGCGCGGCGGGGAAGCGCGCCCGCACCAGGCGCAGCGCGGGCAGGCTCATCACGGCATCGCCCAGCCAGTTCGTGGCGCGGATCAGCAACTTGTCCGGCGAATGCATGAGGGAGACGCTCTCATGCTAGCAGGCGGATAAAATGACAACTGTGACTTCCGCGCACCGGCAGCAGTTGGACGAGCTCGGCTACGCCGTCCTGCCCGGCTATATGCCCGGCGCGCTTCTGCGCGCGGCGCGCGCGCGCGTCGAGGAATTGTTCGAAGAAGAAGGCCCGGCGGCGGGCGGCGAATTCCGGCAGGAGCCCGGCGCGCGGCGTCTCGCCAACCTGGTGGACAAAGGCGAGGTGTTCCGGCTCATCGCGGGCGATGAAGGCGTGCTGGAACTGGTGAGCCACGTGTTGAGCGGCGGCTTCAAGCTCAGCAGCCTGAACGCGCGCTCGGCCAACCCGCATAACGAATCGCAGCAGCCGCTGCATGCCGACATGGGCGCCGTGGCCGACGCGCTCGGCTACTGGGTGTGCAACACGGTGTGGATGCTGGACGCCTTCACGGCGGACAACGGCGCCATTCGCGTGGTGCCCGGTTCGCACCTGTGGGGCGGGCTGCCTCAGGAGGCAATGAGCGACCCCGCGGACACGCATCCCGGCGAGGTGCTCTTGACGGCGCCCGAGGGAACCGTGGTGGTGATGAACGCGCACTGCTGGCACGGCGGAACGCGCAACCGCACGGGACGGCCACGCCGCGCGCTGCATTCGTTCTATGTGCGGCGCGATCAACCTCAGCAACAATATCAGAAGAAATTGTTGCGGCCCGCGACACTGGCCGCGCTGGATGCGCGGATGCGCCTGCTGCTGGCGGTCGACGATCCGTTGAACGACGCCGTAACGGCCGGGCGCGAAGGACGCAGCGGTTTTCTCAAATAGGAGAGGCATGGGACAGTACTTCACACGGGACGAGTTGCAGGCGCGCCGCGCCGAATGGAAACGGGCGGGCCGGAAAGTGGTGTTCACCAACGGATGCTATGACCTGCTGCATCCGGGCCATGTCCGTTTGTTGGAACGTTCGCGCTCGCTCGGCGACGTGTTGATTCTGGCCCTGAACACGGATGCGAGCGTGGCCCGCTACAAAGGTCCCAGCCGCCCGCTGACGCCGGAGGCCGAACGCGCCGCCCTGGCCTGCGCGCTGGAAGCCGTCGACGCCGTGACGCTGTTCGACGAGGACACGCCGCGCGAACTGATCGCCGCCGTGCTGCCCGATGTGCTGGTGAAAGGCGCCGACTGGTCGCACTTCATCGCCGGACGCGAGGAGGTGGAAGCCGCCGGAGGCGCCGTGCACGCGCTGCCGCTGGAGCCGGGCTTTTCCTCCACCAACATCGAACAGGAGCTGCTGCGCCGCCAGCCGTGACAAGCGCCACCATTCGCGATCTTCTGGCGTCGGCCGGCCGCCACGAGGCGTTCCAGGAACTGGCGCGCGCTCTGGTGCGCGGCCAGGAAGGGCCGTTCACCCTGGAAGGCCTCACGCCCACGGCCAAAGCACTCTATCTCACGCTGCTGTGGCAAACGGTAGAACGGCCGCTGCTGGTGATCTGCGAAGGCAGCAAACCGGCCGAGACGCTGTTTGAGCTGGTGGAAACATTCTTTGGTCTAATTGTTTCGGGCCGGGAGGACCACCGGCCGCAGTACCTGCCCGCCCTCGACGTGCTGCCCTGGCAGAATCTATCCCCACACTCGGAGATCAGCGAGAAGCGCGCCATCGCGCTTTACCGCATGAGCGCCGGCGCGGCCTCCATCACCATCGCTCCGGCGGGCGCGGCGCTGCTGCGCGCCGAGGAGCCCGGCTTCTACCGCAGCCTCGCGCTCGAATTACGCACGGGCGACGAGATCGCGATCGAGGACCTGCTGGCGCACCTGTCCAGCATCGGCTATGAGCGGCGCGAACCGGTGGAGTTGCGCGGCGAGTACTCCGTGCGCGGTGGCATCGTGGACGTATTCCCCGCCGAGGCCACGCGCCCCGTGCGCATCGAATTCTTCGGCGACACGGTGGAATCCCTGCGCGCCTTCGATCCGCAGACGCAGCGTTCCGTGCTGAAAATCAGCGCCACGCGGCTGTTGCCGCTGCTGGAGGCGCCGCGCTCCCCGGAACTGCTCCGCGCCATCGGCTCGCCATCCGGGGAAACCTATCCGGGCTGGGAATTGCGCGTGCCAGGAGAGCGTCCACGCCGGGCCACCCTCGCTTCGCTTCTGGACAAACCCGTCGTCGTCATCGACGAGCCTGAGCTGTCGCGGGCCGCCGCCGAACGCATGTGGGTCCGCATCGAGGAGCCGGGCCGCGAGTCGCCGGTCGAACTGGATAAGGTGTACCTGCGCTGGGGGGAGTTCGACGATGCGCTCAGACCGCACACGCGGGTCAACCTCGCCGGGCTGGTGCTGGCGGGCCAGGAGCCGGCGCCGCTGCGCATTCCCGCGCGCCCCTCCATGGCCTTCCACGGCAACATGCCGGTGGCCGTGGCCGAGGCGCGCACCCTTGTGGAAAGCGGACACCGCGTGCTGTTTTTCGCCGCTAGTGGGGGCGAGATCGAACGCCTGGCCGACATCTTTCAGGAGTATTCTGTTCCGTTCCAGCTCGCACTCGACCCCCACAGCGCCGCTTCGCCGTATGTGGCCGAACGGCAGTTCATGGCGGGTTCGTCGGCAAGCCTGTTTCTCGCCCGCGGCGCGGTGCGGCGCGGCGTGCTGCTGCCGGACTCGCACCTGGCGCTGTTTGGCTCCGACGATCTGTTCGATACCTCCGACATCGTGGCCCGGCCGCCGGCGCGGATCGGCGAAATGGGCGCCTTCGCCGCCGACCTCGCCGATCTCAAGCCAGGCGACTACGTTGTGCACGCCACGCACGGCATCGGCCAGTTCACCGGCGTAAAGGAACTGGTTCAGGGCGAATCGAAGAACGACTTCCTGCTCATCGAGTACGCCGGCGGCTCGAAGCTGTACGTGCCACTGGAGCGGCTCGACCTGGTGGAACTCTATCGCGGCGCGGCCGAAAAGCCGCCGCAGATGGACAAGCTCGGCGGCGTCACGTGGCAAAAAACCAAGTCGCGCGTGAAGGCCAGGATGCGCGACATGGCCGAGGAGCTATTGAAGCTCTACGCCGCGCGGCGCCTGGCGGCCGGCTTCAATTTCTCCCCCGATTCCAACTGGCAGCGTGAATTCGAGGACGCCTTCGAGTACACCGCGACCAAGGACCAGCTCGCCGCCGTGCGCGACATCAAACGCGACATGGAAAGCTCGCAGCCGATGGACCGCCTGCTGTGCGGCGACGTGGGCTACGGCAAAACCGAGGTGGCCATGCGCGCCGCGTTCAAGGCTCTCGGCGACGGCAAGCAGGTGGCCGTGCTGACGCCCACCACGGTGCTCTGCTTCCAGCACTATGAAACTTTCAAGCGCCGCTTCGCGCCGTTTCCGGTGCGCATCGAAATGGTGAGCCGCTTCCGCTCGCCGAAAGAGATCAAGCAGGCGCTCGAAGACACGGCCGCGGGGAAAGCGGACATTCTCGTGGGTACGCACCGGCTGTTTTCGAACGATGTCGCCTTCAAGGATCTCGGGCTGCTGATCGTGGACGAGGAGCAGCGCTTTGGCGTGCGGCACAAGGAGCGCCTGAAGCAGTTGCGCCAGAACCTGGACGTGCTCACCATGAGCGCCACGCCGATTCCGCGCACGCTGCACATGTCCATGCTCGGTCTGCGCGACCTGAGCGTCATCGAAACACCACCCAAGGACCGCCTGGCCATTCACACCGTCGTGGCGCACTTTCACCCGGAGATGGTAAAGACGGCCATCGAACAGGAACTCGCGCGCGGCGGGCAGATCTACTTCCTCCACAACCGCGTCGACTCCATCTGGATGCGGGCCAGTTGGCTGCAGGAACTTGTGCCGGAGTGCCGCATCGCCGTCGGGCACGGCCAGATGGGCGAGGCCGAACTGGAGAAGGTGATGCTCGGCTTCATGAAGCATGAGTTCGACATGCTGGTGTCAACCACGATCGTCGAGAACGGCCTCGACATTCCGCTGGCCAACACCATCATCATCGAGCACGCCGAGCGGCACGGCCTGAGCGAGTTGTACCAGTTGCGCGGCCGCGTGGGACGCTCCAACCGCCGCGCCTACGCCTATCTGCTGGTGCCTGAAAGCTGCGAGATCAGCGACGTGGCGCGGAAGCGCCTGGCCGCGCTGCGCGAGTTCTCCGACCTGGGGGCCGGCTTCAAGATCGCCGCGCTCGATCTGGAATTGCGCGGCGCCGGCAACCTTCTGGGCGGCGAGCAGCACGGTCACATCGAAGCCGTCGGCTTCGACATGTATCTGAAGCTTCTCGAACAGACCATGCAGGAGTTGCGTGGCGAAACCGTCGCGCCCGAGGTGCACGCGGCGCTGAACCTGGGGCTCGACCTCCGCATCCCCACCAGCTATATCGCCGATGAGACGCAGCGCCTGCGCGCCTACAAACGCATCGCCGGCGCGGCCAATCCGGACGAGGCGCGCGGCATTCTGGAGGAGATCGAAGACCGCTACGGCGCCCCGCCCGAGTCGCTCCGCCTGCTGCTGCGCTTCTCGGTTCTGAAAAGCGCCGCCGAGAAGCTGGCCATCGAAACCATCGACCGCCGCGGCGGAGCGATCAACGTCAAGTTCCATCCCGGCTCGCAGGTGGACCCGATGCGCCTGATGGAGGTGGTGCGCGCGACACAGGGAGCTTCGTTCACCCCGGCCGGCGTGCTCCGCGTGCCCGTGCACGGCGATGGCGCGGGGGCCTTGCTGGAAAGCGCCGAACGTTTGCTGGCCGGATTGGGCGGCGCACCTGCGTTGCAGTAAGCTGGGTGCGAGCCATGAAGCTGCGGCGGGTAACCATCATCGTCACCAATCTCGTGATTGGTTCTTACGAAGCCCGTTCCTATCCCGACGAACAGAAAGACGCCAGCGGCCAGTTCCCGCTCTACTCCGTTCCGGTTTATACGATCCGCGTGCGGGGAACCGATGACGCGGGCAATCCCGTCCTGAAGGACTTCATGGCGCCGCGTTTCATGCCGTACTACAACAAGCCAGCCTCACCCGTTCCTCACTACGCGGCAAAGGGATGGGTGAATGCCGGGCTCTCTTCGGCGCGTACGGTCATCGTGCCCCGATTCATTCAGGACTACGAGGTGCAAAACCGCTATTCACCAGGCCGCGGCGCTATCGTCGTCAAGGATAGCTTCTATATCCACGCCGGTCCGGCGGACTTGAAGGACGCCGGCTTCGGCTCGGCCGGCTGCATCGAGATCGTAGGTGATTTCGACGTGTTCAAGAAGACCATCGCGGATCTCTCCGGCGCCAAGGCTTTGAAGGTCACGCAGGCGATTCAGCAGTTGGTGGCCGCTGGCAAGCTGGTTGTCGAGATTCAGGAGGCCAAGGCGCCCGACATCAAGAAGAGCTCCACGAGGAATGTGAAATGGGCCCCTTAACAGGTCGAGGAGCACACCTGCTCGTTTCCGTATGCCTGACGGTTCTCGCCGCCTCGTGCGGCCAACCGGCGCAGACGGATCTTCCGCGGCCGGCCGGGCCGTCACGCCCTGCGCCGCGTCCAGCGCCGCAACCACCGCCGGCGCAGCCCTGCCTGGATTCGCTGCGGGCCATTGGCGATGACCGATTGCCGCGAGCCTTCGGCGCGCTGCAGCGGCTGGAGCCCGGCCTGCGATTTCAGCCCGACGGCGAACCCTGCCTGCATATGAAGTCCTCCCTCAAAATCCTCGGCAGGACGGTGCGCAAGGACTATCTGGCCGGTCTCTCCGGTTACGAGTATGTGAAGATCGTCAACGGCGCCGGGTACCTGCTTGTGGAGCGCTTCCGGAGCCGCGAGCCGCGCGAACTGGAACAGTTGCGCGACGCCCTGCTGGCGCGCACGCCGCGCACCCTGGCCACGGAAGCCAGCACGCGATATGACGCTTTTGTTTCGGGAGGAGACCTGATCCTGATGGTCTCCTCGGCCACGGGCTACGAGGCCAACGGCCGTTTGATGGAGGAGCTGCGGCGCGTGTATTAGCGGCTTCCGCCGTCAGGCATGGCGCGATCGCGCGACCACGGCCTTCGCGCTTCTCATGGCCGCGGCTTGTATTTCACCTCCGACAGGAATAGTCCCGAGGCTGGGGCCGTCCAGGCGGCGATGTCCCACTCGGCCGCGCAGCGTCCCTGCAAAAGACGGTCCCATGCCTGAGGCGGCAGCTCGCCAAGGCCCGTCTTCACCAGCGCGCCTACCAGACGCCGCACCATGCGCCACAGGAAATGGGACGCCTCGATGCGAAACACGATCATGCCATCCTGAACCTCAATCTCGGCCGATTCCACCACGACAATCGTGGAGCCGTCCGGCTTGGAGGGATCCTCGGCGCGAAAGCAGGCGAAGTCATGGCGGCCTGGAATTTTGCCGGCGGCCTCGCGCATCCGCTCCACGCCGAGCGGCTCCTTGATCCACCAGACATACTTTTTCGAGAACGCCGTCTTCCGCGTGGCGATCTGATAGGTGTACACGCGCCCGGCCGCGTCATGCCGCGCGTGAAACCGCGCCGGCGCCTCGTCGAGTTCGAGAATCGCGATGTCATGCGGCAAACGGCGGTTCAACTCCGCCAGGATCCGTTCCGGCCGGAGCGCTTCGCGCGGCGTCACCCGCAGATGAGCCACCTGCGCCGCCGCATGCACGCCCGCGTCGGTACGCCCGGCGCCCATCACCTCCACGCCCGTCTGAAAGAGGTCCTGGGCGGCGCCAATCAGGTCACCCATCACCGTGCGCGCATTGGCCTGCGCCTGCCAGCCGCTGTAGCGCGTGCCGTCGTATTCCAGAGTCAGTTTGTAGGTTCGCTTCATCCTGCCGCTCCCGCCGCCCGCCGTGCCGGCACGGCCCACTTCTCAAAGCCGGGACTCCTGTCGGATAATGGTTTCCATGAGGAAGTACCTTCTGGCGGCGGCCGCTTTGGCCGTGTCCGCCCCGGCGGCCGACGTCCAGCTTCTCGAAGAGATTATCGCCAAGATCAACGGCGACATCATTACCCGCACGGAAATCGAGAAATCCCGCGGGCTGCTGCGCGCCGAACTCATGCAGCGCGGCCTCAAGGGTGAGCAGTTGGAGAAGGAGTACAAGGAGCGCGAAGGCGGCGTTCTGGCCAACCGCATCGATCAACTTCTGCTGCAGCAGAAGGGCCGCGACCTGAGCATAAACGTCGATGCCGAAGTGAGCAAGCAGGTCAACGAGATCATGCGCCAGTACAAGATCACCGATCCGGAGGCGCTGGCCAAACTGGTGCGCGAACAAACCGGCATGCCGTTTGAAGACTACAAGAACGACATGAAGAACTCAATGGTCACGCAGCGCGTCATCCAGCAGGAGGTCGGCAGCAAGATCAACATTCCCAAGCCGGAAAAGGAAGCCTACTACAACGAGCACAAGAACGACTTCCAGCGCGAGGAGCGCATCTTCCTGCGGGAACTGCTGGTGGGCACCGAAGGCAAGGACGCCGCTGGCGTGGCCGCCGCCGAAAAGAAAGCCAAGGACCTGGTGGCCCGCGCCCGCAAGGGCGAGCGATTCGCGGACCTGGTGCGCGACAACTCCGACGCGGCTTCGGTCCGCGAAGACGGCTATCTGGGCGCCTTCAAGCGCGGAGACCTGAAGAAGGAGCTCGAAGATGTCCTCTGGGCGCAGCAGCGCAACTACGTCACCGACCCGATCAAGGTGGATAACGGATTCCTGATTTTGAAAATCGAGGAGCGCCACAAAGCCGGGCTGGCCGCCTTCGAAGAGGTGGACAGCGAGATCAGCGAAAAGCTCTACATGACCCGGTTCCAGCCGAAAATTCGCGAGTATTTGACGGCGCTGCGGCAGGACGCCTTCCTGGAAATCAAGGAGGGCTGGGCCGATAGCTCCGCGGCTCCCGGCAAGGAGACCAAGTGGACCGACCCGGCCCAGTTGAAGCCGGAAACCGTGACCAAGGAAGAAGTGGCGGCGAATCCGCGGCGCAAGCGGCTGTTGTGGCTGGTGCCGATTCCGGGCACCTCCAGCAAGCCCAAGGAATAACGTTGGCCAGCGCCGGCATGGGCCGGACTATTTCATGAAATCTCATTACATCCGCGACCTCCAGCCGGGGACGCAAATCACCGGCATTTTTCTTGTGCAATCCAAGGAGGTCCGCCAGAAGAAATCCGGCGAGCCCTTTCTGTCGCTGCAACTCGCCGACAAGTCCGGCGACGTCGACGCCAAGATGTGGGATAACGTCGAGCAGGTGGTGGACACCTTCGAGAAGAACGACTTCGTCAAGGCCGCCGGCGTGCCCAGCGTCTATAACAACCGGCTTCAGTTCACGATTCACAAACTGGTCCGCGTGAGCGACGGCCAGGTGGACTTCGCCGACTTCTTTCCCGCCTCCACGCGCGACCGCGACGAGATGCTGGCCGAGTTGCGCGGCATCGTCGCCGGCATGGCGAACCCACACCTGCGCGGCCTGCTGGAGGCGATCCTCGCCGACGAGTCCATCTCCTCGCGCTACAAGAACGCACCAGCGGCCAAGTCCATCCACCACGCCTGGCTCGGCGGGCTCATCGAACACGTGCTCAGCCTGTGCGCCCTGGCCAAGGTGGTTACGCCGCTCTATCCGTATGTGGATGGCGACCTCGTGCTGGCCGGCGTCATCCTGCATGACATCGGCAAGATCGAGGAGCTGAGCTACGAGCGCGGCTTCGGCTACACCGACATCGGACAACTGATCGGACACATTCAGATCGGCCTCTCGCTGGTGAACCGCAAAGTGAGTGAGCTGCCGGACTTCCCGCCGAAGCTGAAGCTGCTGCTCGATCACATGATCCTCAGCCACCACGGAGAGCTGGAGTTCGGCTCGCCCAAGGTGCCCGTGTTCGCCGAGGCCATGCTGCTGCACCACCTCGACAACCTGGACTCGAAAATGGAGACCATCCGCGGCACGATCGAGCGCGACAAGGTGATGGAAGGTTTCTGGACCGGCTGGAGCCCGCCGCTCGAACGCACCATCCTTAAGAAGGAGCGCTTCCTGGCCGCCGGGACGCCCGAGCCGGAACAGCACACAACCCCGCCCGCGCCCCCGCAGGCCCAGGCCACGCCGCACGCCGCGCCGGCCGGCAACCGGCAGCGCACACGTCCCGACCCCGGCCCCTCGCTGTTCGCCGACCGCCTGAACGACGCGCTCAAAGGAAACTGACCCGCCCATGCGACGCTCTCCGGCCCCGCGCGAGCTGCCACCGCCCCTGGAGATCGAATGTCTCAAGTCCCTTTGGCGGCTCGGCGAGTCCAGCGTCAGGCGCGTACAGGAGGAGATGGCCACCCGCCGTCCTCTCGCTTACACCACCGTCATGACGCTGCTCGAGCGTCTGCTGAAACGCGGCCGCGTCGCCCGGCGCAAACAGGGCCGCACGTTCCTCTACACACCCCTCATTTCGCAAGCCGAGATGCGCCGCCTGGCCATCGACGAGTTGCTGAACCTCCACTTTGACGGCTCGCACGACGAGCTGCGCGGCTATCTGACCGGCCGCGAGCCGGTTCCGGCGCTGGAGTCCGCCGATCCCGAGCCCCGCCTGGACGCCTCGCTGCTCTAACGGCCGCCCCTCTCCAGCCCACTTCGCAATTTCCCGCGGAATCCGCCGCAGGGCCTTGACAACCCTGCTTTGCAGTCCTACTATCGTTCTGTCAACAGGTCTTCATAATGAATTTTTGAGGATTGCCGCAGCCAAGATGTTGGATAAGCGCTCGCCCGTTCCGCTCTATCACCAGCTCCGCATCGCGCTGGTGGACCGCATTCAGCAGGGCGAATGGAAGCCGCACGAAAAACTGCCGACAGAGGATGAACTGGCTGTCCTTTACGGCGTCAGCAAGGCAACCGTGCGCCAGGCTCTGCAGGAAATGGTTCAGGCCGACCTGGTCCGCCGCGAGCAGGGACGCGGCACGTTCGTGGCCGACAGTAAGATCCAGTTCGGCCCCAGAGATCTGAGCAGTTTTACCGAAGAGATGCGGGACTTCGGCCTGCGTAGCGCCTCCAGGATTCTCGATCAGCGCATCATTGAGGCCGATTGCGGGCTGGCCGTCAAACTTAATCTGGATGAAGGCAGTCCTGTCTACAGGCTGGAGCGTCTCCGTCTGGCCGCAGGCCAGCCCATGGGCTTACAGACCGTATGTGTGCCCTGCTCTCTGGCGGCGGATCTGCTGAATACCGATTTCGCGGTCAACTCGCTGTACGAAACATTAGAACGAAAATTCGGACTCGTCGCCGACCACGCCACGCAAATACATTTCGCCGTGGCGCTGGACCGTCGTCAGGCCGGGCTGTTAAAAGTCCCCGAAGGTTCTCCCGCCCTGGGTGGCGAGCGACTCACTTTTCTTCGCGGCGGCCAGCCACTGGAAATCACGCACTCCGTTATGCGCGCCGACAGGTATCAGATCCAATTGAAACTTGTCCGGGGCGGAGTTACTAAGCCACTCAAAGGAATTCTCCGTTCGAACTCCTGAAAGTGGGGTGCGGATTCCAGTGTTAGTAAGGTCCGCAAGGGAAGTGCGTGTTTGTCTGTTGCACGGTAAGGACTTATGAATAGGCCGTGGTTGGCAGTTAAATTGCTTCTGTCGTAGATCGCAGGCGCGATCGCTTGGGTTTCTATGGGATTTAGAAGAACCGCCCCTCCCGGGCGTCTTCCTGTTCCGGAAATCAGTCAGTGAACCAGCATAAGGAGAAAGCAGCTTAATGAATAAACAATTCATTGCGCTCGTCGTGATGTTCTGTTGCTTCGCCGCATTCCTACCGGCGCAAACCATCACAGCATCCATTACGGGCAGCGCCAACGACCCAACCGGCGCGATCGTCGCCGGCGCCACGGTCACGGCCACCAACACGGAGACGAACGTCCGCTCCACCGTCACAACCAATGCGGAGGGGCTGTACAATTTCCCCTTCCTGCGTGTCGGCAACTACACCATCTCGGTGGAAGCCCCGGGCTTTAAGAAGTCGGTCATCGGTCCGTTCAAGGTCGATGCCAACCAGATCGCCCGTATCGACGTGAAACTGGAATTGGGCGACACGACGCAGACCATCGAGGTCTCCGACGTGGGTCCGCTCCTGCAAACCGAGACGCAGGCCACCGGCGACACGTTGTCCTCCACCAAGCTGACCAGCATTCCGCTGAACGGCCGCAATTTCGCTTCGCTCACCCTGCTCATCCCCGGCGCCGTTTCCACGTCGCCCAACGCGATGAACACGGCGGCCCGTTTTCAGGGCTCCGGCTCGCGCCCGCAGGTGAACGGCAACCGCGAACAGACGAACAACTTTATTCTCGACGGCGTGGATATCAACCAGAGCGTGGATAACCAGATCGGTTACCAGCCCAACGTGGATGCGCTCGAAGAGGTGAAGGTGGTTACCGGCAACGCCGGCGCCGAGTTCGGCAACGTCGGCGGCGCCAGCGTCGTCATGTCCATCAAGAGCGGCACCAACGAGTTTCACGGCAGCGCCTTCGAGTTCCTCCGCAACGAGAAACTCGACGCCAACGGCTTCTTCAACAACCGCAACAACGTGAAGAAGCAGGCTCTGCGGCAGAACATCTTTGGCGGCACCTTCGGCGGCCCGATCAAACGCGACAAGGCCTTCTTCTTTGTCGATTACGAGCAGACCGAACGCCGCATCGCCGGTCCGGCCACGGCCAGCGTCGCTCCGGCCGCCTGGCGCAACGGCGACTTGAGCCAGCTTTTGGCCGTCAACGCCAACAATATTATTCGCGACCCCAGCACGGGCACCTCGCTCGCCACGCGCACGCCCTTCCCGAACAACCAGGTTCCCGTGGCCCGCTTTGGCCCGACGGCCCGTTTTCTGTTCAGCAATCCTTCGCTGTACCCGCTGCCGAACAACATTGGCTCCGGCAACCTGGGCGTCACCTCGAACTACATCGGCGCCACGCGCAACTTCCTGTCCAATAAGCAGGGCGACGCCAAGGTCGACTACCGCCTGACCGAGAAGGACAACCTGATGTTCCGCTTCTCCAAGGGCCTGTATGACACCTATGGCTCGCAGTTGGCTCTGCCCACCCAGATGCCCGGCGGCAACTATGGCCCCACCTGGTCCTCGGTTCTCAACTGGACTCGCACCTGGAGCGCGAACCTCGTCAGCGACAACCGTTTCAGCTACAGCCTGGTCGGCATCGACGACCGCGTGATTGACTGGTCCGGCCAGCTCGGCGCCGACGGCAACTCGAAGTTCGGCATTCCGGGCGGCCAGCCGATCGCGGGGCTTTCGAGCTTTACGATTGGCCAGGGCCTCACGGCCGCGGGCTCGGCGGCCACCATCGCCACCACTCGAGACAACAAGTTCCAGTTCCAATCCAACAACACCTATCAGACCGGCTCGCATCTGTTCCGGTTTGGCGTCAACCTGCTCCGCATGCGCCAGAACCGCTACTATGCCGGCAACAACGGCGCGCTGGGCTCGTTCGTCTACAACGGCGCTTACTCCGGCATCGACACCGGCGACTTCCTGCTCGACACCCTGGCCAGCAAGGGCCGCGGCGCCGTCAGCGGTCCCTGGGGACACCGCCAGTGGCGCAACATCGTGTTCATGCAGGATTCCTGGAAGATCCGCCGCAACGTCACCTTCAACTACGGCGTGAGCTGGGAGTACATGTCGCCCATCTATGAGGTGAACGACCGCCAGGTGAACATCAACACCTTCACCGGCCAGTTGATCTACCCTGGCTCGGGCGAATACGGCCGCGCTCTCTATAAGGCGTACAGGAAGCAGTTCAACCCCAATCTCGGCATCGCCTGGACGATCACGCCCAAAACGGTCGTGCGCGCCGCTTACCGTCTGTCGAACTTCCTGGAAGGCACCGGCGCAAACCTCCGCCTGACGTTGAATCCGCCGTTCTTCACCGAATCCAACGTCACCTACGACAGTGCCACGCCGGGCCGCATCACCACGGGCTTCACCGATGTGGTGGCCCGCGGCGACCTCACCAGCCCGCGCAGCAGCCCCACGGCCGCCCCCTTCTATCAGGGCCGCGCCTGGGATTTGAATCTGCGCCCGCAGATGACCAACCAGTTCAACTTCGCCATCGAACGGGAACTGGACAAGGCCACCAGCATCAACGTCGCCTATGTCGGCCAGCGCGGAACCCACCTGGTGATTCCTCACGAGGGCAATAACCCGGTTCGCGGCACCGGCCCCTACGCCACCTGGGCGCCCATCAATGACCGGCGTCCGCTGGCCACCATCCTGCCCAACGTCGGCAACATCGCCCTTACCGAATCCAGCGGCACCTCCTGGTACAACGCCCTGCAACTCAGCGGCCGGCGCCGCATGACGGGCGGCTTCGAGATGCTCTTCCAGTACACACTGTCCAAAACCAACACGGACGGCCTCGGCTACTACGGCTGCGGTGGCGTGAACTCGGAAGGCGCCTACTGGCAGGATGCCTACAACCGCCGCGGCAACTACGGCCCGGCCTGCTTCGACGTCCGCCACAACTTCACCACGGCCGGCGTCTACAATCTGCCCTTCGGCAAGGGACAGAAGTTCGTGCCCGGCTCCCGCGCTCTCGATCTGGTCTTCGGCGGCTGGAACATCAACTACAACATGTCGCTGCGCGGCGGCTTCCCGGTGACGATCACGGCCGGCACGCAGAACACCAACTCCGGCCGCAGCCCCCGCGGCAACGCGCGGCCGAACTACTACCGCACCATGTCGGCGCCCTCCACCCGCACGGTGGACCGCTGGTTTGGCGACATCGCCGCCTCGGCCTTCTGCACGGCCGGCGTCGACAACGGCACATGCGCCTACGGCGTTCCGGCCCAGGGCGAACTGGGCAGCGGCGGCGTCGGCACCGAGCGCGCTCCCGGGTTCTTCAACCTGGACACCTCGCTCGGCAAGCACTTCGCCATCACCGAGCGCCAGACACTGGAGTTCCGCGCCGAGTTCTTCAACATCCTGAACTCGGTGAGCTGGGGCCCCCCCGGCCGCGACATCACCTCGCCGGCGAGCTTTGGCTCCATCACGGGCCAGATCAACGCGCCGCGCAACATCCAGTTCGGCCTGAAGTACAGATTCTAGGCCAACAACAGGATCCACCTACCGGTGGCCTTTGAGCAGCATGCCCCGCGATGCCACGGCGTCGCGGGGTTTGCCATTTAGGGCCGCGACGGGCGCCAAAGCTGTCCAAACCTGTCCATTCCGCGCCATGGACACCTTTGCCGCTTGTGTTCGCGGCTGAGCGCTCCAAACAATTGCGACATATGCACCGCAACCTTGGAACGTGTATCGCCCTCTGTGTGATGACTGCAACCACTGCCTGCGCACAGTACACGCGGTCAAAAGCCCTTGCCGCTGTTGTCGCGCGTGGCGATAGGGAGTTGGCGGCGGGGCGCGAGGAGCAGGCCAGAGCTGCCTGGAGCGCCGTGCTGGCCTTCGAACCGTCACATCAGGATGCCAGGAAGAAGCTTGACGCGCTGAAGCCCGCATCGTTTAGCCTGGCTGCGGCTGAGACAGGCATCATACTGGACGCCCTCAGACAAACCAGCGCCAGCGACTGGTGCGGATTCCCCGCCCCCACACCGGACACGGATCTTGTGAACGTGAGAATGCTCGCCGACCAGCGGCTCCTGCCCAGTCTGCGAGCCACCAGTTGGGGGGCGCAGAGCGGTCCATGCGCCGGCACTGGCGCATTCGGGTTTCTCGCGGCGCCGCTTCTCACCATTACCGAGGTGCGCCAGGCCTACGGGAAGCCACAAGCGGAACGCAAGGATAGCGATGGCAGCGAAACCCTCACCTATGACCGCTTCCGGGTATTGGGAGCAAAGGACGGTAAGACGGTCCTAGTGATCTTCCCGCCCTTCAACCGGTGAGCGCCCGCCGCGCTTTCTCACACCGCCGCGGCTACAGGTGCCGCCAGAGCGACACCTCGTCCTCCTGCTTCAGGCGCGACGCGTGGCCGCGGTCCCGGCCCTGCATCCAGCGCCTCACCGCGTGCTGCCCGCCCAGACCAAAG
>JADLCT010000087.1 GCA_020847045.1 Bryobacterales bacterium | reverse complement strand
GGTGTCGCTAACACGCTAGTTGTCCGGCGCAATTGACACGACAGTTGTCCGGTCCAGCCCGGGCGGGGTTAGCTGGCGAGGTGGAGACACCGAGCCGGCCGATTCCCGCCCGAGAGATGGAGCGGATGATGAAGTTACAGGATGTGATTTTGAAGGCGCTGGCCGGGAAGATCCTCTGGATCGAGGCGGCCGAGATCGCCGGGATGAGCGTGCGCAACATGCAACGGATGCGCCAGCGCTATCAGGAGCATGGCTATGACGGGTTGTTCGACCAGCGGCGAGGGAAGAACAGCTACCACCGTGTGCCGATGGAAACAGCCGAGCGAGTGCTGCACCTGTACCAGGAGCGGTACTTCGACTTGAGCGTGAAGCACTTTCACGAGAAGTTGCGGGAGGAACACGGCATTCGGCTGAGCTACAGCTGGGTGAAGCAGGCGCTGCAAGGCGCCGGACTGGTGGCGCGGAGCCGCAAGCGGGGCAAGCACCGGAGGCGGAGGCCGCGGCGGCCGATGCCTGGGATGATGCTGCACATCGACGGCAGCAAGCACCGGTGGTTTCAGGATGAGCGCTACTACGACCTGATCGTGATCTTAGACGACGCCACCAGCGAGATCTTCCATGCGCAACTGGTGGAAGAAGAGTCGACGCGGACGGTGATGGCTGGCCTGCGCGAGGTGATTGAGCGGAAAGGCTTGTTTTGCAGCCTGTACAGCGACCGGGGCAGCCACTTCTTCTACACGCCCAAGGAAGGTGAGCGGGTGGACAAGACGCGGTTGACGCAGGTGGGACGGGCGCTGAAGGAGTTGGGGATTCAGATGATCCCAGCCTACTCGCCGCAGGCGCGGGGGCGGAGCGAGCGGAACTTCGGCACCTGGCAGAACCGGCTGCCACAGGAGCTGCGGCTGGCCGGAATCAGAACAGTTGAGGAGGCCAACCGGTTTCTGCGCGAGCGGTACATCGAGGAGTTCAACCGGAAGTTTGCAGTGCAGGCGGCCGAGCGTGGCACAGCATTCCGAATGAGTGCGAGGAAGGATCTGGATTGGGTGTTCAGCGTGCAGACCGAACGGGTGGTGAGCAAAGACAACACGGTGTCCATCCGGGATCGCTGGTGGCAGATTGAGAAGTGCCGGTGGAGGCATAGCCTGGCCGGCCAGACGGTGGTGATTCATGACCACCTGGATGGGACAGTTTCGATCCGGTTCGGCCCGCATGTGGTGGGCCGGTATGACGCCGACGGCCAGCCATTGGCGCCCCGGCCTTCGCTTCGCCCTAAACGCGCCGCCTGACGGCGTCGCAGGGCTTCGCTACGGCCGTGCCGCCAATGGCAAACTGAAACCAGACCGGACAACTAACGTGCTAATCAAACCGGACAACTACGAAAGCTAGCGACAACCCGTCGAAAAAACGGTTGACTCCGCTACCGCCCCGGTTTATATTTAACTCACCAGTTAATTAACCAACTGGTTTATCACAAATGACGCAGGACGTTCTCAGCACCACCTTCGCGGCGCTGGCCGACCCCACGCGCCGGGCCATCCTCGCCCGTCTCGCCGGCGGCGAGGCCACTGTCTCCGAACTGGCTTCGCCCTTTGCGATGAGCCTGCCCGCCGTCTCCAAGCACCTCAAGGTGCTCGAACGCGCGGGCCTCATCGCGCGCGGGCGCGAAGCGCAGTGGCGGCCCTGCCGCATCGAGGCCGGACCGCTCAAGGAGGTTTCCGAGTGGGTCGAACACTACCGCGCTTGTTGGGAGGAGAGCTTCACACGGCTGGATGCCGTCCTGCAACAGATGAAGGAGAAGGAGAAAAGGAATGCCCGTTCAAAATAGTTCCGCCCTCGTGGTGACGCTGCCGTCGGATCTGGAGATCCTGTTAACGCGCGAGTTCGACGCCCCGCGCCACCTCGTGTTTGAAGCGATGACCAAGCCCGAGTATGTTTCCCAGTGGTGGGGTTGCAGCGGCTCCACCATGCCCGTGTGCGAGATGGACTTTCGCACCGGCGGCTCGTGGCGCTTCGTGCTGCGCATGGACGGCGGGGAGGAGTTCGCCTTCCACGGCGTCTACCAGGAGATTGTGCCGCCGGAAATGGTGGTCAGCACCGAGTGCTACGAGGAGCCGAAGTTCGGCAATCCGGAATGGCTCGCCACCATGTGCCTGGAGGACCTCGGCGAGCGCACGCGCATGACGACGCTCGTACGCCACAAGAGCGTCGAAGCGCGCAACGGCCATCTGCAATCGGGCATGGAAACCGGCGCCGGGCAGACCTTCGACCGCCTCGCCGAGTTGCTCGCCTCGATGCGGTAGCCGCGCGCGCACGCGGATCGCGCCGGCGGCGCCTGTCCCATGGTGGGCAACCCTCCGCGGCGCGCCCCTCCACGCGGCGGGCGAGTTGCGATGATGAAGCGATGTGCAGGAACATCCGGCCGCTCTTCAATTTCGATCCGCCCGTCACCGAAGCCGAGATCCGCGCCGCCGCGCTGCAATTCGTGCGCAAGATCAGCGGCTTTCAAAGGCCATCCAAAGCCAATGAGCCAGCCTTCGCCGCCGCGGTGGACGAAGTCGCCGCCGCTGCCCAACGCCTGCTCACCGCGCTCGAAACCACCGCGCCGGCGCGCAACCGCGAGGCCGAAGCCGCCAAGGGCCGCGCCCGCTCGGCGGTCCGCTTCGGCGCCCGTTCCTCCACCCCGCGCGGCGATATACTGCCAGCATGAATCCGATCACTCGCCGGGAATTGCTCGCGGGCGCCGCCGCCTCCGTCCTGCCGCTGCACGGAGCCGCAAAGAAGCCCAATGTCATTTGGATGATGGCCGACGACATGGGCTATGGCGACCTCGGCTGCTATGGACAGAAGTCCATCAAGACGCCGAACATCGACAAGCTCGCCACGCAAGGCACACGCTTCACCGACGCCTACGCCGGCTGCACCGTCTGCGCCCCGTCGCGCAGCTGCCTCATGACCGGACTCCACACCGGACACACCCCCATCCGCTGCAACGTCGGCGGCGCGCCGCTGCTGCCCGAGGAACGCACCGTCGCCAACGTGATGAAGGACGCCGGCTACAACACCGGCCTCTTCGGCAAATGGGGGCTCGGCGACATCAACACCACCGGCGTGCCCTGGAAACACGGCTTCGATGAGTTTGTCGGCTTCCTCCACCAGGCCCACGCCCACTTCCAATACCCGCGCTTCCTCTATGACAACGACAAAGAGCTTCACCTCAAGGGCAACGACACCCCCGGCCGCCAGACCTTTGCCAACGACGTGATGAACCAGCGCGCCCTCGACTTCGTGCGCCGCAACAAGAGCAATCCGTTCTACCTCTATCTCTCCTGGACCGTGCCCCACTTTGAGCCGCACGTGCCCGAGG
>JADLCT010000086.1 GCA_020847045.1 Bryobacterales bacterium | reverse complement strand
TTCAACGGTAGAACGGCGGTCTCCAAAACCGCTAGTGCGGGTTCGATTCCTGCCGCCCCTGCCAGCTTCTCAACAGACTGGACAATACGATGGCTGAAGTAGTTTCAAAGAGCGCACCGATGGACGGGGGTAAACCGCTGGCCGGTTTGCAGTCGTGGACGGCGCGCGTGAAGGAATATGTAGGCGACTTGCAGTCCGAGATGCGCCGCGTCAGTTGGCCCACGCGCGAGCAGGTGCAAACCACCACCGTCGTGGTCATCATCACGGTGTTCCTCTTCGCAGCCTACTTCTGGGCCGTGGACCTGGTGCTGGGCCGCGCCATCACGCGGCTGTTCGATCTGCTCACGCAAAAGTAAGAGGGAACGATGCCTGAAGAATACCTCGGTCCGGACGAAGCTGACGCCCAGGCCCAACCGGAAGCCGAAGCAGAAGAGTCCACGCCCTCCCCGGCGGAGTCTTCCGAATCGCTCGCCGCCGGCCAGGCATCGCAAGAAGCCGCTGAGCAGGAAGCGTCGCCCGCGCCTCTGGTCCCCACAACACAGGTTTCCCCGGATGCCGTGCAGCGTCCGGACATGAACTGGTACATCATCCACACCTACTCGGGTTTCGAGAACAAGGTGCGGGAATCGCTGCGCACGCGCGCGGGCGCATTCGGTTTTGCCGATCAGTTGGGCGAGATTCTGATCCCGACCGAAGAGGTCGTCGAGATGCGGAACGGCAAGAAGGTGACCAGCAAGCGCCTGCTCTATCCGGGTTATGTGCTGGTGCAGTTGCAGATGAACGAAACGCTGTGGCACGCCGTGAAAGAGACGCCGCGCGTGACCGGTTTCGTGGGCGGCGGCAAGGATCCCGTGCCGTTGACCGCCGATGAGGTGAACTCCGTGCTGTACCGCCAGACGAGTTCGGCCGAGCGTCCACGCCCAAAGATGAGCTTCGACAAGGGCGAGATGGTGCGGATCACGGAAGGACCTTTTGCGAATTTCTCGGGCCGTGTCGACGAGGTCAACACGGAACGCGACACTCTGCGCGTGCTGGTGACCATCTTCGGGCGTTCGACGCCCGTCGAATTGGACTTCCTGCAGGTGGAAAAACTGAATTGACCCGCGGCTGGAGCCCCTGGCTCGCGGCGGAACACCATAACGGATTGACGAGGTAAAGGAACAATGGCGAAGAAAGTTCAGGCGATGGTGAAGTTGCAGATTCCGGCGGGTAAGGCCACTCCGGCCCCTCCGGTGGGTACGGCGCTCGGCCCGCAAGGCGTGAACATCATGGAGTTCTGCAAGGCTTTCAACGCCAAGACGTCGGCCAAGGATCAGGAAGGGCTCATCATCCCCGTCGTGATCACCGTCTTTTCGGACCGCTCCTTCACGTTCATCACGAAAACGCCTCCCGTGCCGGTGCTGATCAAGCGCGCGGTCAATCTGGCCAAGGGGTCTGCTGAGCCGAACCGGAACAAGGTCGGCAAGATCACCTTGAAGCAGGTGGAGGAGATTGCCAAGATCAAGATGGTGGATCTGAACTCGTTCGAGTTGGAAAAGGTGATGGAGCAGGTGAAGGGGACGGCGCGCTCGATGGGCGTGGACGTGGCCGTCTAGCGCCAGTCTATTAGCTTTGTAACCGCAATGCGGTCCGGCCGGTTGGGCATTTCGCTGACAGCGACGCTCAGCCGGCCGGTTTCGCTTTCAGAAGCGAAGAATGCAAGGTTGCGCGCGCAAACTCATGGTGATTCGCGCTACAATGAAGGTCACGCGCCCGTAGCTCAGCCCGGATAGAGCGTCTGCCTCCGGAGCAGAAGGCCAGAGGTTCGAATCCTCTCGGGCGTACCACACTTCTCCTCTTTTCTCCACCACACCGCTGATAACACAAAGCGCCCGCTGAGGGGCGCCATGCGTTTCGTGTTCGTGTTTTGCCGCCGGATCTTAGATGTAGGCGATGACGTCGATCTCCACCAGCGAGTCGCCGGGGATCCCGCCGGCCGCCGCTATGGTGGTGCGCACAGGAGGCTCCTCGCCAAAACGGCCCTTGAATACCTCGTTCATGGCGGAGTAATCCTTCAGGTCGTTCAGGTACACGTTGCACTTGAGCACCTTATCCATGGACGATCCGGCGTTTTCCAACTCGCGTTGAATCTCCTTCAGTACATGATCGGTGTGGGCCTTGATGTCACCCTGGAAGTGCGCGCCTTTGCCGGCAATGAACAGCAGGTTGCCGTAGCTGACCGCGCCATTGAACAGCGGCGTTCCCTTCGGCCTGGCCCCGCCTTTGCGGTGCACCTTCTTTACGGGAGCCCCTTGCGCCGCCGCCGTGGCCGCCGTGGCCGCGGCCAGTCCAGCCACCGCCGCTCCTACCTTGAACATGCCTCTACGGCTCTTGGTTTCATCGGATTGTTTTGTCGCCATGGGTTCATTGTAGGCGATACTGGGACTGGCCTGGCATGACCGCCCGAATCTTCCTGAAGTTGATTGCCGGAGTGCTCTGCGTGCTCGTGGTGGCGCTGGCCGCCGTTGACATTCTGGTTTCCAAGATCGCCGAAACGAGCTTTCGCGAGACGCTGGAACGCGAGCTGGTGCAGAAGGGCCATATGCTCGACCTCACCTTCGGCGATGAAACCGGAGACGCCCTGCGCCGCCGCACGCGTGAGATCGCCCAAGCCTCCGGCGCGCGCGTCACACTGATCGATCATCAGGGCGTACCGCTGGCCGACTCCGAAGCCGACGTGGTGCGGATGGAGAATCACAAGGCGCGCTCGGAATTCGCCGTGGCCCTGTCCGGCCGCACCGGCGCCGAAACTCGCCGCAGCACCACGCGGAACATCGACTTTCTTTATGTGGCCCTCCCTCACCACCTTGGCGCCGTGCGTCTGGCCGTGCCGCTGGCCGAGGTGCAGTCGCAGGTGGATCAGATCCGGCGGCGGATGCTCATCTCCACCGGCCTTGCCTTTCTACCCGCGTTCCTTGTCGCCGCCTGGTTCGCTCGCCGGGTCTCCTTCAAGCTCGGAGCCATCATCGATTATGCCCGCAAGCTCGCCGAAGGCCATTTCAGCGCGCGCCTCTCCAGCATCGGCTCTGACGAGCTGGGCATTCTTGGCTCCAAGTTGAACGACACGGGCGTTAAGCTGGAGCGCATGTTCGAACAGCTTCAGCACGAGCATCAGGAGCTGGAAAACCAGGAGCGCATCCGCAAGGATTTCGTCATCAACGTGAGCCACGAGCTGCGCACGCCGCTTGCCTCAATTCAGGGTTATACCGAAACGCTGCTCGACGGCGCCGTGCATGACCCGGCGCACAACGTCCAGTTCCTGAACATCATCCGCCAGAATGCAGAGCGTCTCACCAATCTGGCGGGCGACCTGTTGACGCTGAGCCGCACGGAGCACGGGAATCAGAAGTTTCAATTCGCCAGCTATCACACGGGCAAGCTCCTGATGGACTGCGCCGACGCCATGCGGCCACTGGCCCAAAAGAAATCTCTCGTCATTGAAACGCTGCCCGCGCCCACCGGCCAGGAGGTGTTCTGCGACTGGAAGGCCGTTCACCAGGCGCTGTGCAATCTTCTGGAAAACGCGATCAAGTACACGCCCGATGGAGGACGGATCACCCTCGGCGCGGACGGCGCAGCGCGCCCCGGTTTCATCCGCTTCTTCGTGCGCGACACCGGCATCGGAATTCCCAAACAAGAGTTGCCGCGCCTGTTTGAACGCTTCTACCGCGTGGACAAGGCCCGTTCGCGTGAGTTGGGCGGCACAGGGTTGGGGCTGGCGATTGTGAAGCACCTGGCGCGCTCGCATGGCGGCGACGTCGCGGTGGAAAGCGAGCCCGGCAAGGGTTCCACGTTTTCGTTTACGCTGCCCGACCATGACAATGGAATCGGCGATCATGCGCCCAGCCACGCGAGCTTGGATGCGCCGCGAGTGTCCGCCGAATGAGAAGCGGGGATCGTAAGCCGGGATTCACGGCTCTGTCATCGCTTCGTCACGAAACCCGCTTTATCCTGAGTAGAGGAACAGGAGAAACAGGATGAAGAAGATCATGCTCATCGAGGATGACGCCGATCTGTTCGCGCTTCTGAAGTACAACCTGGAGAAGGAAGGCTTTCACATGGTGGGCGCGCAAACTGGCAAGGGCGCCATCGAACTCTGCCGGCGGGAACGGCCTGACCTCATTTTGCTCGATATCATGCTGCCGGATTCCGATGGCCTGGACATCTGCAAAGGCATCCGCGCCCGCCCGGAACTGGCGCACATTCCCGTGATTTTTCTCACCGCGCGCGCCAGCGAAGCCGACCGCATTGTGGGCCTCGAATTGGGCGCCAACGACTACATCGTCAAGCCCTTCTTCATTCGCGAACTGATCGCGCGCATCAGGATCCAGTTCCGGCCGCAAACCGCGCCGCAAAGCTCCCTGCGCTCGGGCGTGCTCGAACTGGACCGCAATTCCTGCCGCGTCTTCCGCGGTGGCGACGAGGTGACGCTTACGGCCACCGAGTTCCGGCTGCTTGAATTCCTGATGTCGCGTCCCAGCGTCGTGTTCAGCCGCGAGCAGTTGCTGGACGCCGTGTGGGGGCACGACCGCGCCGTTACCGATCGCACCGTCGATGTCTATGTGCTGCGCCTGCGCCAGAAGATTGAAGGCGATGCCGAGGGACCGGGCTACATCCGTTCGGTGCGCGGCTTCGGCTATAGCTTCAACGAGCAGAGCCAGTCCGACGGCGAGCGCATCGCAACGGCCTGAATGATCGCGCACCTGAGTAAGTACGTCACTAAGTACTAGAACGCGCCGGGTTAGGTACCGGAACCAGTGGGTACTGGTACGGTCTTGCCGGATTCAGCATAATTTACCAAGCTGGTTTCCTACAGACCGTGGCCGCCTCACTCTCATCCTCAAGTGTTTTCATACGCACAGCGCCCAGACGCGCCGTGCTGGAGATGCTGGAGGAGCGGGTGATCCACTTCACGTCGCAGCAGCTTGGAGTACCGGTGTCGCGCGTTACTCCGGCGGCTCGCCTGCGGGAAGACCTGGGTCTTGACGATGACGCCGCCATCGCCTTTTTCGAGGAGTTCGGCCGGCAGTTTGGCGTCAATCTCGATACTCTGTTTGGCCGCTACTGGGCAAGGCATTTCGGACCACTGGGTTTGAGCTGGGGATCACTCGGACTGGCGTCGTTGGCCGTTGCATCGGCCGGCTTCCTGCTGGGTTTGGACGCCTCGTTTGACGCTTGGCTGTTGTGGGCCTCGTGCGTGCTGTTCGAGACTGTCGCGCTGGGGGGCGCGCCGTTCCTCTCCGCCGGAATCAACCTGACTCCGGTGCGCGTCTCGGATCTGGCCGCATCGGCGCACTCCGGCTTCTGGTGCGAAGGCGGGCGCCGCGTCCATTCCCGCCGCCGCGCCCGCGCGCGACGCAGCGCATAAGCCGCTGCCCACGTCTGTTTCCGGTTGCGGGCCTCCGGGAAACTTTGTAGTGTCAATTATGGTCCGCAACTTACTCGCGGTGTTGTTGTTGGCAGCTTCCGCACTGCTGGCGCAATTCGACCCCGACTCCGCCCATGTCAACCTTTATTTCCCGCAACTGGCCGATGGAGGCACGGCCGTGCAGCGCTGGCAGACCAGCCTCATTCTGCAGAACCCGCACCCGGCGCTTGCGGCCGGTGTGTTGTTGAGCATACGTGGCAACGACGGCCAGCCGCTCGCGCTGGACTTCGGCGCCGGGCCTACGGCGTCGGCCAATTTTTCGATTCCCGCTGGAGGCACGCGCATTCTGCGCTCAATGGGCGCTTCGCCGCAACTGGTCACAGGTTGGGCCGTGCTGAACGCGACGCTTCCGATTCACGGCACCGTGCTGTTCCGCGCCATCGAGTCAGGCATTCCGCGCGTGGACATCGCCGCGGCGCCGACGCTGCCCACACCGCTGTACCGTTCCTTCGCCAACGCCGACCTGGGCATCGCCGTGGGCAACCCGTATAGCGATGTCCCGCTCACTGTGCAGGTGAGGGCTATGGACCACAACGGCGCGCAAGTGGGTTCCTCCCAGGTGACCGTGCCAGCGCTCGGGCATACCTCGTTCAATCTGCGCAACCTCATCAGTACGTTGCCAGGCGGCTATGTGGGCACCGTTGAGCTGAGCACACGCGCGCCGTTGAATCTGGTGGCCTGGACCTTGAATGCCCAGGACAACGTACTGTCGCCGCTGCCCTCGGGCGCGGCGCGCTGGCCCATCTCACATCACGACCGCATCCAACTTGCGTACTGGAAGGTGATTAACGCCATGCGCGCCACGATGACGGGTACGCCCGGACTGGATCCATTTAGCCCGCTGGTGCGGCTTGTGTTTGATCCCTCTGGGACAATCAATGCCTCGGCCAGCTCGGATAACACTCTCACCATCAGCTATGCCCTGTCAGAGCTGATCAGCGATTCACCCAGCGAGATGGGCTTCGTTATCGGCCACGAACTGGGTCACATCATTCAGTTCCGCAAGGGCGCGACCACCTTTAACCCGAACCCGGAACTGGATGCCGATGCCTGGGGCATGTTGTTCAACCTCATTGCCGGTTTCGATCCCTACGCGGGCGCCGGCGCGCTGGCTAAACTCTCTATGGCCAGCGGCACGGCCGGACTGGTGGACCAGCAACTGGCCGAACACTTCGACGTGCACCGCTCCACGAATACTCGCCTGCAAAGCATGTACGAGTTGCTGCAGTACATCTGCGTCACCAGCGACTTCCGCTCGTTCTGCACGCAGTACAAATCGATGATCCATCCGCACTTCCCACCCAGTTCGCCGCTCAGCTTGCCGGTTCCGGCGCCGCCTGCTTCCGATACGGACCGCATGCTGCGGGCGTTGCCCGCGCCCACCAAAGAGCCGCGCATCGAGTAGCGCGGCCGGGGCGGGGCAGCAGCGTGAGGCGCGCGGCGTTTCCATTTCCCGGCGCAACTTAGCCGGCGCGTCCGAGTTTAACCGTTCAGGAGAAAGTAACATGAAGACCCTGATTCGGACCACGATTTTATGCGGCGCGCTGGCGGCCGTTTCCGCGTTCGCCGCGGACCGTCCGGCCAACCGCCAGGTGGAGCAGCAGAAGCGGATCAAGGAAGGCGTGCAATCGGGCGAACTTACCCGCCACGAGACCCGCAAGCTGGAACAAAAGGAGCGCAAGCTGCACCGCGAGATCGTGCGCGACCGTGTGGACGGCAAAGGCCTGACGCCGGCCGAGCGCGCCAAGATCGAAGCCAAGCAGGACGCGTTGAGCGGCAGGATCGCCAAGGAAAAGCACGACGCGCAGAAGCGGCCGTAGCTTAACTGGAGCGGCGCCCTCAGGAGGGTTCGCTCCAGGGCGCTCCTTCCCGCCAGTTGTCGAGTGCGGTTTGCCACTCCCGGTAACGCGCACGCATTGCTGCCATGCGCGCTGCCTGCTCTTCATCGCGCGCCAGGTTCCGCGCCTCGATGGGGTCGTTCTTCAGGTCGAACAACTCCTCGAAGCTGGGCTGGCAATCGGTGTAGAGCGTGTACTTCCACTCGTTGGTCCGCACGCCCTCGGTGGACGGGATCCAGCCATTGTTCGGAAAATTGTGTTCGTAGTAGAACTCGTTGCGCCAGGCCACGCGCTGGCCACGCAGCAGTGGCGTAAGATCCCGTCCCATGGTTCCCTCCGGCGCGCGAAGTCCGGCCAGGGAGAGTATGGTCGGGTGGAAGTCGATGTTCAGGGTCGTCTCCTTCACACGCGCTCCGCGCCGCCGGGCGGGCAACCGCGGGTCATGCACGATGAGCGGCGTCCGGATGGACTCTTCGTGCATCAGCCACTTGCCGGCCAGGCCATGTTCGCCGAGGTAGAAACCGTGATCGCCGGTGAACACGATCACCGTGTTCCCGTCGCGGCCCTGCTCGCGCAGCTTCTCTCGCAGCAGTCCCACCTGCGTGTCCACTTCGGTGATCAGCCGGTAGTATTTCCGCATACTGGTTTGGAACAGTTCAGGCGTGCTGAAGCGCACGGCCCAGCGGCGCCGCCCTTCAGAGCGCTGCACCTCGATGGGCATACGTTCGATGGTGCGCAGCACGGCCGTTTTGGGATCAGGGAAGGTTACCTGATCGTACATGCCCCCGGTGGCCTTTGAAGGGCGGAACTGTTCGGGGCTGCCGTCGTCTACGTGCGGCACGTTGAAGCTCACGGAGAGGTAGAATGGCTTGTCGTTGGGCGCCTCGTCGAGGAACTCACGCGCCTGGCCGCCGAACATCTCCGTGACCTGCACCTGGCGTCCCTGATAAATGGGAAAGCGAGGCCCCTGGCCGGGCACGCCGCGCCAGAAGTCAAAACGGTTGGCCGGCATGGTGGGGCCTGCGCCCACGCCGTACTTGCCGACGAAGCCGGTGTGGTAGCCCGAGGCGCGCAGCAGTTCGGGATAGGAGCGCGCCAGTTGGGCTGCCGTGAATGGCTTCTGAAAATCCCAAATCCCATGCGCGCGCGCGTAAAGCCCCGTGAAAATACTGGCGCGCGAGGTCATGCAGATGGCCGTTGTCACGCAATGCTGATCGAAGGTGACGCCTTCGCGCGACAGGCGGTCCAGATGCGGCGTGCGGATGATGCGGTTTCCCATGCAGCCCAGCGCATCGAGTTTATGGTCGTCGGTGAGCAGAAAGATGATATTGGGCCGGCTGCTTTGGGAAAGGCCCGGCCGCGCGCCCAGCAGGCCCAGCGAACCTGTGGCGGCGGAGTGAAGAAAGCTTCTGCGGTTCATTCCGAGCCCAATGATACACTCAATCGAAACCCGCTCCCCCGGCCGTCTATCGCCCCGCGAAGAACCGTTGGGGGGCGTTCGCCGTTGTGAAGGGGGTCCATGCGACGCAACGCCACTCTCCTGCTATTCCTGTCCGTGACGGTTCAGCCTCTGCGGCCGCAGCAGCCGCCGCCGCAGCCGCCCAAACCCGCGCCGCTCGTGTTCAAGGACGAGGCGCCGGTGCTGAAGACGCAGACGATCACCAGCAACGGCCGCGAGTTGCGCTATCACTCCACGGCGGGGTTCTTGCCGGTTCGCACCGAAGCGGGTGAGATCGAGGCGCAGCTCTTTTACACGGCCTACACGGTGGAGGGAACGCCGAAACAAAAGCGCCCGGTTACGTTTTGCTTCAATGGTGGGCCTGGCGCGGGCTCTCTGTGGCTTCACCTGGGCGCCATCGGTCCACGGCGGGTTCCCATGAACCCGGACGGCTCCATGCCGGCGCCGCCTTACCGTCTGGTGGACAACAGCGCCACCTGGCTCGACGCATCGGACCTCGTCTTCATCGACCCCGTGGGCACAGGCTATTCGCGCGCGAAATCGCCCGAGGTGGGCAAGCGCTTCTTTTCGCTGCGCGGCGACATCGAGGCCATGGGAACGGTCATCCGCACCTGGCTCACCGGAAACCAGCGCTGGGGCTCGCCCGTGTTTCTGGCCGGCGAAAGCTATGGCACCACGCGCGCCGCCGGGCTGGCCGCGCATCTGCTCGAAAAGGGAATCTCGCTCAACGGCGTCTTTCTCATCTCGACGATCCTGAACTTCCAAACGGCGCGGTTCGCACGCGGCAATGATCTTCCGTACGCCGTCTTTCTACCCACCTATACGGCCATCGCGCATTACCACAAGCGCCTGCCCGCCGCGCTGCAGGGCTCGCTCGAAACGGCGATCGCCGAGGCGCGCGACTATGCCGCGGGCGAATACCAGGCGGTTCTCTACAAGGGCGATGCATTGACCGCGCCGGAACGGCAGAAGGCCATTGCGCGTCTGGCGAGGCTGACCGGATTGAACCCGACGTTTATCGACCGCTCCAATCTCCGCATCGAGATCCAGCGTTTCTGCAAAGAACTTCTGCGGGACAAGGGACTGACCGTGGGCCGGCTGGACGGGCGGCTGACCGCCGCGGGTGATGGTTCGCCCGCCGCCGAGCGCCCGGAGTTCGATCCGTCGCTCACGGCCATCCGTCCGCCCTACACCTCGGCGATGAATCAGTACGCCCGGCAGGAGCTGGGCTTTGAAACCGATTTCGAGTACTTTGCCTTGGGAGGCGGCATCACGTCGCCGTGGGATTTCCACGTTGCTTCGATGCCCGGCGGCCAGGGCTATGCCGACACTTCGATTGCGCTCGGCGAAGCACTCGCCCGGAACCCTTACATGAAGGTGTTCGTGGCGCAAGGTTACTACGATCTGGCGACGCCGTTTGAAGCGGCCACCTACACCATTCATCACATGGACCTGGATGAACGGCTGCGGGGCAATTTCCGCTTTGCCACCTATGAATCCGGGCACATGATGTACATCCACGAGGCCTCACTTACTAAGTTGAAGAAGGACGCGGATGAGTTTTATGCGTCGGCGCTGCGTTGAGCGGAGCAGAAACGCTACATCTTGAGCACGTTCACCTGAAAGCGTTCCGGAGGCAGGTCGCCCGCGGGCGCCGGGCTCAGGCTGGCCCAGGTTTGGTAGGCCGTGCTGGCGAGCGCGGCATCCAGGTAGAACAAAAACTGATCGGAGAAGACGTCCAATTGCGGACGGCGCCGGAAGGTCAGGCGCAAGCCCACGGCCTTCTCGAGATCGACCCCTTCGCGCGCAGGCACAGCCTTGTCCTCGAGCAGCGTGACGAAGCTGGCGCGCCCTGCGTGGGGCCACACGTCCGGACGGAGAAGCGGCCGCAGGTTCGGTTGCGACTCGAAGGTGATTTCGCACTGGCGAATCCATTCGAGCACGTCGTCGCCCCACTGCCAGTGATGGGCGATGCGCAGGTAGCGGTCCACCAGGTTCAGCGCCATGTCCATCTTGCGCCGCCCGCATTCGGCCTCGCCGGCGATGGCATCCAGCGCGCAGCCTGGCACAAGATCCTCCTTGTCGATCATGACCTGGGCCATGCCGACAACCTTGCCGAGCCGGCGCACCGGAGGCTGCTCGTGCACCAGCAGCGGCGGAAGTTCATGGACAGTCTCGCCTGGCAGTTCGACATAGTGACGATCACCAAGTATGTCCATCGTGGTCCTCCCTCCTACAGCCAATCTATCGGCCGTATCCGGAAATCCTGTACCGCATTCTGCCCATCCAGACGCGGGCGTGCGGGCAAAGGTTGCACGCCGCCGCTGATGGCGCAGATGATTTGCACCTCACCCTCCACTTTGGTGTGAAGCTCGCGCGCCAGCTCGCTTTCCACGAACAGGCGAATATGTTCGCGAATTCGCCCGGCTTCGTCGATCATCCGAAAGCGGATGCCTGGATGATTCGCATCGAGCGCGGCGAGCACGTCGGACAGCAGCGGACCGCAGCCGTCGAGCGTAACTTCGGAACGGCCGCCCGTGTAGCTGCGCAAAGGACCGGGCACAAGTACGCGAACCGTGCGCGCCACTAGAGGTACGCCGCCTCCACGCTTTGGATGCGGGGCAGGCCTTCGGCCGCGGCGCGCCAGCGTTCCCCCTCGTCACGGCTGGCCCAAACGGCGCCTTGCGTGGTGCCGAAATAGACGCCGACGTTCTTTCCGGCATCGGCCGTCATCGCCTGGCGGAACACGGTCCACCAGCCATTGGTCTCCGGCATGCCGTGCGCATGGCGCGTCCAGGTGCGGCCGGCGTTGGTGGTCTTGTAGACGGCGGGCTTACCGCCGGGACTGGTGCGCGGCCACACGCTGGTGCCGTCCATCGGAAACACCCAGCAGGTGTCCGGATCGCGCGGGTGCAGCACCATGGGGAAGCCGATGTCGCCGATCTTCTTCGGCATCTTCGTGCCGATGCGCTCCCATTCGCCGCGGGCGCGCTCCATACGGTAAATGCCGCAATGGTTCTGTTGATAGAGACGGTCGGGCATCAGCGGGTGCAGCCGCACGCAATGCGGATCATGGCCGTATTCGGGATTGGGGACTGGTATAAAATCGGCCGCACAGCCTTTGTTCAAGGGCTTCCAACTCGCCCCGGAGTCGGTGGATTCAAACACGCCGCCCGACGACATGCCGATGTAGAGATGCCGCGCGTCGCGCGGATCCACGTTGATCGAATGCAGGCGTGCGCCGTCGGGGGGGGCCTGCTCCTTGGCGCCACACCAGTCGTGCCATTTTTCGTGCGCATTGAAACCGTCCACGCTTTCCCATGTGCGGCCATGATCCTGGCTGCGGAACAGTCCCTGCGGCGAGGTCCCGGCGTACCATACGCCGGGCTGGCTGGCATGGCCGGGCTGGAGCCAAAAAACATGATCGACCGTTCGAGGTTGATCGCCGTGCTGGGATCGGTGAGTCAGTCCGGCGGGGAAGGCCGGCGGCTTGGCCGCCTCGGTCCATTTCCGGCCGCCATCGGCGCTTACCATCACGGTGGGTCCCAGGTGGCCGGCTTTGGAGGAGAGCACCATCCGTTTAGGGTCACGCGGGTCCTGCACAATGTGGAAGACCGATGTGCCAAAACAAATTGGCGCGGAAATGTTCCAACTCCTCCGGCCGCCGCCGTCGCGCAGCATCCAAGCCCCCTTCTTCGTTCCAATCAGGAGATGAAGTGTGGTCCCAGCAGGCATTTCTGTTTTCTACGCCTTTTCTACCCCCGCGTCAAGTAAGAAATGTGGTTACTCTGAATCCGCCACCACGCGGGGCTGAAAATACCGCATGAATGGTATGCTGCTTGTTCATGTCTGATCTTGCTTACACCATCGGAGTCGATCTCGGAGGCACGAATCTGCGGGCGGCCGCCATTGACCGCGCCGGCAACATCCTGGACAAGACCTCCGGGGCCACCAATTTCGAAGAGGGCCGCGACGCCGTTCTGAACGACATCGCCGGAGCCGTGAACCAGTTGCGTGCCCGGTTCGGCTCGTCGGGCTTTTACGGCATCGGCATCGGCGTGCCGGGCTTCATCGACATCGAACGGGGCGTCATCGTGGGCACGCACAACCTGCTCGGCTTTGACGGCTTCCCCATGCGCGACGATCTGTCGCAGCGGCTTTCCACGCCGGTGATCCTCGAAAACGACGCCAACGCTGCCGCTTTGGGGGAAAAATGGATGGGCGCCGGGCGTGACGTGAACGATCTGGTCCTCCTTACTCTTGGTACTGGTATTGGAGGCGGCATCATCTCCGGCGGACGTGTCTTGCACGGTCATGTGGGCATGGCCGGAGAACTAGGACATATCACGGCAATACCAGGCGGCAATCCGTGTGGTTGCGGCAATTCAGGGTGCCTGGAAAAGCACGCCTCGGCAACTGCCGTCGAAGCAATGGCGAAGCTGGTTGCGCTGGGGGACCACCTTACGGCCAAGGATGTGTTCGATCTGGCCGAGCAGGGCAATCCGCTTGCCCTTATGGTGTTCCATCACATGGGCACGGCGTTGGGACTCGCCCTGGCCACGCTGATCAACATCTTCAACTTTCCGCTCTATCTGTTGAGTGGCGGAGTCTTGCCGGCATGGAAATTCTTTGCTCCCGTCATGCTCGCCGAAATTGAAAAGCGGTCGTTCACCTACCGCCATACGAAGACTCGTGTGGAACCCGCCACACTCGGCAATCAAGCGGGACTGTATGGGGCCGCTTATCTGCCGTTCCTGATGCACAAGTTGAGCGCTGGCGCATAAACAAGGCTCCATGATGCGCGCCCGGCGCGTCGTGCGGCGGGAGTGCTTCCATTCGCCCGCTGTGCGCCCGCAAGAGTCGCGTCGCACCACGATAGTTCTAGAACGACGGCCTCAACACTCTGCCGTTACCCCCGTTACTTTTGTACCGATTTTACCCCCACCCGCGCCTTGCATGTTCCATCCGGACGCAAATGGGGGTACAGTCAAAAGAACCCGGGTCGTACAGCGCACAGGCTGGCGGTACTGGGAATTTGAGGAGGAGTTGTCATGGAACCAAACAAGTCGGCAGAACTTGTCCAGCAGCGCCGGAGCGCTGCGGAAGAAAAGGTCCCGGCCAGTCCGCTTTCGGCGGGCTTTGACGGGTTGTTGAGCCAGGCGGAACTCGCCGTCCGCAATGGGCGTGTCGAGGAGTCGAAGGAACACCTGACTCGTATCTTCGAGTTGATTTCACATTCGCCGGCGCATCGCGCACCGGCCGGTTCCGAAGGGATCCCGTCCGGCGCGTTGAAGATGTCGCATTCGGCGTAGAGAGGGAAACGGTTCGGCTCGCCTGGAAATTAATGTTTCCGCGTGAGCCGGTTTGCTACCGTTTGCCGCTTGTGCAGTAGAGAGTGGGAAACCTTCCAGCCGTGACCGCATGGCGGCGCGGCGGATCACATCAGACTCCATAGAGAGTCTTCCCGCTCGTGGTACTTGGAGGAGAAAACTGTGAGTCAAACTGAGAACCGCCAACCAGCGGTATACCCCACGCGTGCGTTGACCGCCCTGGTGAACCGCGCCACTTCCGCCAGCGTTTCCGGACATGATGCCGAGGCGCGTGCCTACCTGATGGGAATCTACGAGATCCTGAACGATCAGCAGGATTTTCCCGCTGACATGGCCCTTTCCGCATAAGCTGTTCGCGGAATCGCCGGGCCATCGTTACAATAGGTGGCTTATGTTTTGGCTCGGCATCGACATTGGCACCGGAGGCACTCGCGCCCTTCTTCTCGACGAGGAAGGGAAGGTGCGGCACGGCTTCACGGCCCCGCACGAAGAAATTCTTATGCACCGGCCCCTGTGGGCCGAGCAGCGGCCGGAGAACTGGTGGGATGCCGCTCAGGCCGCCGTGCGCGGTGTGCTCGAAGCATCCGGCGCGAGTGGCGATCAGGTGGCGGCCATCGGATTGTCGGGCCAGATGCATGGCCTCACGCTGCTGGATGAGAATAACGCCGTCATCCGGCCCGCTCTGATCTGGTGCGACCAGCGTTCCCAGGCGCAGGTAGATCACGTGCACGAGGTGCTAGGCCGCGAGAACGTGGTGCGCTGGACAGCCAATCCTGTGCTGACCGGTTTCACGCTGCCCAAACTGCTGTGGGTTCGGGATCACGAACCGGCGCTGTTTGCGCGAATCCGGCGCGTGCTGTTGCCAAAGGACTACATTCGGTTTTGCCTGACAGGCGAGTACGCCACCGAGGTGTCCGACGCCTCCGGGACGGCGCTGCTCGATGTGGCTCACCGGCGCTGGTCCGGCGAGATGATCGAGGGGCTGAAGTTGAAGGCCTCCATTTTGCCGCGCGTGTACGAGTCGCCTGAAATCACGGGACGCGTGACAGCAGCAGCGGCCGCGGATACGGGTTTGCGCGAGGGCACGCCGGTGGTGGGCGGCGGCGGCGATCAGGCCAGTTCCGCCGTGGGCAATGGCGTTGTCGAGGCGGGCATCGCCAGTGACACGATCGGCACCTCGGGCGTGGTGTTCGTTCACCTCGATCAGCCGGCCTACGATCCCGAAGGCCGCGTGCACACCTTCTGCCATGCTGTGCCGGGCAAGTGGCATGTGATGGGTGTGACGCAAGGTGCGGGACTTTCCCTGCAATGGTTCCGCCAGCAGCTGGCGCCCGAACAATCCTACGATCAACTCACTGCGCTGGCGGCCACCGCGCCCGCGCTTTCGCAGGGGCTCTACTGGCTGCCGTATTTGATGGGCGAACGCACGCCGCACATCGACGCCCGGGCGCGCGCGGCGTGGATAGGACTGACGGCCCGGCATACGCGCGCCGATATGGTGCGCGCCGTGCTTGAAGGCGTTGCTTATTCGCAGATGGATTGCCTGGCGCTGATCGAGCGCATGGGCGCGCGCGTGGAGAAGGTGCGGCTCTCCGGCGGCGGCGCCAAAAGTCCATTCTGGCTGCGCATGTTCGCCGCCGTGTTTCAAAAGCCGGTCGCCTCGCTGGAAACGCAGGAGGGCTCGGCGTACGGGGCGGGGTTGCTGGCGATGACCGGTTCGGGCCGCTTCGCCTCCGTCGAGGAGTCCTGCCGGCAAGCGGTGCGTGAGACGCTCACCGTGGCGCCCGCCGCGGACGAGGCAGCAACCTATGCGCAAGGTTACTCTACTTACACACGGCTGTACCCGGCGCTCAAAGAGATCTATCCCCGTTTGTAAGTGACTAGTGCGGGCCGCTCATCACGAAGAGACGGCTGGGTGAGTCTTCCGGCAGCAGGTAGAGTTTGCCGCCGCGCCAGGCCATGCCTTCATTCGTATAGGGTACGCCGCGATCCGTCTTTCCCACGGTGAACCGCCGCACCAGGCGCCAATCGGTAGGGCTCCACCACTCCACGGCGCCCGCCTCGCCGGCATCACGGGCCGCGTTGCCCGAGCCGATCAGCGATCCGTTGTCCCATTTCAGATCCTGAAAGCTGATCCGGCCCGGATTGGGCGATTTCGCCAGTTGCCGGCCATCCTTCGCCCAGGAGTAAATCGACTTACTATCCCAGTTACCACCCATCAGTATGTTGGGGCCGGCCGCCACGCAGCCGATGTGATCAGAGACATCGAAGCTTCTCTCCAGGGCCAGCGTCCTCTTGTTCCGCCGCTGGATGGTGGTTGGCCCATCGCGGTCATATTCGGCCACCGGAAGCCACACGGAATCCCCGTCCAGTTGCAGACCGCCGGGGTGGATGCGCTTGCCGTGTTGCACCTCTACCTGCCGCAGCAGCTTGCCTGTGCGCGTGTCCAGCAGCGATAGATACCCTTTGCCAGACTTGGCGTCCACCGAGGAAACCCACAAACGGTCCTGCTCCACGTCGATCCCCTGCACATGATGCAGGGGGGCGGCAAGCGGAATCACCCGTTCCGCTTTCCATTCGACGAGCGTGCCCGCCTCGAACACCTGCGCCGGCAGCGCGGCGGACAGCGCCACCACGGTCATCCACTTAAGCAAGCAGTTCCTCCATGACGCGGCCATGCACATCGGTGAGCCGCCGGTCGATCCCATTGTGGCGGAAGGTGAGCCGTGAGTGGTCGATGCCCAGCAGATGCAGCAGCGTCGCGTGCACGTCGTAGCAGTACACGGGCTTGTCCACGGCCTTATACGACCACTCATCGGTGGCGCCCCAGGTTACGCCGCCCCGCACGCCGCCGCCGGCGAGCCACGAGGTGAAGCCGAACGGATTGTGGTCGCGTCCTTTGCTGCCCTGGCTGCACGGCATCCGGCCGAACTCGGTGGTCCAATACACGATCGTGTCTTCCAGCAGCCCGCGCGCCCGCAGGTCTTGCAACAGCCCGGCCACGGGCTTGTCGAGAGCCGTTCCCAACTCGCCGTGGTCCTTGGCCAGATTCTCGTGGCTGTCCCAATTCCGCCGCGGGAAGCCGTTGTCGGCGCCGCTCCATACCTGAACGAAACGCACGCCGCGCTCCACCAGACGGCGCGCCACCAAACATCGTTCGCCCATATCGGCCGTCACCCTGTCGTCGAGACCGTACAGTTTTCGAGTGGCCTCGCTCTCGCTGGCGACGTCCAGCACCTGCGGCGCGCTCAATTGCAGCCGCGCGGCCATCTCATAAGAAGCCACGCGGGCGTCCAGCCGCGAATCGCCCGCGCGCTGGCGCGCGTAGGCGTGGTTGATGCGGCCGAGCAGAGCCATGCCGTCGCGCTCGCTCGCCTCCGTGATGAAGCCGTTGTCCGGCGGCGGGAACAGGTCATGCACTGGCGCCGGCGTGCCCACGCGAATTGAGGTCGCCTGATGCGCCGCGGGAAGGAACCCGGCCGACCAGTTCGCCGCGCCGTTGGGCGGCATGCCGCGCGGATCGGGCAGCACCACGAACTCCGGCAGATTCTCGCTCTCACTGCCCAGGGCGTACGACACCCAGGCGCCAGCGCTCGGAAAGCCGGGCAGAATGAAACCGGTGTTCTGCATGAACGTGGCCGGACCGTGCACGTTGGACTTGGAGATGAGCGAGGCGACGAAAGCGATATCGTCCACGCGCCGCGCCGTGTGGGGCAGCAGATCGCTCACCCACTTGCCGCACTGCCCGTACTGCTTCCAGCCCCACGGACTGGGCATTACTACGCCAGGATTGCTCTGGAAGAGTTCCACCTTTTCACCCGGGTCCCACTTCTCTCCGGCCAGTTTGATCAACGCAGGCTTGTAGTCGAAGGTGTCGCACTGGCTGGCCGCGCCCGACATGAACAGTTGGATCACGCGCTTGGCGCGCGCTTTGTGGTGCAACCCGCCGTTGAATTCGGGACGGCCTTTGGGGGCGCCTGCCGCTTCCCGTCCCAACAGATGGGCCAGCGCCAGACCGCCAAATCCGTTGCCCGCCGTGCTCAAAAATATCCGCCGGTTCATCGCTGGTCTTCCTCAATCCACAAACATGAACTCATTCGTGTTGAACAGCACGCGGCACAAATTAGCCAGGCCGTGACGCTGCGCATACTCTTCGTAGGCTTGCCGCTCTTCAGGCGTGGCCTCACGCCCCAGGGCCAGACGCACAGCCTCGGCCGCGCCCCCGCCGGAGGACCGCACCCGCCCGGCGAACTGCCGCGCCATGCGCAGCACGAATGGATTATTCCAAACGGCAAGCGCCTGAATCGCGGTGATCGTGGTCGAACGCTTGGCCGTTAGCACGGAGGGATCCGGGCAGTCCAAACGGTCCATGAACGGATCGGGCACGCTGCGCACGATAAAGCGGTAGATGCTGCGGCGGTTGGCCCCAGGCGTTGTGGGATCAAAGCGCGCGTAGTCGTAGACAGGCGAGTGGTCATCTTTGAACCAGAACATACGCACGGAAGGCCCGCCCATGGTGAGGTCGAGCGCCCCCGCGGTAATCAGGATGGCATCGCGTAGGGCTTCCGCTTCCAAGCGCGTCCGGTTCATGCGCCACAGCAGGCGGTTTTCCGCATCGGCCCGTACGCCGTCGCCGCGCTGCGCCGAGGACTGCTGGTAGGCCGCGCTGGTGACGATCATGCGATGCAGTTTCTTGAACGAGCCGCCCGCCTCGTCGCGAAACCATACTGCCAGCCAGTCCAGCAGTTCGGGATGGGATGGCTGGCCGCCCATGTGGCCAAAGTCATTCGCCGATTCCACGATGCCAGCGCCGAAATGATACTGCCACACGCGATTCACAATGGAGCGCCACACGAGCACGTTGCCGCGCGCCGTCAACCACTGCGCCAGAGCCGCGCGCCGCGCGCCCTCCTCGCCGTCAGGCGCGGTGAAGTGCGCATCGAGGTCCTTCACGCAACTGAGCGCGCCTGGTTCGGCCCTCTCCTTGTGAGCGCGCACGTTACCGCGGTCGAGCACATACACGTCACGCGGCCGCAGCGGCGGGCGGAATGTTCCGGCGCGCGGGAAGTAGCTCGATGGGGCGTAGACCAGCCTGGGCTGAGGCAGCAGGGCGAGCCGTGCATCCACGGCTTTCATCTCCTGTTCCAGCAGGGCCACCGCGGCGTAGGTATCCGCCCCCACAAGTGCGTCTACCAACTCCTTGCGCCGTGCACGGTCCTCCGCGCGCCGGGCCTCGAGAGCGCGCTTCTCGTCCTCCTCGGCAGGAGTCTTGGGCGCGCCCAGATGCGCCAGCAGCAGGCCCGCGTCCTGTATGCGCGCATCGAGTGCGGTGATCTCGCCGCTCGTGGCGAACTCGATCTTGTCCTGCAACGGTTGCAGCCGCCGCTGCACGGCAAGCTTTTCGGCCAGCAGCGCCCGCCGCCGGGCGTACACGGCCGGGTCGTCGTCGAAGGGTCTGTCAGCGCGGTCCACGCCGGCGAAGACGGCCTGCAAATTGTAATAATCGCGCTGCGGGATGGGATCGAATTTGTGATCGTGGCAGCGGGCGCAGTGAGCGGTCATGCTGGTGGTGACCGACATCACCTGCGCCACCACGTCGTCGCGGTCCAGTACGCGCGTAAGGTCCTTGTCGACGGTGCCCTCACGCAGTTCCTGATGGCCGACGAAGTCCCACGGTCCGGCGGCAAGAAAACCGGTGGCCACGAGCGCCTTCGGCTCGCCAGGCCACAGCACGTCGCCCGCGATCTGTTCCTGTAGGAAGCGAGTGTACGGCTTGTCGGTGTTGAACGCCTCGATCACCCAGTCGCGGTACGGCCAGGCGTTGGCGCGCGGCTTGTCCTTGTCGTAGCCGTGCGATTCGCCGTAGTGCGCCGCGTCCAGCCAGTGGCGCGCCCATCGCTCGCCATAGCGTGGCGAGGCAAGCAGCTTGTCCACCAGTTGTTCCCAGGCGTCCGGGCGCGAGTCGCGCACAAAGGCATCGGCCTCTTCCGGCGTTGGCGGCAGCCCTGTGAGATCGAAGTAGAGACGGCGGACCAGCGTGCGCCTGTCCGCCTGTGGCGAAGGCGACAGGCCCTTGGCCCGCATGGCGCGCAGCAGGAACGCATCGATAGCCGTCCGGCCCCAACCGCTTTCCCGTGGAACGTCCACGTGGACCAGAGGCCGCAAGGACCACCAGGCCTCATCGGCCGGGGCGCCTGAATCGTCCTTCGCGCCCTCCTCCACCCAACGGCGGATTACCGAGATCTGAGCCGGAGTCAGCGGTGCGCCCACCTTGGGCATCTTCGGATTCGGACCGCTGATCGAGGTGAGCAGCGGACTCTCATCGGCGTGGCCCGGCTTCACCGAGGGGCCGGAGGCTCCGCCTTTCAGGATGGCTGGCACGGTAGCCACGGAGAGTCCGGCGCTGGCGTTGCGAGCGCCATGGCACACGGCGCAACGAGCCACCAGAATGGGACGCACCTCTTTTTGAAAGCTCACCGGAGCCGCGCCCAGAAGCGCCGCAGGCAGCACGGCCAAGGCCCAGAATCTCATGCCCCATCAGCATATCTCAGCCGTGTGAAAGGAAGACTCGGCGCGGCAAACGGGCGCGTGGCTTAGTCGCCGTGCGCGGGCGAAGCGGTGGCCTCTTCCGAGCTTCTGCCACGCGCAAACCAGGCCCTGGCGTCCTCCACCAGCGAGTAGCCAACCGGCACCACCAGCAGCGTCAGCAGCAGGCACAACGACTGGCCGCCGATGATGGTGACGGCGATGGCCGAACGTTGCGAAGCGCCAACGCCCATGCCGACGGCCGTGGGCACAAGGCCGGCGATAATCGAAAGCGTCGTCATCAGAATCGGCCGCAGCCGGACGCGGTTGGCCTCGAGAATCGCCTTGCGCAGCGGCACGCCGGCATCGCGCAGATGATTCATATAGTCGATCTGCAGAATGCCGTTCTTTTTCACGATGCCCAGCAGAAGCAGCACGCCAAGGGCGCTGAACAGGTTCAACGAACGTCCTGTGAGAATCAGGCTGAGCAGCGCGAAGGGAATCGACAGCGGCAAGGTGGCCAGAATGATGAAGGGGTGGACGAGGCTCTCAAACTGCGCCGCCAGCACCATGTACATAAAGATGGACGCCAGGCCGATGGCCATCATCATGTTCTGCGTGGTCTCTTCGAGCACCTTCACCTGGCCGCTGAAAACGGACTGGTATCCCTGCGGCATGCCGACGCGCTCAATGGCCGCCGTGGCCGCCGTGGCCGCTTCGCCCAGCGAATGGCCCTTGGCCACGTTTCCGTAAATACCGACGGAGAACTGGCGCCCATAGCGGTCGATGCGCGATGGGCCGAGGCCGCGCTCCAGGCGCGCCACCGAATCCAGACGGATCAGCCCCAGTTTGGCCGAAGGCACCAGCAGGCGGCTGACGACGTTGGGATCGTCGCGCTGGCCGGGCATCAGGCGCATGGTCACCGGATACTGCTCGGAGTCCTCCTTGAATGTGGAGATCTCATCCTCGCCGGACATGAGCAGGCGGACGGCTCCGGCGATGTCGCTGACGCGAACGCCGAGGTCGCTGGCGAGCTGGCGGTCGATGGTCACCTGAATCTCGGGGTTATTCAGGTTCAGGTTGGCCTTGAGGTCGGCGAGCGAGGGCTCCTTCTGCATTTCGATGAGAGCATCTTTCGACAGAGATACCAGTTTGCTGATATCGGGGCCGAGCACCTGAAGGCGAATCGGCGAAAAGGTATCGCGGCCGCCCAATACATTGGGGAAGTTGATGCGTGGCCGGTAGGCGGCATAGTCCTTAATAGCTTCGCGTACCTTCTGGCCCATCTCCTCGATGGTGCCGCGTTCACTGGGCGGCGCCAGCAGAATGGTGGAAAACGACATGGTGACGCGATCCAGGAAGGACGTGCTGCCTGGAACCGTCAGGATGACGCCCGGCACCTTGTCCACCTTGGCCAGCATCTCCATGGTGACGCTCTCGGTCCGTTCGAGCGAGCTGCCTTCGGGCAGTTCAAGGAACAAGCCCAGCTCGGACTGGTCCTCCTGCGGCATCCAGTCGCGGCCAATGTACTTGTTCAGGTAGAAGGTAGAGGCGAAGGTGAGGCAGCAGACGGCGATGATCACCCAGCGATGGTTCAGCGACCAGCCCAGGATGCGCAGGTAGGGCCGTTCGATCCAGTTCGGTTCATGCTCGCCGTGGGGCTTGTGGCCGCCCGCTTTGCGGCGCAGCAGCTTGGCCGCCAGAGAAGGCGTTACGGTAAAGGCCACCAGCATGGAAACCAGAATCGAGAAGGCCATCGTCCATCCGAACTGGTTCAGGAAGCGGCGGGCGTAGCCGCTCATGAAGGCGATGGGCACGAAGATGATGACCAGCGAAATGGTGGTGGCCACCACGGCGAGCGAAATCTCCTTGGTGGCCTGAATGGCCGCTTGCTTGGGCGGCATGTTCTTCTCTTCCAGAAAACGGACGATGTTCTCCAGCACGATGATGGCGTCATCAATGACGATGCCGACCGCCAGCGTCAGGCCGAGAAGGGTCATGGAGTTCAGGGTGAAGTCCATGACGCGCAGGACGGTGAAGGTGGTGACGATCGAGGTGGGGATGGCCAGCGCGCTGATGAGCACGGTGCGCCAGTCGCGGATGAACAGGAAGACGATGAAGGAGGCCAGCAGGGAGCCGATGACGAGGTGCTCTTCGAGCGCGGCCACCGAGGCGCGAATGTAGGTGGCCTGCTCCTTGATCAGTTCGGTTTTCACGCCCGAAGGAAGCTGGTTCTTCACCTGCGCCAGTTTGGCCAGAACGCCGTCGACGACCTCCACCGTGTTCGTGCCGGTCTGCCGCTGGATGCCCATGCTGACGGCAGGCTGGCCGCGCAGGTAGGCAAAGGTGCGCTTTTCCGCCATGCCATCTTCCGCATAGCCGATGTCGCGCAAGCGGATGGGTGCGCCCCCCACATTCTTGATGATGATGTCGTTGAACTCGCTCACCGAGGTGACGCGGCCCATGGTGCGCACGCCAACCTCCTGCGGCCCTGTGACCATGCGACCGCCGGGCGATTCGATGTTCTCGGTGGTGACAGCGCGTTGCACCTCCTGCGCGGTGAGGTTGTACGCGTTCATCTTGTTGATGTCCAGGAACAGGTTGATCTGGCGGTTGCGCGCTCCGCCGATGTCGATGGCCGCCACTCCGTCCACAGTCTCTAACGCGCGGCGAACCTGTTTATCGGCCACTTCGGTGAGTTCGCGAACGGACCGGTTTCCATAGATGGCGATCGTCACCACAGGGTCGCGGTCCAGTTCGGCTTTTTGAACGACGGGCGGCTGGATGTTGGGAGGCAGGCGGCGCATGGCTCCGGAGACCTTTTCGCGCACATCCTCCACGGCCGAGCTGATGTCGCGTTCCAGCACGAAGGTGATCATCACGCTGGCCGAGCCTTCCGTCACCATGCCACGGATCTCTTCAATGCCGCTCACCGAGGAAACGGCCTCCTCGATGGGCAGCGTCACCTGCGAAACCATCTCCTCGGGGCTCGCGCCGGGCAGGCGCAGCCGGACGTAGATGGTGGCCGGGTCGGATTGCGGGAAGAGATCGACGCCAAGATCGAAGAAGCTGAATATGCCCAGCGTCACCATGAACATGATGAGCATGAAGGCAAAAACCGGCCGGTTGACGCAAATCTCGCTGAGGCGCAAAGAGATCTCCTTACGGCAAGTATAGATGGTTTTCGACGGGGTAAAGGTTACCCGGCGACAGTGCGCCGGCCGCATGAATCGGGCGTTGAACGTGACTGTGTTCGCCGATTCTTGCCTTAATTACGGAGCACGGACCCATGCGAAAATGTCGTGTGGTGTCCAACTCTGTCTTCCTTTTCCCGGGTCAGGGATCCCAGTTTGCCGGCATGGGTTTGTCGCTGGCCGAGACGTTTCCCGAGGCGCGTGAAATCTTCGCCCGAGCCGATGCAGCGCTCGGATTCGCACTGTCCAAGCTCTGCTTCGAAGGGCCCGAAGAGGAGCTTCGACTCACCGAAAATACCCAACCGGCGATTCTGACCGTGAGCGTGGCGGCGCACGCCGTGCTGCGGTCGCGCGGCGTGACGGCCGGTTTCGTGGCCGGCCATAGCCTGGGCGAATACTCGGCCGTGGTGGCGGCGGGCGGTCTGGAGTTTGAGGATGCCGTGCGCCTGGTGCGAAAGCGCGGACGGTACATGCAGGAGGCCGTGCCGCCGGGCGTGGGGGCGATGGCGGCTTTGTTGAAACTGCCGGCGGGGAGGCTGGACACGATCCTAAGCGAGGCTTCGCAGGGAGAGGTGGTGTCGGCGGCCAATCTGAATTCGCCGGACCAGGTGGTGATCGCGGGTCATGCGGGCGCCGTCGCCAGAGCCATGGAACTGGCCAAGGCGGCCGGGGCCAAACGGGCTGTCGCGCTACCCGTGAGCGCGCCGTTTCATTGCGCCCTGATGCGTCCGGCGCAAGCAAAGATGCGCGGCGAGTTGGAGGCCGTCGAATTTCATGATCTCACCGTGCCTCTGGTGAATAACTGGCAGGCGCGGGCGGTGCGCTCCGCCGCCGAGGTGCGGCAAGGATTGATCGAGCAAATCCCGAATCCGGTCCAGTGGGTGGCGGCGATGCAACTGCTGGCCGCTGAAGGCGTGACCTCGGGCTTGGAAGTGGGGCCGGGAGCCGTGTTGAGCGGACTGGTGAAGCAGACGGCGCCATCCATCGAGATGGCAAAGAGGGGCGAAGCGAAAGATTTCGACTAGATGGCGGGGTGCGGGGCGGCGTGGCCGCCCCTGCGCCGCGTTCAGTGCAAGCGCCCCATCTTGCCTGCGTGATAGTCACGCACGGCCTGCTGGATCTCCTCGCGCGTGTTCATCACAAACGGGCCATAGCTGGCCACCGGTTCGTTGATGGGCTCGCCCGAGAGCACCAGCAATAGCGAATCGGCCGAAGCTTGCACTTGGACCTCCTCGCCCTGCTGGCTGAGCAGCGCGAGCTTGGCTTCGCCATACATCGCCGTTCCCGCCACGGTGACGCCGCCGCGCAGCAGAACCACGGCCGTGTTGCATCCGGCGGGCAGGGGCAACGCGGTTTTCGCGCCGGCGTTCAAGCGCAGATCCCAAACGTGGAGCCGCGTAAAGGTCGACGCCGGGCCGCGCACGCCGTTCAGTTCGCCGGCAATGACGCGCGCGGAGGCGCCGCCGGACAGAGCCACCGCGGGAATCTGCTCCTTGGTGATGCTCTGGTACTTCGGCGTGGACATCTTGTACTTGGCCGGCAGGTTCACCCAGAGCTGCACCATCTCGAACACGCCACCCTGGCGCGTGAACTCACGCCCGTGCATCTCCTCGTGCACGACGCCGGAAGCCGCCGTCATCCACTGCACGTCGCCCGGTTCGATGGTACCTGCATTGCCGGCCGAATCGCGGTGATCCACCGAACCCTGGTAGGCGATGGTGACCGTTTCAAAACCGCGGTGCGGATGTTCCTCCACTCCGCGGGGCTTGTCCGAAGGCTCGAAGGCCGCCGGACCCGCGTAGTCGAGCATCAGGAACGGGCTGACCTCGTTGCCTACGCCGTTGGACGGGAACAGGTTCCGTACCGGGAAACCGTCGCCCACCCAATGGCGCGAACCGGTCTCATGCACACTCACCACTGTCTTCTGCGTATTCATTCCATTTTCCTCTCTTTCATCGTTTTCGATACCGTTTCGGCGGCCAGGCCGAGCTTGCGAAGCCCGCCGGTGAGCGCCTTCATTTCGGAGGGCGTCAGCGCGGAGGCCGCCTGCCGCAGGTGGCGCTCATGCTGAACAAACAGCCGCCGGATGAGCGCCCGGCCCCGGGGCGTGAGATGGACCACACGGGAACGCCGGTCGGCCTCGCTGGCGCGGCGCTCCACCCAGCCTCTCCGGGCCAGACGGTCCACGGCCGTCGTGATGGACCCGCTGGTGAGCATCACCTTCCGGCCGATTTCGTTCACCGGCAGCGGCCCCTTGTGCAGCAGCGACTCCAGTACGGCGAAATCGCTCAGACACAGCCCGAGCGAATCGACGCTGGCGCGCGCCACTGCTTCCATGGCGTGCGAGGCCTTCCAAAGGAGCAGCCAGAGGCGGGCGCCGGGGGCGTCATGGGGGCTGGGACCGGTTCGCGTTTCCATTCTCTTGATATCAAGATGCTTGAAATCAAGAAAAGATGCAACCGGGCGCGGCGGGGTGGGGAATCCGGCTCACAAACAAAACGGGCGGACCCGTGTGGGCCCGCCCGCCGTGTGAAACCCGGAAAGTGAGGGAAGGGAAGCCGCCGCCGTCAGGCGCGCGGCGCCTTGGGCACGATCTTGAACTTCTCCCGGTCAAAGTACAGGATGCGTCCTTCCCGGTAGCTTTGCACCGCCATCGTGATCAGCACCTGCGCGCGGCCGGCCGTTTCCACGTCGAGCGTGGGTTTCTGGCGCGAGCGCATGCAATCCAGGAAATTGCCCACGTGCGTCTGCATGGTGTTGGTTTCCTTCACCTGCACCTTGATTTCGTTCTGGCCCTGGAACTTATCCTTCAACTCGGGCACGATCCACTTGTCGCCGCGCGTTTCGGCCTTCAGCGTGATGTAGGGTGCGAAGCCCTCGAAGCGGCCATGCTCGACCATGGTGAGCGTGGCGCCGTGGCCGCGGATGAGCCCGGGGATGTGCTGCGAATTGGCCATCGAGGAGCTCAGCACCAGCGAGTGGCCCTTTTCGTATTCGCCGATGAGGTGGAACGTGTCGGGCACCTCGCGGTCGGACTTCGAATTGTCCTCGGGCAGTTTGTCGAAGACGTAGATGCCGCCGCCGGCCATTACCTTGTGCGGGAACTGCGCCTCGCCCCAGCAGATATTCATTGGAGCGACGACGTGGAAGAAAAGGTCGGTGGCGATGCCGCCGGAGTAGTCCCAATACTTGCGGAAGCGGAAGAAACGGTCCGCGCCGAGGTCGCGTACCCAGTCGCGCTTGGGCGCGTTACCGATCCACATCTTCCAGTCGATGTAGTTTTCGCCTTTGCCGTCCGGGCCGGCTTCCTTGTCGATGGTCCAGTTCCACTCGCCTTCGATGGAGTTGCGGTGGTAGGAGCCCTGCGACAGGATCATCTTGCCGAGCATGCCCTCGCCGATCAGCCGCTTGGCCTGGTGCCACTGGTCGCCTGAGGTGGTTTGCGAGCCGACCTGCACGATGCGCTTGGTTTCCTTCACCGTGTCGATGAGGGCTTTCACCTCGTCGACGGTGTGGCACATGGGCTTTTCGAGGTAGACGTCCTTGCCCTTGTCCATGGCCGCCAAGGCGATGGGAGCGTGCCAGTGGTCGGGCGTGGCGACGATGACGGCGTCAATGTCGGAGCGGTTCAGAATCTCGCGGTAGTCCAGCGTGCCGTCGCACTTGTGCAGTTCTTTGTTGGCGGTGACGCGCTTCTGATAGACGTCGCACACGGCGGCGATCCGCGCGTTGTGCGTCGTGGATCCGGCCTTGGCGAATTCACGGCCGACATAGCTGCCGCGTCCTCCGCTGCCGATGATGGCGACGTTGATGCGGTCGTTGGCGCCGAGCACGCGGCCCGCGGCGGGCTTGCTGGCGGCGCGGGAGGCCAGGGGCAGGGCGGCGGCCAGTGCGGCTCCGCCGCCGGCCGAGCGCAGAAATCCTCTCCGGTTCACATGAGGGTCTTGATTCGACATCGGTCCATCCTTTCTGGAAGCGGCCCAGGGAGGGGTGCGGCGCCGCTCGTGTGGATCAGGACCAGTTTATCGCTTCCAGCGGCCGGCGCAGTGGCTCGCTCCTATTTGAAGATTCCGCCCTTGGTCTCTGTGCGGAAGCGGACGCACACCGGCATGGCGACCTCCAGTTTCTGGCCCGTGGGCGTCAGCACGCCTGTGGCCTCGTCGATCTGGAAGACAACCAGGGAGTCGGAGTTCTGATTGGCGGCGATCAGCCATTTACCGTCGGGCGAGATGCCGAAGTTGCGGGGCGTCTTCCCTTGCGTGGGCTCGTTGGCCGTGCGGGCCAGGCGTCCGCGCTTATCGACATTAAATACGGCGATGGTGTCGTGGCCGCGGTTGGAGCCGTACACGAAGTTGCCGGAAGGATGGGCCAGCACCTCGGCCGTGGACATGCCCTTTTCGACAGCGCCCGGAATGGTGGGCAGCGTTTCGATCTCCACCAGTTTGCCCGCGTTGCCGTCCCAGAACATGGAGGTGAGCGTCATGGCCATTTCATTGATGACGAACGCGAACTTGCCGGAAGGGTGGAAACTGAAGTGGCGCGGGCCGGAGCCGGGCTTGGTGTGAAACTCGCCATGATGGCTGAGCTTGCCCGTTTTGGCGTCGAACTTGTAGATGAAGAGGCGGTCCAGGCCAAGGTCGGCGGCGACGGCGAAGCGGTTCCGCGCGTCGAGATTGATCGAATGAGCGTGTGGACCCTTCTGGCGGGCCGGGTCGGTTCCGGCGCCCTTATGTTGAATCACGCTGGCCGCCGCGCCCAATTTACCATCCGGACCCACGGCGATGCTGGCCACCGATCCGGTGCCGTAGTTGGCCACCAGGGCCCACTTGCCGGTCTTGTCGATGGTGACAAAGCACGGTCCGCCCCCTTCGGAGCCCACCTGGTTCAGTTGCGTCAGCTTGCCCGTCGAGGGATCGATGCTGAACGACGTGACTGTGCCGCCGGGACGGCCGCCACCGCCATACATTTCTCCCACCGCGTAGAGATACTTGCCGTTGGGATGGATGGCGACGAAGCTGGGGTTGGTGGTTTCGGCGGCAAGCTCGGGCGTGGAAAGCTTGCCGGTGGCGTGATCGAAGTGGGCCACATAGATGCCCTTGCTGGTGGGGTCCTTGGTGGCGCCTCCCGCGCGGGCCGTGTAGGTGCCGATATAGACGAGCGAAGACTGCGCGGCCGAAGGGAGAGCCGCCAGCAGGAGGAGTGATAGAGAAAAGAAAGCGCGCCGTGGGAACATAGCCCAGGCAGTATATCAAGGTAGAAGATCGGGCCTCATGCGGCGGGTTTTTTCGAGAGCGGCTTCACGCCGCCACCTCTCAATGGCGGCGTGGTTGCCGCTTAACAGCGTCTCGGGCACGGGCCATCCCCGGAACTCGGCCGGGCGCGTGTACTGCGGGCAGTCCAGCAGGCGTCCACCGTCATCGGTGTCGCGATTGAAGCTCTCGTTCTCCGTGGAAGCCTCGTTGCCCACCACGCCCGGCACGAGTCGCGCGACGGCATCGAGTATGACGGCGGCGCCCAACTCGCCACCGCTGAGCACATAGTCGCCGATGGAGAACTCCTCGTCGGCCAGGTGCTCGGCCACGCGCTCATCGACGCCCTCGTAGCGGCCGCACAGCAGGACGATCTGCTCGCACGAGGACAGGCTGCGCGCGGCCTGCTGATCGAAGCGCCGTCCCATGGCGCTCAACAGCAGAACACGGGTGCGCGGACCACGCTCGGGCAGAATGGACTCGACGGCGTCGAACAGAGGCTCGCACTTCATGAGCATGCCTTCGCCGCCGCCGAAGGGACGGTCATCGACGGTCTTGTGGCGGTCGTGCGTCCAGTCGCGGAGGTTGTGCACGCGCGTTTCAATCAGGCCGGATTCGATGGCCCTGCTGACGACGCCATGGTTCAGGATGCCCGTGAAGAAGTCCGGAAAGATGGTGAGCAGATGGAAGGTCATGCGTCGCCGCGGCGGTTCAAGGTTTCGAGACCTTCCGGCAGTGTGACACGAATGATCCGCTCAGCGGGCAGCACGGTGTGGCACAGGGCGGGCACGAATGGGATGAGAAGCGGATCGCCGGACGGGGCACTCACTTCGAGAAGCGTCTGGCCGGGGCCTTCCCGCCATTCGGTGACTTCACCGAGCAGGCGGCCCGTGGCGTCATCCACGACATCGCAGCCAATGAGATCCTGCAACAGATATTCGCCCGGTTCGAGCTTCACACTGGCGCGATCCACGGAAACTGGAGCGCCACGCAGAGCCTCCGCGGCTTCCACCGTGGTGACTTCCTCGACGGTGAGCAGAGAGCGGTCCTGATAAGGACGCAGCGATCGCAGATGGTAAACGGCGTCTCCGGCGTAGACGGGAATGCCAGGCGTGTAACTCCGCCCGGCTTGCTGCTCCAACACCATTTCTCCGCGCAAACCCCTTCCGCGCACCACCGTGCCCAGCAGGATGCGAGGAGGTTGCGGCTTACTCAAGAATTTCCAGGGTAAACCGCCGGTTCAGTTTCATTCCGGCCGCGCCCAGTAGTGTTCGGACGCTGCGCGCGGTGCGTCCCTGCTTGCCGATGACTTTCCCGAGGTCACTGGGGTCGACGCGAAGTTCGAGCACGGTAACCTGCTCGCCTTCCACTTCACGGACGCTGACATTCTCGGGGATGTCAACCAGGGCTTTCGCTATTTCTTCAACAAGTGCTCGCACAGACATCCCGTCCATTACAGCCTCACCTCACAGGAAAGAATAGCACCGCTTCCCAGGCGTTGCCTGAGATGGGCAAACCGGGCCCGTCGAATTTACACCCAGTCAAGATTAACTTTTCTGGAGCTGGATCAAACAGTTGCCGGAACGGCGGGGTTGGACTTGATGAGACGCTTCACGATGTCGGTGGGCTGGGCGCCCTTGCCGATCCAGTGATCGATACGCTCGTGGTTCAACTTCACTTCAGCGGGGTTGACGACAGGGTTGTACTGGCCGACAATTTCCAAGCAGCGGCTGTTGCGAGCGCGCCAATCCTCAATCACGACCACACGATAGGACGGCTTCTTCTTCGCGCCGATGCGGGCCAGACGAATCTTCAACATTACAGTCGCAAATCTCCTCAGATATTACTATAGCGAAGACCAGGCGTCCGCGCATCTTTGGGGCCGTTCTATAAGCCGCCCTTCAGGAAGCTCTCCAGGTCCGGCATCTTCATTTTGCCCAGGCGTTTGCCCAGGAAACCCTTCCCCAGGCCGCCCGTGAAGCTCTTCATCATCTTCCTGGCCTGGGCGTATTGCTTTAGCAGATTATTCACTTCCTGCACGGTGGCGCCGGCGCCCTTGGCGATGCGGCGGCGGCGCGGACCGTTGATCACCATGTGATTGGAGCGCTCGTGCGGCGTCATCGAGTCGATGATGGCGATCACGCGCGTCATCTCCTTCGGATCCACCTTCACGTCCTTCAACTGCTTCATGGGTCCAATGTTGGGCATCATGCCGATCAGCGATTCGAGCGGACCCAGTTTGCTCAACTGCTTCATTTGATCGCGAAAATCGGCCAGCGTGAACTCATCCTCGAGGAGCTTGCGTTGCATCTCCTCGGCGTTCTTGGTGTCCACCTGCTCCTGCACTTTTTCGATCAGCGACAACACGTCGCCCATGCCCAGGATGCGCGAGGCGACGCGCTCGGGATGGAAGGCCTCCAGGGCGTCGGCCTTTTCTCCCACGCCGACGAACTTCAGAGGCTGCCCCGTCACCTGGCGGATGGAGAGCGCCGCGCCGCCCCTGGCGTCGCCGTCCATCTTCGTCAGCACAATGCCTGTGATTCCCAGACGCTTGTGAAACTCCTCGGCCGAGCGTACGGCGTCCTGGCCCGTCATGGCGTCGGCGACGAACAGAATTTCGGTGGGATTCAGCGCCTCTTTCAACGTCTGCAACTCCACCATCAGATCCTCGTCGATGTGCAGGCGGCCGGCCGTGTCCACCAGCACGAAGTCCTTGCCGGTTTGCAAGGCTTCGCGGCGCGCGCCTTTGGCCAGTTCCAGCGGTGAGTTGTTCCCGGGCTCGCCTTCGTAAATGGGAAGCTTCAGGTCGCGGGCGAGAATCTTCAACTGGTCGCGCGCGGCCGGGCGGTAGACGTCCACCGACACAAGCAGAGGCGCGTGGCTCGACCGGAACAGGAAGCGGGCCAGCTTGGCCGTCGAAGTGGTTTTGCCCGATCCCTGCAAGCCGACGATCATGACCACGGTGGGCGGCTCATTGGCCGTGCGCAGCCGTGACTGGTGCTTGCCCAGAATCTCCACCAGCTCGTCGCGGACAATCTTGATCACCTGCTGGCCGGGCGTGAGCGAGGACAGCACCTCTTGGCCCATCGCCTTCTGCTTGATGCTCTCAATGAGCTGCTTGACGACCTTGAAATGGACGTCGGCTTCGAGTAGCGCCACGCGGATCTCGCGCAGCGCGGCCTCCATATTTTCCGGCGTCAGCTTGCCTTCTCCGCGCAGGTTCTTAAAGACGCGCTGGAGTTTTTCCGAGAGGGTATCGAACATCTAAGACTGATTGTACGAGAGGTGAGCGGAAGCTCGCGCGCCGCGCGCGGCCGAATGGAGCCGCCGCGCGGTCATGGCTGCGTCCGCATCGCCGGCAAAGCCATGGGCTTCTGCGCCTCGAACAGACCAAAGTTGAACACCGCCGTGGCCGAGCAGATGGCGACATACTGCTTGCCGTCCACCGAGTAGACAATGGGCGCCGCCGTGAGGTTTTCGCCCATCAGATAGTGCCACAGGTGCTGGCCCGTCTTGGCGTCGAGCGCGACGAGCTGTCCGTCGTCATCACCAAAGAAAACCACGCCGCCCGCCGTGGACACCGCGCCGGACCAGCTTGCCGCCTTGCCGGTGAGCGGATACTCCCACGCGCGCTTGCCCGTTTTCGGGTCGTAGGCGCGCAAGAAGAACTGGCCGGGTTCGTTGTGTTTCGGACCCGCGCCGCCGCCGGCGAAGTTCTTCTTCGGTTCCGGCTCCTGCGCCGAGGATGTAAACACGTCGCACTGCTCCAGGTTCATGACGTAGAGCAGTCCGGTTCCAGGAGTGTAGGTGGGCGCCATCCAGTTGGCCGCGCCGCGCACGCCCGGACAGACATAGGTTCCGGCGGGCGAAGGCTCCTTGCCGGGCACCAGGATGGGCCGTCCTTTCGCGTCGAATCCGCTCGCCCAGTCGAGCTTGTCCACCATCTTGGTGGCGCGCAGGAACTCGCCCGTCGTGCGGTCCAGCGTATAGAGAAAGCCGTTGCGGTTGGGGTGCATCACCACCTTGCGCATGCGTCCGTTGATTTCGGTGTCCAGCAGTACGGGCCAGCTTTGCGCGTCCCAATCGTGGGTGTCGTGAGGAGTGAACTGGAAGTACCACTTCATCTTTCCGGTGTCCAGGTCAATGGCGAGAAGCGAGCATGTATAGAGGTTGTCCCCCTTGCGGTCACCACCGTAGAAATCGGGCCAGGGGTTGCCAGTGGTCCAATAGAGAAGGTTCAGTTCGGGATCGTAGGTGCCGGATAGCCACGTGGCCCCGCCGCCCCATTCGATATAGCCGCCCCAGCTTTCCGCGCCCGGTTCGCCCTTGGCGGGCACCGTGTAGAGCCGCCACAACTCCTCGCCCTTGTCCGCCGAAAAAGCCGTGACGTAGCCGCGCATGCCGCTGTCGCCGCCGGAGACGCCGACGATAATCTTGTCCTTCACCGCAAGCGGGGCCGCCGAGGCGTACAGGCCATCTTCGACGCGCCCGTACTGCTTCACCCAGGCCACGGCGCCGGTGCGCCGGTCCAACGCAACGAGATGAACGTCGGAGGTGACAAAGTAGACGCGGTCGCCGAGTATGGCCGCTCCGCGGTTCACGTTCTGCTTCTTGCTGCGCGTGTCTTTGTAGCGCCAGATGATGCGTCCCGAGCGGGTGTCCAGTGCGATCACCTCGTTCGTGTTGGTGATGTACATGACGCCGTCGTAGACCAGCGGGCTGGCCTCCAGATGGCTGGCGCCCGAAATGTGATTCGTCCACGTGGGAACCAGCGAACCGGCGTTGTGCGGCGTGATCTGCTTGAGCGGGCTGTGGCGCTTGCCCTGGTAGTCGCCGGCATAGGTGAGCCAGTTCTCGTTGGGACTGGCGAGGATGTCGCGCGCGGCCACCTGGGCCAGCGCGGGCAGCGCCATCAGGGCGGCCACGAGAACGAGCCGTGGGTGAATGATGTTCATAAGCGGAATCTCCGGACGGTTATTCGGCGGGCGGCCGCGTGGATTGGCGGCTCAGGTAAGCGAGAAGGTTCTGCAGTTGCTCGCGGCTCAGACGCGTTTTGTAGTCGTCCGGCATGGACGATTTCTTGCTGAAGACGATGGCCTCCACCTGGTTCATGCCGATGCGGTGCGGCGTGCCGGCGCGGTCGATCACCTGCATGGCGTAGTTGGTGCGGTCCACGCAGATGCCCTCGAGCGTGGCCCCGTTGCGGAAGGTGATGCGCACGGGTTGATTCTCGGTGACGCCCCGTTCGCTCGGATCCAGGATCGAGGTGCGGATCTCGTTCAGCGAACGCAGGGCTCCGATATTGGTGAGATCGGGCCCTGGAAAGCCGCCCTTGCCCGCGATCATGTGGCACTGCGAACAGCCCGCCGAACCCCAGTACAGCCGGCGTCCGGCTTCGATGTCGCCGGGCGCGTTGGCCTCCATGGCCGGAGCGGTCAACGAGCGTACGAAGGCGACGATCTGCCACACCTCGTTGTCCGGCCGGTTCAGCGCCGGCATGTCCGTGCCCGGCACGCCCTTCTGCACGATGGTGAACATGGCGTCGTCGTCCATGGGGTGCCAGGCGCCGCGTTCGCGCAGGTTGGGGCCGCGGCCGCCGCCCCCGGTGGGACCATGACAGCCCGCGCACGAGGCGAAGAACAGCTTCTGCCCGGCGGCTATGGCCTCGGGATTCCCGATGGCCGGGTTCTTGGATTTTTTTTCGTCGCGGACTTCATGCTGGGCCGCCAGAATTCCGGCCATGACGAACAACCATGCGCAGGTTCGCATAAAAAGGTGCAGTCCATTATGATGCAATACCGCACGATTTGCTTGCCGCCGGGCGGGCGGCCGGGGCCACGCCTCCGGCGGTCCGGTGGCTGGGCAACAGTTTCTTAGAAGTGAATGCCCACGAGGAACTCTGCCTGGTTCAGGTTGCTCTCCAACAGGCCCGTGGCGGCGGAAAAGAAGTTCTTTGTGCCGCGCCGCGTCCAGCGCAGCTCCGTGGTGATGCGCACGACGGGCTTGAACTCGAGTCCACAGCCGAAGGCGAATCCGCCGCTGGATGAGTTCTTGAACTCGTCCGGCGCGACGAACTGGCTGGGATTCGTGATGGTGCGCGACACGCTGGTGATCTTGTTGAACGAGGGTCCGGCGGCCACATAGGGCGACCAGAGCCCGTCCTTGAAACGGTATTTCACCATGACGGGGAACTCCCACTGGTTCGCCCGCATATTGAGCTCGCCTTGCTGCGCCGTGGCCGCAAAGCCGAGCCGCTTATAGAGCACGTCGAGCGAGACGCTGAAACGCTGCGGCAGACGCACCTCCAGCGACGGTCCCACGGTGTATGGGTTCCGCAACGACCTGTAGTTGAACGTGGGCCCGCCCGAAGTTTTGAACGCTTCCGTGAACGGGACGCCGCCTTTGACGCCGACGGAGATGTGTTGGGCCGCCAGGGGCGCGGCCAGCAACAAAAGTCCAAGGATTTGTTTCATTCCTCATTGTATGCACGGAGCGCCCGCCCGGTTGCCGGACAGGGCTACCGGAAGAGGCTACCGTCAATGAGGCCGGCGCTACTCGGGCCGGTCCGTTTTCAGAAAGTGTGCCACCGAGCGCACGGCCTGCTTGGTGCGGTGCTCGTTCTCGATGAAGCTGAACCGGACGTGGCCTTCACCGAGAGGTCCGAAACCGATGCCGGGCGACACGGCGACCAGAGCCTTTTCGAGCAGCCGTTTGGAAAATTCGAGCGAGCCCATCCTCTGATATGGCTCCGGAATGCGCGCCCACAGAAACATGGTGCCCTTGGGCGGTTCCACGGCCCAACCGGCGCGGTTCAGCCCCTTCACCAGCGCGTCGCGCCGCTTGCGGTACACCTCACAAATCTTCGCCGGCTCCTCTTCGCAGTCGCGCAGGGCGATGATGCCGCCAATTTGCAACGGCTGGAAGATGCCGTAGTCGAGATAGCTCTTGATGCGGCCGAGCGCGTGAATCATGCGCGGGTTGCCCACACAGAAACCCATGCGCCAGCCGGCCATGTTGTAGCTCTTCGACATGGAAAAGATTTCGACGCAGTTCTCCTTGGCCCCCTCCACCTCGAGGATGCTGGGAGGCTTGTAGCCATCAAAGGCGATGTCGGCGTAGGCGAAGTCGTGCACTACCATTGTGCCGTGCTCGCGCGCCAGAGCCACGATCTCCTTCATGAAATCCAGATCCACGCAATGCGTTGTCGGGTTGTGCGGGAAGCTGATGAGAATCATCTTCGGCTTCTTCGCCTGCTTCCGGTAGAGATCCTTCAACTGGTTCAGGAACTCGGCCGGCGTGGGCATCGGCAGCATGCAGGCATGGCCTTCGGCCATGATCACGCCCCACTGGTGAATCGGGTAGGCAGGGTTCGGCGAAACCACCGCGTCGCCTGGTCCAATCACGGCGAACAGCAGGTGCGCCAGCGCGTCCTTGGCTCCGATGGTGGCCATGGCTTCCTTTTCGGGATCGAGCTGCACGCCATAGTTCCGTTCGTAGCGCTTGCAAATCTCCAGCCGCAGGTTTGGAATTCCCTTCGACAGCGAATACCGGTGGTTGCGCTTGTCCCGCGCCGCCTCGGCCATCTTCTGCACGATCAGCCGCGGCGTGGCGCCATCCGGGTTGCCCATTCCGAAGTCGACCACATCGTATTGTGCTGCCCGCAGACGCGCCTTCATCTCGTTCACTTGCGCGAACACGTAGGGCGGCAGTTTGCCAATGCGATAAAACTCTTCGGACGGTAAAGACATCTTTCCATATTAAAACGCCACGGCGGCGCCAGACGGCGCCCGGCCATGCCGCCCCTTGACGGGCGATGGCAAAGTGATATCATTTCGATATATGAAAGAAAAACTCACCGGCTCCCTGAACGGCGTCTGGTCGCTGCTGCTGCTGTTGCTGCTGCTGGCCTTCTCGTTCTATTCGCTTGTGACCTCGCTCAGCGCCGCCAAAGACGGCGGCGGCATGTGGCCCGCCGTTTTCTGGAGCCTTGCGCTGCTGGCCGGACTGATTCCACTGGGTGGCCTGTTCATCGTGCAGCCCAATCACGGCGTCGTGCTGCAACTGTTCGGCCGCTACGCCGGCACGGTGCGCGAGGAGGGCCTGCGCCTGGCCAACCCGTTTTACTCGAAAAAGGCCGTCTCGTTGCGCGTGCGTAACTTTGAAACCAACAAACTGAAGGTGAACGACCAGGACGGCAACCCTGTGGAGATCGCCGCCGTGGTGGTGTGGAAGGTGGTCGACACGGCCCAGGCCAGCTTTCAGGTGGACAACTATGAGAACTATGTCCACGTGCAAAGCGAGGCGGCCGTGCGCAACCTGGCCAGCGCCTACCCATACGATTCGCACGAGGAGCACGTCGTCAGCCTGCGCGGCCACACCGCCGCCGTGGCCGAGCGCCTGAAGAGTGAGATTCACGAGCGGCTGCTGGTGGCCGGCGTGGACATTCTCGAAGCCCGCATCAGCCACCTCGCCTATGCGCCGGAGATCGCCGCGGCCATGCTGCAGCGCCAGCAGGCGGGCGCCATCATCGCGGCGCGCCAGAAGATTGTGGAAGGAGCCGTGGGCATGGTGGAGATGGCCCTGGAACTGCTCAGCCGCAACCACGTGGTGACGCTCGACGAGGAGCGCAAGGCGGCCATGGTGAGCAACCTTCTGGTGGTGCTGTGCGGCGACCGGGCCACTCAACCTGTCGTGAACACCGGGACCATTTATCACTAAGAACTGTCCGCCTTCCCCCGCATGGCCGAGAAGAAATCGTTCCTGATCCGAATGGACGCCGAGCTGCTGGAGGCTCTGCGCCGCTGGGCCGATGACGATTTGCGCAGCTTGAACGGTCAGATTGAGTATGTGTTGCGCTCGGCCGTGAACGATGCCGGACGCACGCCGCGTCCGGGGAAGAAGCGGCCGCCGGGAGGCAAATCGGAGGGCTGAACCAGGAGCGGCGGCGGCGGCGGATCTAAGCCTCTCGGGCACGGACGAATTCAGGCATACACCGTAGAGCGAACCCCTTAATCTCCTCAGGGGGGGCAATGCATGCGCTTATGCTCTGTTCCCGCCTGCGCTCTTGCCCCAAGATGGGGAGCGAGGAGACTCAGAAGAGGGATACGGATGGCGCCGAAGAGCTGCCGTTACTGCAACGCTCCGCTGGCTGGAGGTGACACCTCCGCGCCGGCGGCCCCGTATTGCGGCGACGAACATAAACGGCTGTACCTGGAACGCGTGCAACGCGACACGATCGACCGTCTGCGGAGCACGGGCTCGGCGATGCCGGTGCCGGCGTCCGGTGTTTTGCACGCCGGGCCTCCGCCCGGGTTGTACGCGGCGCCGCCGCTGCGAGGGCCGAGACGGGAAGAGGCGGCCGGGCCGGCGGTCACGGTGATCGAGACGGCGACGGTCACGCCGGCAATGATCGCGCGGGCAACGGTCGCGCCGGAAGCCTCGCTGGGCGCGCTCGCCGAAGCCACGGCGGGGCATCCTGCCAGTGAGCCGGCCGCGCCGGCGCCTCCGTTGCACATCGAAAAAACAGACAATGCCAGCCTGAGCAATTTGCTGCGGCAGGCGCGCGACCGCATTGCGCACGATCCCGCGCCGACCAGCACGGCGTTGGCCATCCGCCGCAAGGCCCGTCCGCGCGCGAGGCTCGTGTCGGTGGTGGCGGCCGAGACGGCCTCGGCTCCTGTCAAGCTTCCTGAAACACAACCCGAAGCCACGCCGGTCCGGCGGGTGCGGTTGGACGGTGACAGTGCACCACCGGCTCTGGACATGCCCATTCTGCCCGAGGCCATGGCGCCCGCCGCGGCAGCCAGCACGCCTGCGCCCGAACCTGCTCTCCAAATGGCATCACCCGCCGTGGCCAAACCGGCCTCGGAATGCAGCATCGACGTGATGGCTCCGCATCTCTCGGTGACGCCGGCCACCTGGGCCGAGCGCATCCCGTGGTATGCGAAGTTCGCCCTTGTGCTGGCGCTTACGGGCGCCGGGGCGGGGTATTGGTATTACGCGCCCGCCTCGGCGAAAGCCCCGGCCGTGCGCCAGGCCATGGACGAAGTGAAGCCGCTGCGCGTGACGCCTTCGGAGTGGACCGTGGTGAAGGCGGGCGGGGCGGGTGCTTCCGGCCGCACGCTGACACTCCACAAGGCGAGCATGGAACTGACCAACTATCAGGTGGAGTTCGTCGGCACGGTGGAGCACCGCGCGCTGGGTTGGGCCGTGCGCGTGCAAGACCCGGCCAACTACTATGCTGCGAAGCTGCGCCTCAACCCCACGGGCAAGGCGCGTCTGTCTTTCTTGCGCTGGCGCGTCGTGGATGGCGTGCCGGGTCCGGAGACGGTTCTGCCGCTGGAGATGCCCCTGCCCAGCAACGAACAGTACCAGGTGAAGGTGGATGTGCGGGATTCTCGCATTGTCACCTCGGTGCAGGGAACCGTGATCGACCGATGGACCGACGAGACGTTCAGCAAGGGCGGCTTCGCCTACACGAACCAGAACACCGAGCGGGGCAAGATCTCCCTGACCTCGATCGGCGTGCTGAACGCGGGTGGACCGCTGGCCCGCGCCGGACGCTGAGCCGCCGCCGGGCCGCCTTCTGCCGGCCCTTCTTCTGCGCGACAATCTCCTTGAAGGAGACCCGACATGACTGCACGACTTTTCCTCGCCGCCGCGCTTGCGCTGCCGGCCCTGGCGCAAGACAATCCTTTGAGCGCCGACGCCAAGGCCATGTGGACCGGCATCAAGAACAACAATCTGAAGGCCGCCGAGAAGATGCCGGAGGCCGAATACGGCTTCAAGCCGGCTCCCGAGGTGCGCAGCTACGGCCAGCTTGTGGGCCACATCGCCGACGGGAACCGCCTGATCTGCGGCGCCGCCAAGGGCGAGGCCTACACGCCGTCCATCGAGAAGACGAAAACCACCAAAGCTGATCTGGTCGAGGCGCTTAAGGAGTCCATCGCCTATTGCGACGCCGTGTACGACGCCATGACGGACTCCCAGGCGGCGAACAAGATCAAGCTGTTCGGCCGCGAGCGGTCGAAGCTTACGGCGTTGTTCACCAACGTCTCCCACGACAACGAACACTACGGCAATCAGGTAACCTACCTGCGGATCAAGGGCATTGTGCCGCCTTCCAGCGAGCCGCGCCGCTAACAGCGGGCCCGGACCATTCCCGAAAACAGCAAGGGCCGGACTGCCGCCTTGGCGGAAGCACCGGCCCTTTTCTCGCGCCGCCGGGGCGGTCTTTAGAAAGTGAGCCGCAGGGCCAGTTGCGTGGTCCGCGGCAGGTTCGACTGCGACGTGATGCGGCCGAAGTTGGAGCTGGTGGGGTTCAGCTCCGGACCGTTGAAAATGGCGTGGTTGAACAGGTTGAACGTCTCGGCGCGGAACTGCAGGCGGACGCGCTCGACGATGGCCACCGACTTCACCACCGACAGGTCGATGTTGGTGATCTTGTCCGTGCGCTGGTTCGAGAAAGCGCTCGGGAAGGTGCGGCGGTTGCGGTCTAACTGCCGGGCCGCGGCGCGCTCGAACTGGTTCACGTCGAAGGCGCGCGCCAGGTTGCGGGCGTCCCACTGCATGTCGCCGCCATAGTAGATCACGTTGCGGCTTGCCCAGTCGGCGGGCGAACCCGATTGCAGGTTCAGGATGCCGGCGAGCTGCCAGCCTCCGATCAGGCGGTTCAGCCACGGCCCCGCATCGCTGCCGAGCGTCTTGCCCTTGCCGAAGGGAAGTTCATAGTTGGCCGAGGCCACGAAGCGCAGCGGACGGTCCTCGCCGGCGATGCGGTACTCCAGCTCTGGCGCGGCGGAATAGAGATACCGCGTAGCTTCCATGAACTTCGACCACTGGAAGTTGGTAAGGAACTGGAAGCCGTTGGCGAAGCGCTTATCCAACCTCACCTGGAACATGTGGAAGTTCGAATACCCCACCGTCTGCGCGTCCTCGCGGACGCCGCCGTCGCCGCTGAATTGCGGGTAACGGCGCAATAGATTTTCGACCGGAATTGTGCCCCCGTTCAGGCTGGTGCCTGGCAGAAGGCCGCGGAAGGGATTGGGGACCAGCGCCGTGAGGCGGTCAATCGTGGCCTGGTCGCGTGTGGGCGAACTGGACAGGAACTGATCCGGCACGTAGTTCAGTTCGCGGTCCACGGGCAGGCCTCGGCCGTCGGCGCCAATATAGCCAAGCTCCAGGAGAAGGTTGCTCGCCAGCTCCCGCTGAATATTGAAATTCCAGCGCCAGTTATAGGAGCGGCCCATTTGCGGGGTCACGTAGCGAACGCTCTGGCCGAGGAAGGTGTTCACGCCATTCGCGTTTCCGATGGGCTGCTGGATGCCGTTCGGAAAGGGATTCGTCATGGTGGCCGCCGGTGTCAGGTAGTTGTCCAGCGTGGAGACAAGCTGTGTGGTTTGGCTGAAGCCGGGCTGTTGCACACTCAATTGCGTGCCGGCCGTGTTGTAGAACATGCCCACGCCGCCGCGAATCACCGTCTTGCTTCCCAGCACGTTGGGCGACCAGGAGAAGCCGAACCGCGGGCTGAAGTTGTTGCTCGGAGTGCCGTAGAGGCCGCGGTTGCCGCCATCGGCGTATAGGATGCCGCCCACGGGATTGAACTGGCTGGCCGGCAGCAGAGCCGAGGGGTTGGCCGCATAGGCCGCCTTGGCCGCCGCCGTGAGCCCCAGGTTGGCGCCACTATCGAAGCCGCGCACGGCGCGATTCCAGCGTTCGATGTTGGCCGTTTCCTTTTCATAACGCAGGCCAAGGTTCAAGGTCAGGTTGGTCCGCACGCGCCAGTCGTCCTGCAGGAAGAAGGCGGCGTACTTGGCGCTTTGCGTGCGCGTGGCGTTCACGTCGAAACTGCCGGCCGTGGGCAGGCCCAGCATGAAGCCGGCCAGATCCTGGCCCAGCGGCGAACTGGCCGCGTTGTCCAACGGTCCGCGCGTCCAGTTGGACTGGAAGCGGTACAGGCCAGAGGAGTTGCCGAAGCCGTTCGAACTTTCGCGCTGCGTGCGCAGGTCCGTGCCGAACTTCAGCGTGTGCTGGCCGGCCATCTTCGTCGCCGCCAGGAAGATCTGGTAGCTGTCAAACGGGGTCCGGTCGCCGCCGCTGTCGCCGAAATCGGTGAACGTGTCGGCGTCAATACGCGGCAGCACGAACTTCGAGGAGGAGCGCGCCAGCGTGGCGGGCAGTCCCAAAGAAGTCCAATCGAAGTTGTCGCTGTTCCGGATATTGCCCTCGGTGAAACGGGTCCAGTTCAGCCGCGTGTTCACGAAAAACGTGGGGGCCACCGTGTAGACGTCGTCCAGCGTGACGCCCCAGTTTTGCCGCAGCAGGTTGTTGCCGGTGGCGATATTCGAGAAGCGGTTGCCGCGGTTTTCGATGCGGTCGTTATAGCGGCCCGACAGGAACAGCTTGTGACGATCGCTCACATTCCAGTCGATGCGCCCCATGAAGGAGGAAAACACATCGGAACGGACCATGTTGTTGAAGTAATTGTTGGTGCCGTCGGCGCCTCCGGCCGCGTTCGGCGCGGGAAGAAACTGCAGGAAATTTTTTGACACCGCGTTCAGGCGCGCGCCCGGAATCAGGTTGCCCCCGAATGGCTGCCGGCGGATGCGGCTGCCCTCCACGGCGCCGGTGGCCGGATCGTAGAGTTGATAGCTGGAGTTCACTGAAAGCAGTTGCGAAAAGTCGCCGTTGCGCTGCGCGGCGGTGGGCACGGTCGAATAGGCGGGCTCGGGTTCGGACTGGCGTATGCCTTCGGCGCCAAAGAAGAAGAACAGCTTGTTGCGGCCATCCAGAATCTTCGGCAGCCACACCGGTCCGCCGACGGTGAGACCGTACTGGTTGAACCGCGTGACGGGCTTCTGCTGCCCGGCCGCGTTGGTGAAGAACGGCGTGGCTTTTAGTTTCTGGTTCTGATGAAACTCATACAGCGAACCGTGCAATTCGTTCGTACCGCCCTTCATGGTGACGTTCACGGTGCCGCCGCCGGTGTTGCCGTAGGCCGCGTCGGGCTGGAAGGCTTCCACTTTGATCTCCTGCACGGCGTCCACCGGCGGGTTATAGGCGACGCGCCGGTTCTTCGTCATGTCGGGCGAGCCATCCAGCAGCAGCTCATTGGACTGCGCCTGTCCGCCGCCCATCGAAAAACCCGAGGGGCCGGAGTTGTCAAAGGGCCTCGTGAAGCGTGGGTCCGAGGAGGGGGTGACGCCGAAGCTCAACTGCGCCAGCGTGAGCGGCGTGCGGCCGTTCATCGGCAGCACGGAGATCTCGTTCTGGCCAATCACCTGGCCCACGCTTGCCGTGGCGGTTTGCAGCATGGCCACGTCGGCGGTGACGGTCACCGATTCCACCTGGTTGCCCAATTGCAGAGCCACGTCCAGCGAAATGCGCTGGTTGGTGCCGATGGTCACTCCTTCCTGGACATACTTCTTGAAGCCCGCCATTTCAGCCGAGAAGTTATATTGGCCGGGCGCGAGAAAGGGCAGCGAGTAACTGCCATCGGCGCCCGAGGCCGTCTCCGACTTCGCGCCGGTGTTCCTCTCGACCGCGGTGATTTTGACTCCCGCCACGGCGGATCCGCTCGGATCGGTGATGCGTCCGGACACGGTGGACCGGAACTCCTGCGCCAAACCGCACAATGCCGCGCAGAGCAATACAGTGAGTATTCGTTTCATAAGTAACCCCAACTAAGGACTCCGGGACGCACCATGCGTTCCCGCCCCCCAAGCGTTACTAGTATATTCGAGTCACCGCCGGAAGTGTAAGATCCTGGCCGGCAGCGCCGGCGCGAGGAATGGGGCATCAGTTCGATACAATGCCTTATTCACTTCATCCGTCCACGAGGATCATTCATGAGCCAGGAAGCCATCTATCCGCCGCCCGCGGCGTTTGCCGCCCAAGCCAACGTGCCGTCGCTCGAAGCCTACCAGGCGCTGTGCGCCAAGGCCGCCGAGCACCCCGAGGAGTTCTGGGGCGAACTCGCGCAGAAGGAGCTTCACTGGTTCGCGCCCTACAAGAACGTCTTTGAATGGAACCCGCCTTTCGTGAAGTGGTTCACCGGTGGCAAGACGAACATCGCCTACAACTGCCTGGACCGCCATCTGGCCACCAACGGCGGCAAGGTCGCTTTCCACTGGGAGGGCGAACCCGGCGACACGCGCACCATCACCTATGCCGAACTGCACCGCCTGGTGTGCCGCTTCGCCAACGTGCTCAAGTCGCGCGGTCTGAACACGGGCGACCGCGCCATCATCTACATGCCCATGGTGCCCGAGGCGGCCGTGGCCATGCTCGCCTGCGCGCGGCTGGGCATCACACATTCGGTGGTGTTTGGCGGCTTCAGCGCCGAAGCGCTCCGCGCTCGCATTCAGGACCTGGGAGCGCAGGCCGTGATCACCGCCGACGGCGGCTGGCGGCGCAAGAAGGAGGTCCGGCTCAAGGACGCCGTCGATGAATCACTGGCCGGCTGCGAGACGATCCACACCGTCATCGTGCACCGCCGCACCGGTTCAAACATCCACATGCAGGCGGGCCGCGACTTTTACTGGGCCGATCTGGAAGCCGCGCTCGATCCGGCCACGGCCAACGACTGTCCCGCCGTCGAGCTGGACTCCGAGCATCCGCTCTACGTCCTGTACACCTCCGGCACCACCGGCAAGCCGAAGGGCATTCTGCACACCACGGCCGGCTACAACCTCTTCCTGCACATGACCATGAAGTGGGTGTTCGACCTGAAGCCCAGTGATGTCTACTGGTGCTCGGCCGACATCGGCTGGGTCACCGGCCACAGCTACATCGTCTACGGCCCGTTGAGCGCCGGGGCGACCAGCATCATGTACGAAGGCACGCTGGACACGCCCGACTTCGGCCGCTGGTGGTCCATTGTCGAGAGGTACAAGGCGTCGATTCTGTACACCTCGCCCACGGCCATCCGCGCGCTGATCCGGCAAGGCGAACAGTGGCCGGAAAAGTACAACCTGACCTCTCTGCGTCTGCTGGGTTCCGTGGGCGAGCCCATCAATCCGGCGGCCTGGGAATGGTATCACCGCGTCATCGGCGGCTCGCGATGCCCGATTGTCGACACCTGGTGGCAAACCGAGACCGGCGGCATACTGATCGCCCCCATGCCCGGCGCCGTGGCGCTCAAGCCCGGATCGGGCACCTTCCCCATGCCGGGCGTGCTGCCCGAGGTGGTCGATTTGAGCGGCAAGCCGGTGCCCGCGGGTGCCGAGGGCTATCTGGTGCTGCGCCGGCCCTGGCCGGCGATGCTGCGCACCATCTGGGGCGATCCGAAGCGCTATGAGGAGCAGTATTGGTCGCGCGTGCCGGGCGTGTATTTCACCGGCGACGCCGCGCGCCGCGACGCCGGCGGCTATCTGTGGGTGCTGGGCCGCGTGGACGACGTCATGAACGTCAGCGGGCACCGGCTTTCAACCATGGAGGTGGAGTCGGCGCTGGTGAAGCATCCCGCGGTGGCCGAGGCCGCCGTGGTGGGCAAGCCGCACGAGATCACCGGCCAGGCCGTGTGCTGCTTCGTCACGCTGAAACAGGGCGCCCATGATCACGAGGCGTTGGGCAAGGAGCTGCGGCAGTGGGTGGCGCACGAGATCGGCTCGTTCGCGCGGCCCGAGGAGATCCGTTTCACCGAAGGCCTGCCCAAGACGCGCTCCGGAAAGATCATGCGCCGCCTGCTGCGCGAAATCGTCACCACCAACAGTGTTTCCGGCGATGTCACCACGCTGGAGGACCTCAGTGTCGTAAGCAAACTGGCCGCTCAGCAGGAAGACGACTAACGCGAGCGGTTAGGAATCCGTTTCTTCGCCTGGGATGGTGCGGTGCGACACACCACGCCGCGCCGCCGCCCAGGCCCGGAACACCGGAGGATTCTCCAGCCACACGAGCATCGCCTCGCGCATCCGCTCGCGCTCGCTCCGCGCCTCGCCTTCCAACCGCCGCGCCGCCCACAAGGCGTGCTGCCGCGCCTGAATCACCTCGCCGCGGCACCGGCGCCGCGTCTCCAACGGGGCTGTTTCATACAGATCCGCCAGCGCCGACAACGTGCGCTCCAGGTGCGGCCAGGTGTCCTGGCGCACGCCTTCCACAAGTGGATCCAATGCCGCGCCGCTCGATCGCAACAGAGCGCGCAGCCGCCCCGCCGTCACGCCGCCCAGCGACTGGCGAATCTCGCCGGCCAGCGCCTCATCGACGAGCCCGGGCTTTCTTTCGTCCAGCCACTGCCGGAGCCTTTCCGCCGCGTTGGCGCGCCGTGCCACGCCGGTAGGATGCCACAGCCCGCTCATGCGCCGCCAAGGTTCCGGAAAAAACGTGCCGTCCGCCGCCGCCGGGCTTGGCCACGAAATATACCGCCGTGGTTTCTGCGGGCCGCAACGCGGCTTCGAGCGACGCCCGTCCCGGGTTGGCGATCGGCCCCGGCGGCAACCCCGCCACTCGGTAGGTGTTGTAGGCGTGCTGCCGTTCCAGATCACTGCGGTAGATCGCGCCGCGCCATCGGCCTTCGAGCAGCGCCGCGTAGATCACCGTCGGGTCGCAGTCCAAACGCATGCCGGCTTCCAGGCGGTTCCTGTAGACGCCCGCCACCAGAGCCCTCTCATCAGGCGCCGCCGTCTCCTTTTCCACCAGGGAAGCCAGCGTCACGGTTGCCTGCACGTTCGCACCGCCGCCCAGCTCTTTCCAGACGCGCCGGAACTCTGCCGTCATCCTGCGGCACAGCTCCAACATGTCCGTCCGGCGCCCCAACTGGTAGGTGGACGGGAACAGATACCCTTCCAGTGTCGCGGCTCCCGGCGCCAGGTCCTGAATTCCGGCCGCGTCGGAGGCCGCCTTTCGGAACGCGCTCGCAGAGCCCAGGCCATTGCGTTCGATCAACTCGCCAATCTCGAACAGATTGCTTCCCTCGGGCACCGTGAGAACGACAAAGTACACATCGCCCCGGGCGATCCGGTCCAACACCTGGGCCGCGCTGGCCTCCTCTGTGAAGCGGTATTCGCCGGCCTGCAGCGCCGTTCTGGGCCGAGCCAGACGCGCCGCCAGAAAATGCCAGGGCGTTTTCACGACGCCGGCCGCGGCCAGATCGCGCGCCATCGCCACCGTGCCCGTGCCGCGTTTCAGTTCGTAGAACACCTCACCGGAGAAGCCTTTGTGAGGAGCACGCGACTGGCTCCAGGCCCACGCCCCCGCGCCCACAGCCAGCGCCGCCAGAGCCACCGCCACCAGACGTCCCTTGCGCCTCACGCCTGCTCCGCCCGCCGCGCGTCCAGATACTCCTGAAGCAGCAATGCCGCCGACACCCGGTCCAGGTCCCCCTTGTCCCTCCGCCGGCCAGCGCTCTGCGCCGCCAGAATCCCGGCCGCCTCCACTGAGGTCAGCCGCTCATCCCAATACTCCACGGCCAGACCCGCGCGCTTTACCAGCCGCTCGCCGAAATCGCGCACATAGGCGGCCTGTGTACCCTCGGTCCCGTCCATGTGGAAGGGCAGTCCCAACAGCAGGTGCCGGGCGCCCGTTTCGGCCGCCACACGCGCCACGGCCGCCACATCCTCACGCACTCTCGTGCGCGCGAGAGTCGGCAGTCCCACCGCCGTCCACCCCAACTCGTCGCTGACCGCCATGCCAATCCGCCGCACGCCCACGTCCAGGGCTAATATGCGGTCATTCCGTCCTGTATGCTCGCCTCCGGCCACCAATTCACTCGTTTCCTTGCAATTTTTTTCAGCGCCTTCCACCCTCATGCTAGATTAGCCAATAGAGGGGAAGATCGGGGCGGTCTTTCTTGCTGGGGGTCCTCTGCTGGGGCATGATCCAGCCGCCTCTCAACTCTTCCCGTCGGAGCGCGCGCGTGGCCGTCCTGCACAGTCCGTCCATCACCGAACGCAAACCGGCTCAGGCCGCCTTGAACCTGATTGCCGCCGGCGTCGTGATCGCTCTGCTCTATTTCGGCCGCGACTTCTTTGTCACGCTGGTCACCGGCGTCACCATCGGCTTTCTGTTGGAGCCCTTTGTCGAGGCCTTCATGCGCCTCCGGCTGCCGCGTTCGTTCGCCAGCTTTCTGGTCTGCTCCATCGGCCTGCTGCTGGTGTATCTGGCGGGCCTGGGCGTCTATATTCAGGCTGCCAATCTGGTGGAGGATCTGCCGCGCTACTCCAGCCGCATGAACGAACTGATCGACGAAGTCGTGCTTTCGCTGGAAAGCGTGGAAAAAACGGTCACCGATTTCGTCGTCCCCAAACGGCTTCGCGAGCCACAAACCATCACGCCGCCCGCGCCTCCGCCGCAACCGGTTTCACGCACCGCCCGCCGCCGCCAGCCCGAGGCCGTCATGCCACCGGCCAACTCGCTGCCGCCACCCGTGCAGGAGGTCCGCATCCGGTCCGAGGCCGGACCCATCGTCCGCTATTTCACCGATAACATCGACTACGTCCTGCACGTCCTGCTGCTGGCCAGCTTCGTCCCGTTCCTGGTGTACTTCATGCTGAGCTGGCGCGACCATCTGCGCCGGGCCTACCTGCAAATGTTCACCGGCCCGGGGCGTCATGCCGCCGGCCGCTCCTGGCAGGGCATTGGCGACATGGCGCGCGCCTATGTCGTCGGCAATTTCGTCCTGGGGCTGCTGTTGACCGTCGCCAGCGGCATCTTCTTTTATCTGATGAACATCCCCTACTTCCTGCTGGTGGCCCCCATCAGCGGCTTCCTGAGCCTGGTGCCCTACATCGGCCTTCCCTTGGCCATTTTGCCGCCGGTGGTCGCCGCGCTGCCCGTGTTCAAGGCACTGCCGCCGTTTTTGATTATCGCGAGCGTGGTCGGCTTCTTCCACCTGCTGGCGCTGAACCTGCTTTATCCGAAACTGGTCGGATCGCGCGTGCACCTGAACCCGCTCGCCGTCACCATCGCCCTGATGTTCTGGGGCGTGCTGTGGGGGCCGCTCGGGCTGGTCTTCGCCATTCCCATCACGGCGGGCGTCAAGGCCGTGCTCGACAACATGCCCGAGTTTCAAGCCTACGGCAAGTTTCTGGGAGACTGAGCGGCGCGCAGGCGCCCATTCGTGGCCTTTCGCGGTTCGTGAACCTCGCCGTTCGTGATAAGCTACGGCCCATGAGACGCACATTCCTGCTTGCTCTCGCGGGCGGAACCTTGCTGGCACAGGCCCCGGCGCCTCCGAAGACCAACTTGAAGGTGGGCGACAAGGCACCCTCCTTCCAGTTGCCTTCCACGCGCGGTGGCCAGGTGAAGCTCTCCGATTTCGCCGGCAAGTCCACCGTCGTGCTCGCCTTCTTCCCGGCGGCGTTCACTGGTGGTTGAACGCGCGAATTGCGCGGATACCAGGCTGGTATCCAAAAATTCCGCGATGCCGGTGCGGAGGTGTTCATGGTCAGCACCGACAACCTGCCCACCCTGGGTCACTGGGCCAAGGAAGAGAACATCGAGTTCGCCATGTTGAGCGACTTCATGCGCAAGGCGGCAGCCGACTACGGCGTGCTGATGGCCGACCGCGGAATCGCCAACCGGGCGACCTTTGTCATCGACGCCAACGGCGTCATCCAACACATCGAGGAGGGATCGGGCGCCATCGACATCAGCGGCGCCACGGCGGCCTGCGGCCGCTTGAAACACTGAGCTCCGCGTGCGGCGAGCCGTGCTGCTACCCCCGCCGCAACTCCAGCACCAGCGCCATCACGCGCGCCTCGATCTCCCGGGCCGCGGCGTCGAAGGCTTCGTCCGCCTTGCCGAACGGGTCGGCGATGACCCAATCACGCACCTTGCCGCCCCGCCCCGGGGCGGGGAACTGGCGCGGCAGCACTTCCCCGCTGATGTTGACGACCATGTCGAACGGTCCGGCGCCCGCCTCGTAGAGCGACTTCGACCGCAGCCCTGCGGCGGCCACCCCGCGCTCACGCAGAATCCTCAGCACGGGAGGCGCAATGAAGCCCGCCGGGGCCAGTCCACAGGAGCTGGCTTCCATCACATCGGCGCCATAGGCGCGCGCGAAGGCTTCAGCCAACTGCGACCGGATGCAGTTGCCCACGCAAACGAATAAGACGCGTTGTTTGGATGCCGGGCTTGTCTCCGCGCGACCGTCGCGACCGGCGGGCGCCGCTCCGTGCGCGGCATCCCTCGGCTTAAGCCGCGACATGCGCCGCCTTCTCCAGGAACATCTTTTGCAAGGTGCGGTCCGGCGTCAGCTCCGGGTGAAATGTGGCCACCAGGAAGTGTCCCTGTTCCACCAGCACCGGGTCGCCCTGATACCGCGCCAGCACGCGCACGCCCGCTCCGAGGCGGCGGATCACCGGCGCGCGGATGAACACGGCTTCCAACTCCGCGCCCTCTCCGGTGGCCAGCCGCGCCACAGTGCTGTGCACCTGCCGGCCGTAGGCGTTGCGCTCGACGCCGATGTCCACCAGGCCGAGCGACTCTTGCGCGGGGTGGCTCACCTCGCACGCCAGCAGAATCGCTCCGGCGCAGGTGGCAAACACCGGCTTGGCCGCGCAAGCCCGCCGCAGCGGCTCCCACAGCCCCTCTTCGCGGAGCAGCTTCAACATGGTTGTGCTTTCGCCGCCAGGCAGCACCAGCGCATCGGCGCGGTCCAGATCACTCTGGGTCCGCGCCTCGCACGCCTCGGCGCCTGCTTCGGCGAATGCTTTGGCGTGCGCCTCGAAGTTGCCCTGGATCGCCAGTATGCCAATGCGCATGCGTTACCAGCCGCGCGTGGCCATCAGGTCCGATTCGGCCATCTGGCGGATGTCCAGGCCAGGCATGCCGTCGGGCAGCTCCTCGCTGGCTTCCAGCACCTTCACCGGGTCCTTGTAGTAGGTGACGGCCTTCACGACCGCCTTGGCGAAGGCCGCCGGATCCGGGCTCTTGAAGATGCCCGAGCCCACGAACACGGTCTCGGCGCCCAGATGCATCACCAGCGCCGCGTCGGCCGGCGTCGCCACGCCGCCCGCCGAAAAGTTCGGCACCGGCAGCTTTCCATGCTCGTGAATGTAGAGCATCAGCTCGAGCGGCGCGCCATGCTTCTTCGATTCGGCGGTCAACTCGTCCACCGAATAACTTTGAATGGCCCGCATCTCCTTCACGATCGTCCGCATGTGCCGCACGGCCTCGACAATGTTGCCCGAGCCAGCCTCGCCCTTGGTCCGGATCATCGCCGCGCCCTCGGCGATCCTGCGCAGCGCCTCGCCCAGGTTGCGCGCGCCGCACACGAATGGCACTTTGAAATCGTGCTTCCAAATGTGGTTTTCCTCATCGGCCGGCGTCAGCACCTCGCTCTCGTCGATGAAGTCCACTTCGAGCGCCTCCAGCACGCGCGCCTCCATGAAGTGGCCAATGCGGGCCTTGGCCATCACCGGCACCGACACGGACTTTTGAATCTCGCGGATCTTGCTCACCGGCGACATGCGCGCCACGCCGCCTTCTTTCCGGATGTCGGAGGGCACCTTCACCAGAGCCATCACCGCGCAGGCGCCCGCCTTTTCGGCGATCACGGCCTGTTCGGCGTTGGTCACGTCCATGATGACGCCGCCCTTCAGCATCTCCGCCAGGCCAACTTTCACCCGGAACTGATCACTTAAAAACATTTCTTTACTCCCTTGTTTCAAACATTAAACGATCGCCATGTGCGGCGCTCCATACCGCTCCCCGGCCGCCCGCGCCTGCCGCGCCGCCTCCGAAAGAATCCCGATCCCGCGCCGGATGGCCGCCGGACGCAGCCCGGCGAAGCTCAGGCGGAACGATTGCGCATGCCGCCGCGATACCGCGAACGCGCTGCCCGGCAGAAACGCCACCCGCCCGGCCAGCGTCTCCAACACGCGCTCGGCCTCCAGGCCGCCGCGCAGCGTTGCCCACAGGCTCATGCCCCCTTGGGGCCGTGTGAACCGCTCCAGGCCAGCGCAGTTCCCGAGCGCATCCAGCGCTGCGCGCAGCCGCTCCCGGCCCGCATCCAACACCTGACGCCGGTGCGCCTCCAGCGCGCCGCTCCGGGCAAACTCGTGCAGCAGATATTGTGATAAGTGATCCGTGTGCAGGTCGCACCACTGTTTGGCTTCGGCCAGCCGCTCCACCACCGCGCGCGGCGCATGGACCCAGCCCACGCGCAGACCGGGGAAGGCGATTTTGGAAAAGCTGCCGATATGGATTACGCTCGGGCCAGGGTCCAACTCGCGCAGGCTCGGGATGTCTTCGCCCTCATAGCGCAGCCCGCGGTAGATGGCGATTTCCACCAGTGGCACACCGTGACCTTCCGCCAGTTCCAGCAGGCGCCGGCGAGCCTCCAGGGGCAGAGTCGTGCCGGTCGGATTCTGAAAATCCGGCGTGACCAGGAGCATCCGTGGGTGCTCCCGCCGCAGTGCCAGTTCGAGCGCCTCCACGTCCAGACCAATTTCGCCCACAGGCAGACCAATCAGCCGGATTCCGGTCCGGTGGAAGACCTCCCGCAAGCCAGGATAGACAGGGTCCTCGACCATCACCTGGTCACCGGGTTGCACAAAAGCCCGGGCCAGCAGATCCAACGCCTGCTGACACCCCGAGGTGATCAGAACCTCACCCGGGCCATCACTTGCTAATTGTTCTCGAAGTGGTTGATATCCAAGGGGACTCCCCAACTGCAACAACCTGCGCACGTGTTCGCCATCCCGAGCGGTCTGATCGAGAATCTGCTGCACGGCTTCCACCGGAAACAGTTCACCATCCGGACGGGAAGAAGCAAATGAGATGAGGCCATCTTCCACCGCAGGCGAGCGTACAAACGTGCCACGGCCTACATGAGCTGTGAGCAGTCCCTCTTTTTCCAGGAGTTCGTAGGCCAATCCGACGGTGGCCCGGTTCACGCCTAGCTGTCCGGCAAGCTCGCGCGTTGCGGGCAGACGCGCACCATCACCAATCTCTCCGCTTTGGATTCCCGCCTTAATCGAAGCGTAGAGCTGCCGGTACAGGGGCTCCCCGGAATCCGGGTTCAGCGGAATGGCTGGCAGTCCCACGCCAGCCATTGTAGCAAAATGGCCCGGTTCGCGTACCCCCGCACGATGCCGGTCCTTATTCGGCCTCCCACTCCTTTTCCAGCATCCGCGTGTATTCGCCGCTGGCAAACAGCTCGAAGTCGAACTCACCGGGGTCCAGGCTGGGGAAGATGGTGGCCTGCTGGCGGCAGAAGTACATGTGGTCGGCGTACCGGTAGTAGTGGCGCACGAACTCGCTGCTCAGTTGATAGCGGTCGGGCGCCTCGCCAAACACGCAGTTCAGCCCCAGGGCGCGCATGAAAATGGCCTTGTAGTCGGCCACGCCCCAGGCCTTCAGCTTGGTCACCACGCCGGACGGCGTATTCTCCACCAGGTATACGGCGAAGCTCTGGAACTTTAGCTCCCGCAGCCGCAGATCCGGGTGCGACTCGGCGTATTCCAGGCATTGCTCGATCCAACGCACCAGGTCGCGCCCGACATAGTAGAGCATCCGGAGCTCGCAGTACCGCCCGTCGAGCAGACGCTGCTCCAGTTCCGACGTGGTCAGCTCCCCGTTCGGCAGCAACCCCTGCAGCATGAGCGATGCGCGCGAACTCTCCACCAGGCGGCCCGGCCCCGTCGCGTCCGAAAACGGATGCAGGATCAGCGGTGGCAGCATCCACACGTTTGTTGGTTTTTCTTCCGCGGCCTTCGCCATGAATTCACCGATCAATGCCTTCCTCACTTTACCTCCAAACGCGTCCGTGTACTATAGACCACCGCGCCTGGAATGGGGGTATAGGTCACGGGCTCCACCGGCCCAAGTACCACTGGCGCCCGGCTCCTCCGGAACCCGCTCACGCTATAGCTAAGATTCGCCGGATGAACCACTTCGGTCAACGGTACTCAGGTACTCTTCTCATGGATCTTCGCCGCAAACTAAAGTTGCACCGCCCGCGCTGTGGCCAGCGTGACTGGGGGAGAGAAGCTGCGCGCCTGGCGCGGGAAGCCGCGTCTGCCTCTAGTCGAAGCTCGGGATCTTCATCGTTTCGCCGCCCTTGAGCGCCGAAGCATGCGCCACAATGCCGGGCGCCGTGAACGCCAAAGCCTCCGCGATGCCCACGGCCGGCTTGCGCCCCTGCACAATGGCCGACACAAACTCGTGCGTGATGAACGTGTGAGAGCCTTCGTGTCCGCTGTTGTGCCGCAGTTTCTCCGGCAGCATGTCCGTGGCCCACCAATGCTTCTCCTGATACGGCTCGAGCACGGCGGCGGCGCGGTCAAATCCGCCCGCATCCTTTTCCTTGCCCGAGGACCAGCGCACAACGGCCGGACCGAGTCCGTTCGGGTGCTGGAAGAAGAAGCTCATCTTGTCGCCATACCACTGCGCCCGCTCGGTCCCCTTGTGCGCGCCCTTCCACCATACGGCCACGCGGAACGCTGTTCCACGGCTGCTCTGAAACAGCGCCGTTTCGTTCCAGAACGGATTCCCGTACGCGTTGTCGCGCAACACGGCGCCGCCATCGCCCCAGCCAATGCAGGAGACGCTTTGCAACCGCTCGCCGGTCACGCCCACCAGGTGCGCCGTGCAGTGCGTCGGGTAAAGCATCGGAGGATAACCGTAGCGCCAGGTTCTCACGCCGTTCTCCATGAACAACGAATCCAACCCCGCGTGATGATACTCGCTCTCACAGGCGTAGATGCGCCCGAAAGCGCCCGCTTCATAGAACTTACGCGCGGAAATAGTAAGTTGCTGCCAGTAACTTGTCTCCGCCATCATGTAAGTCAGTCCGGAGCGTGTAACGGCCTCGCGCAGGCGCGCGCACTCCTCCAGCGTGCCCGCCGCCGGAACCGCCGACAGGACGTGCTTGCCCGCCTCCAGGCAGGCCACGGCGTGGCGCACATGATCGGGCGCGGGCGTGAACAGGCCCACCGCTTCCACCGACTTGTCTTTCAGCAGTTCGTCCAGAGAAGGATAGGCCGTGGCGCAGTTGTATGTCTTCATCAGTGCCGAACGCCGGTCCGCGCGTAAATCCGACACAGCGGCCACCACCGCGTTGGGATGCTCGTGAAAAAAGAAGGACGCGCCGAACCGCCCGCCCACAACGCCCACACGCAACGTACGGCCAGACGCGGCCGCCATCGCCGCCCCGCCCAACCCCGCCATCACGGCCCGCCTGGACCACCCATTGTGTTTCATGCGCTCACCATGATATCCAGTGTTGTGCGTTGCGGGGATTGCTCGATGAAAAGCGCGCCATAACAAGCACCTGCCACGCGGGCGATCCCCTCCTCACAGCAACCACAAGAACAGTCCGAACACCGCCCAGCCGCTGACGATGGCAAGCCACCCCCAGTTGCGCACCGGACGCCGTTTCCACCACAGATACAGACCCGTACCCACCCAGCCGAGCATGGCCAGCGAAACGAGATCGACCAGGACCGCCCATAGGTCATTGAGGAGCGGTTCATACTGAAAGCCGCCGCGCGCGTGCATACCGGTGAGGAAATTTCCCCAGCGGAACTGGCGGTCCTCGATGCGCAGGCGCTGAAGATCTGGAAGGTAGACCGCGCGGGAGGCCGAAACGAACCCCATGCGGATCACCTCGATGCGGTTCTGCCCCGGCGGCCGCCACACGCCGAACGCTCCGTTCATGCCCGTGTCTTTCATGATCCTGGCGCCCAGCGCCTGGTTGTCCATCGAAGGCGGACCATCCAGTTGGTAGGGCCGCTCGCTCCGAAGCGTCCAGTCGTTCCGTGGCGTCCCGGGCGGCGGTTGGAACCAGGAAGGATGGCTGAAGGCGAACGAGCTGACGCCATACATGAGAAAAATGGGAAGCAGCATCAAACCGAGGTAGAGGTGAGTCCTGCGCAGGATCAGATCGGGTTTCATCGCGTGGGCCTCCTAGATCGTGAACAGGAATCCGAGAAAGATCAGCAGTCCGCCGGCGATGGCAAGCCAACCCCAGTTCCGCGTCGTGGGCATCTCCCACCACATCCACAGGCCGCTGAAAGCCCAGAACAGAATGGCTACAATCACCGCATCGACAATCACCGCCCAGACATCGTCGGCCAGGTAGGGAGTTTGGAAGCCGCGGCGCCGGTGAAAGCGCTCCAGGAAATTGGCCGCCCGGAAGGTCTCGCGCTCAACTACGAGCCGTCCGGATTCGGGCGAGTAGGAGATGCGGCGTGGCGTCACCATGTCCTGCCGTTGCATCACCAGCCGGCCGCCCGGTTCCACGCGGACGGTATGGTTGCCCTCCAACCCGAGACCGCTCAGAATTTGCAGGGCCTTCTGTTTGGGCGTGGCGCCCTCGGGGAAGCGGCCGTCAAACACATGCTCGGCTTCCACCTGGAATTGCACGCGTGGCTCGCCGTACAGTGAATGAATCCACTCGCCATGATTCATCGTCATTGTGCTCACGGCATAGAGCAGCACCCAGGGCATCAGGAACAAGGCCACATACATGTGGCTGCGGCGCAGGATCAGGGAGAGCAAGCGGCGAGGTCCTCCAGTGGCATTCTGTGCGCTGCCCGGCAGCGCGGCGCGGGAATGCCTAGCATAGCTCCAGGGCGCCCACTGGAGCAAAACCGGTCCATTACCGGATCGAGCTGAGATAGCGCGAGCAGTTGGCCGCGCCGCAGCGGCACGGCATCATGACGCCGGTCGACAAACGGTAGTCGTAGGTCAACTCCTCGCCGGCGGCGATCATCCTGAGACTCTTCAGCCAGATTCTTCCGCTCGTGATGGCCGCCGTCATATTCGGATCGCAGGAATGATTGATGCACTCGGCGCCGCTGCCTCCGCGCACGCCATCCACGAATCGCGAAGGTCCCACGCGGAACAGATACACCGAAGGCCGCACGCTTCTGCGCTCCGCCTCGCGGCCGCCAATCCGCTCACCCGTGTATTCGATCACGCGCCGCCCTCGCGGAATGCTCTCCACGGCGAACAGTCCCCAGCCATGAATCCTCGAACGGCCCAGGCGCAGCGGAAACAACATCCGCCGGGCGTCCATCACGGGCTTGCGATCAGGGCCCGCCGGCAGCACCACCTCGCGGACAAACGCGGTCTGCTCGCGCTTGGGCTTCATGGCCATGGACGCGCCTCCAGCCACACGTGGACGGAGTGCCATAAGCCATCCCGGTCGCCCCCTGGCGTGCCGGGCCATTCCGCGCGCCGCGC
>JADLCT010000085.1 GCA_020847045.1 Bryobacterales bacterium | reverse complement strand
CTGATGACGCAGTCGCAGCAGAAGTTCGCCCAAACCAACCAGGCGCTGGACCAGTCGGTAGCCGCAATGGGCGAAATCAGCACGCAAAGCGACAAGATTTCGAGAATCATCAAGACCATCGACGAGATCGCCTTCCAGACCAACATCCTGGCGCTGAACGCGGCCGTTGAGGCGGCGCGCGCCGGCGAGGCGGGCATGGGATTCGCGGTGGTCGCCGACGAGGTACGCAACCTGGCTCAGCGTTGCGCGCAAGCGGCTAAGGATACCGAGGTGTTGATCGAGGAATCCATCACCAAGGCGAATGACGGCAAGGTGAAGGTGGACCAGGTGGCCGCGGCCATCCGCGCGATCACCGGGGAGACCGGCAGGGTGAAGACGCTGGTGGATGAAGTGAATCTGGGCAGCCAGCAGCAGACGCTCGGCATCGAGCAGATCGGTCAGGCCATCACGCAGATGGAGCAGGTTACGCAGAAGACGGCGGCCAACGCCGAGGAGAGCGCTTCGGCGGCCGAGGAGTTGAACGCGCAGTCGGAGACTCTGAAAGATATTGTCGGGCGGCTGACCGCGATGGTGGGCGGCGGCGAGCCGGCCAGCGGTTACGACGGTCCAGCGTAGCGCCGGGTCAATGCGGCCGCCTACAGATCCACCAGGCGGCTGCCGGCGTCGCCAAACTGGTCCAGCTTGAGACCCATGCGGTCCATGATGGACAGATAGAGGCTGCACGCGCGCCGGTTGCCGTCGCCCTGGTCCAGGTAGTTGAGGATGCGGCCCGGGCGAAGCGAGCCATTGCCACGCCCGGCCAGCACGAGAGGCATCTGGTCGGCGCTGTGCTGGTCGCCGTCGTGCAGGTTCGAGCCCCCCATCAGGATCGAGCTGTCCAGGATGGACTGGCCGCCTTCGTCGATCGCCTTCAGACGCTCAATGAGATAGGCGAACTGGGCCATGTGGAACTGATTCGTCTTGAGATACATCGCCTCGGCGGCGGGAACCCTGCCGTTGTGCGTCAGGTCCAGGTGCAGCGCGCCCTTCACGCCCTCGACGAACTTGAAATTCATCTGGGAAAGGTCGTTGTTCAGCATCAGCGTCACGATGCGCGTCTTGTCCATCTGGAAGGCCAGCACGATCAGGTCGAGCATAAGGCGCATGTGCGCCGGAACGTCCTGCGGCAACTCGTCCTTGGGACGCGGCATGTTGGGCTTGGCCAGCGTGGGACGCCAGCCCTCGATGCGCTCCTGCCGGTTGGCGTGCGCAATGCGCTTCTCGATGCCGCGGATGGATTCCAGGTACTCGTCGAGCTTGGCGCGGTCGCCCGTGCTGATGCGGCCGGAAAGCGAGTTGGCCTCGCCCAGCACGGCGTCCAGAATGCTGCGGTCCAGCGCGCGGCCCGTGCCGTCGCCCACCAGCAGGTCGAAGGTACGCGCCGGGTAGATCTCCTTGGTGGCGGGCTTGGTGGCCGACGACCAGGACACGCACGAGGCGTAGATCATCGAAAGACCGTCTTCCAGCCGCAGCTCATTCGGTTCAATGCCCAGCGCGAGGCTGGGTACGGCCGTGGCCGCGCCGGTGTGCTGGGCGAGAACCTGGTCGAACGTGGCGCCGGCGCGGATGTCGGCCGGGTCCAGGCTGATCCGCGCGCCCGAGAGCATGTTGGCCATGCGGCCCAGGTGCGGGCTGGTGGACTTCACGGCCTGCTCGTTATACAGGCCGCGCAGGAAGGTGATGTCTTCGCGGAACGGGTTCAGCGGCGCCAGCACGGGCCCCAGTTCCATGGCGCTCCCGTTGCCGCCCTTGGCCCACCAGTGCTCGGGCTCGACGCCATTGGAGAAATAGACGAGGGCGAAGCGCGTGGGCGGCCTGGCGGGCGCCGCGCCCACCGCCTTGGCGGCTTTTTCTTCGGCTGCCATGAGGGGCAGCGATTCCATCCAGGGCAGTGCCAGCGCCACGCCGGCGCCACGCAGAAACTGGCGGCGCGATTTCAGGAGAGCGTCTTTCTGCACGGCGCCCGCTTCCGTTTGGCCTGTTTGCGTTGGGGTGGATGTCATCGGTCACCTCGTGTGGAGTTGGGGCGAAGGGAGCCCGTGGCGGGTGCAGCCGGGCGCGCGGTGGCCCTGGCGGTTTTGGCGGCGGCTTTGCGCGGCGGCACGCTGGACACGGCGGCGCCACGCCGGTTACGGAACTGCGGGCTGGCGGCGATGCTCGAGGCAAACTGCACCATTGTCGCCTCGGGACCTAGCCGGACCATTGCGTCGATCAGTGGAAGGTCGGAGGCCAGAATCGTCCGGCCCAGCGCGTAGCCGGTCAGCTTCTGGGCCATGTTGCGCCGCACCTGATCGCCGTTGTTTCGCAGGTACTCGATCAGCCCGTCAATGCCGGTGATCTCGGTCTGATCCAGCGTGGCGGCGAAATCCTCGATGGTCTTGCCGTCGGGATAGGTTTCGCGCCAGCGGCCCACGGGATCATACTTCTCCAGCGGGAAACCCAGCGGGTCGATCCGGTAGTGACACGAGGCGCAGGCGGCCTTCTGCTTGTGCGACTCCAGTCTCTGTTTCACCGTCATGCCGCCGAACTGCTTGTCGTCGCCCGGCAGCGAACCGGCGTTGGCCGGCGGCGGAGGCGTGGGCAGCCCGAGAACGCGGCGCAGCATCCAGTCGCCCCGCTTCACCGGCGAGGTGCGCAGCGGCGCCGAAGTGGCCGTCAGCACCGCGCCCAGGCGCAACATGCCGCCGCGGTGATACTGATTGGCGCGCGGCACCAGCGAGGGCTCGCCGCCCAGCTTCAGGTCCGCCGGCATTCCATAATGCTTGGCGAGACTGGCATTCAGGAATGTGTAGTCGGCGGTGATCAGATCCTTCAGCGGCCGCTCCTGGCGCACGATGTGTTCAAAGAAAGAGATGGCCTCGCCGTACATGGCTTCCTTTACCTCGTCCGTGAATTCGGGGAAGCGCGACGTATCGACGCCCCTGTAGGCGTCAAAGCGGTAGAAGCCGAGCCACTGGCCAAAGAACTCGGTGGCGAAACGGCGGCCTTTTTCGCCCGTCAGCATCCGGCGCACCTGGCGATCCAACTGGGCGGGCTGGCTCAACTCGCCGGCCGAGGCGGCGCGCAGCAGTTCGGCGTCCGGCGCCGACGACCACAAGAAGTAACTGAGCCGGCTCGCGAGTTCGTACGCCGTGAGCGGCTGAACGGCGCTGGACTGCGAGACCTGCTCGAACCGGTAGAGAAACGCGGGCGCCACCAGGATGCGGGCGATCAGAGCGCGCGTGGCCTTTTCATGATCGAGCCCGGAGGTCTGGCGCAGTTTCGTGTAGAAGCCGCGCAGGCCCGCCTGTTCGCCGGCCGTGAGCGGACGCCGCCAGGCGCGCGCGGCAAATTGCAGGCAGTCGCCCAGGTGGCGCGCCTGGGCGGCGCGTTGCCTTTGCAGGACAGCGGCATATTCGCTATTTAGAGCCGTGACGTAGGCGCGCGCCGCCGCAGGCAACGCGGCGATTTCAGACGCGGTGAACGCTCCGAGCTTGCCAATCTTGGGATCGAACTGGAACTTCCCGGCCAGGAAATCGAGGAACAGCGCGTGGTAATCGAAGGAGGCGTAGAGATCCGACCAAGCGTCTTCCAGGCGGACGCGCGCCGCGTCGTCGAGCATCTTTTCCACCAGGAAGCCGTCGTTGCGGTAGTACTTCAACTGCGTGTGGAAACGGTCGCGCTCGGGTTGATTGTAATCGTTGTTCCAAGGCTCGGGGATGGGATCGCGGTCGGCCGGCGTGGGTTCGCCGTGGGAGGTTTGCGGCAGGTTGGCGGCAAAGGCCAGCACGTTGTGTTTCCACTGCCGGTAACCAGCGCTGTCCGGGTTCGCCATGATGGCCATGGCGGGCGGGCGTCCCGAGGACAGATCGGCGCGGTCGGCCACGGTGACGCGCAGAACAGTATCGCCAGCCAAGCCGGGCGGCAGCTCGGCTTCCAACTCCACGGCGGCCCCGGTGGCCTCGGGCGGCGTCTTCACGTCAAAGAATATGGTGGATTCGCCCGAGGTGACAAAATCCTCCGGGCCAATGACGAGGCCGCCGGGGGCCTGGCCCAGTTTCAGTTTCTCGCGTGAAGCATCGTCCAAGTGGGAAGCCAGACTGGTGGAGGGTCCCCCGCTCCGGTCGGCCTTGAGAAAGCGGACCTTGGCGTTCTTCCAAACCAGCAGCGGTTTGTCCTTGGCGTCCGGGTTGGCTGAGAGCGCGGAAAGATAGATGCGGGCATGGCCGTTTTCGGCGCCCTTGGTCCGGCCCCGGAAGAAGGTGCGGAACTTGAAGCCCGGCGTGGCCTTCAGCGAGGCCTCCGTGAGCACCAGTGCCCGCTCATCGCCCTGGCCCCCCGCGGCGAGCGCCCCGGCGGCGAACAGCCAGCGGGTCCACTCCAACAGCGATTTCCGGGCGCCGTTGCAACCCGCGCGCACAGTCTTCTCGAACGCGGGCGTCAACCCGCCTTCGGGCTCGGGCAACTTGCGCCAGGCCTCCACGACAACGCTGGTGGGATACGCCGGATGAGGGTGATCCAGCACGGACCAGATGTGTTGGATGAACCGCGCGCTCAGTCCTTCGGCGGCCGCCGCGGCTTCCAGCGTCAGCCGCGGTTCGCCCAGCGCCACACGGTGGCGAAAGCGCCAGGCGGCATAAAAGGCGTTGGCGTAGCGCTCCATGCCATACGGGCGGCCCCCCTCGGCCGAGGCCGCGCGGAACCCGTTCTGGCGGTAGATCTCCTGGATGCGGTGAATGGCCGACAGCTCCTTGCCCATCTTGCCGGGGTCGCTATAGAACGAAATCGGGCCCGCGCCAATCACGGCATGGTTGGCCACCAGCTTGGCCGCTTCCAGATGGCGCTCCAGATCGGCTTCCTGCATGAACTGAACGTCGCCAAAATTGGTGAAGCCCTCGCCGCCGGCCGAATCGCCCGCGAAGTTCAACTCCGTGCGCAAATCAAGACCGGTAAGATCCAGAATCGTGTAGGCATACTCGCCCGAGGTGAGGCGGCGCGCCGTGACCCGGCCCGGATCGCCCGAGTGCGCGTTTGCGTAATCAGCCAGCCGGGCGCGAATCCAGGCGGCCGCCTCCCTGCGCCGGGACTCCTCGGGCTGAGGCATCTTCGGCGGCGGCATCGTACGCGTTTCCAAGACATGGGCGATCTTCAGCCACTGCTGGAACTGTTCGCCCACACTGCCGGCAGCCGTCAGCTTGTCGAGATTGATACCCGCCGTGGCGGCTTTGCCGTGGCAGGTGAAACAGTACTGTTTGAAAAGTGCGGGAGCTTCGGACTTTGCGGGAGAGGCGGCCAGCAGCACGCCGGAGGCGAGTGAAAAAACAGTAACGAGAGTTTTGATCATCACTTCAACGCGAATCGCCGGCGCGTGTACGACCGCGCAAGCGCTTTCCCAGTTTGGCTACAGTCTATCACCGGCCAGAGGCGGCGGCCCACGCAAGGGGAAAGCCGGGGACCGGCGGCTTACACTTCGACGCCGCGCGCGCGCAACTCGCCCACCACCTGCGCATGTGACCGGAATTGAACGGCGTCAATGCCCAGCCGCCGGGCGCTATCCACATACTCGGCGATGTCGTCGGTGAAAAAACACTCCTCCGGCTCGGCCTGGGCGTGACGCAACGCCTCGCGGTAGATCGCCTCTTCGGGCTTCAACGCGCCCACCTTGTAGCTGAGAACATGGTGGTCAAAGTGGCGCAGGTGGGGATACCGCTCGGCGACCATCTCATAATGGATGACGTTGGTGTTGGAGAGCAGCAGTAGGCGGTAGCGGCCCTTCAACGACTCCAGAAGAGACTCCGGAATCAGCGTGTGCGGATCGAATATGCTGAACCAGATGTCGCAGAATTCGCCGTACTCGATGTCGTGGCCGATGACGCGGCCAAACTCGCTCACAAACGGGACCGCCTCGAGTTGGCCGCTTTCAAAGCGCGGCACGATGCCGCTGGCGGAGAGGCGGCCGCGGATCTCGCCGCGGTCCAGTCCGGTAAGCGCGGTGACGCGCGCGTAGGCGCGTTCAAAGTCGAACGGGACAATGACGCGGCCAAGGTCGAAGATGATGGTGCGAATGGGCATCCTCGATCAGCGTAGCGCAGCCCGGCGCGGGCTCGGGATGCGCGAGGGGAATTTGGCGGCGCATGCTAATCTAGGTTCTTGCCAGGTGCCGGGCTCCGTGCAATGAGCAGCCGCGAACCCCGCCAGGACCGGAAGGTAGCAACGGTAGTGGTCCCGCTTGTGTGCCGCGGATTCCCCGGCGCCTGGCTCTAGTTTCTCTCCCGCTTTCGTCGCATGTATCAGGTCATCGCGCGCAAGTATCGCCCCCGTCATTTCGCCGAGCTGATCGGCCAGGAGCACGTGCGCGCCACGCTGGCCAACGCGATTTCTCAGGAGCGCATCGCCCACGGCTACATCTTCAGCGGCCAGCGCGGCACGGGTAAAACCACGGTGGCGCGCATTCTGGCGCGATGTCTGAACTGCGAAAAAGGACCTTCGGCCACGCCCTGCCTGGAGTGCGCCGCCTGCACGGAGATCGCGGCCGGCAGCTCGATCGACGTCATTGAGATCGACGCGGCGTCCAATCGCGGCATCAACGAAATGCGCGAGTTGCGCGAAAACGTGCGCTTCCGTCCCGCGCGCGACCGCTTCAAGGTGTTCATCATCGACGAAGCGCACCAGATCACCAACGAAGCCTTCAATGCGCTGCTGAAGACGCTGGAGGAGCCGCCGGACTGGGTGGTGTTCGTGATGTGCACCACCGAAGCGCACAAGATTCCCACCACGATCGCCTCGCGCTGCCAGCAGTTCAGCTTCCGCAGCGTGGAGTTCTCCGAGTTGGTCGAGCGCATGCGGTGGATCTGCGGCCAGGAGGGCATCTCCGCCGACGAAGGAGCGCTGGCCGTGCTGGCGCAGGCAGGCGAGGGCAGCGTTCGCGATTCGCTGTCGGCGCTGGACCAGGCCATTGCCTGCTGCGGCAATGAGCTGAAGGTGGACCAGGTGCGGGAACTGCTGGGCCTGTTCTCGCTGGATGCGCTGGGCTCGGTCGCCGGGGCTCTCCGGACAAGCGACTCCAACCGGATGCTGGACATCGTCCAGGAACTCGAACGCAACGGCGCCCACCTGCAACATTACACGCGCGAGTTGTCACGCTACTTCCGGAATCTTCTGGTGGCGCGCATCGCCGGCACGCCGTCGCGCCTGATTGCGGCCTCGCCCGAGGAGCAGGCCAAGCTGGCCGCCGTAGCCGCCGCATTCCAGGAAGACGACCTGACGCGCTACCTGCAACTGACGCTGGATATCTACCGCGACCTCCAGCACTCGTTGCAGCCGCGCCTGCATCTGGAGCTCGGTCTGCTCCGCCTGGTGCACGCGGGTAAGCTGGTGAAGATCGAAGAGGCCATCGCCGCGTTGGGCTCCAGCGGCTCTCCCGTGGCCACGCCTCAACAATCTCCGCCCCCGGCGCCGCGCTCCACGCCGCCAGGCGCGAGGCAGACCGCCCCGCGCTCTTCCGCCAGTCCGGCTCCCGCCGCGCCCCGGCCGCCTGTACCCGCCTCAGGCCCTTTGAAGGATCGCCTTCTGGCGTATCTGGCGGCCGAAAACATGAAAGCCTACATGGACGCCGTGGAGCACGCCGAGGTCACCGAGAGCGCCGGCGAGTGCCGGCTCGCCGCGCCGAAGGAGTTCGGCCTGGCTCTGCGCTCGGCCGACATCCGCGATGCCGTGCAGAAGCTGCTGGGACGCGCCGTAAAGATCACCTTCACACCCTCCGCCGGCGCGCCGGACTTGCCGGCCTCCGCGCCCCCCGCGCCAACCGGCCCGCCTCCGGCCTCTGGCGACGCCGTGTCGCAGCAGGCTCTGGAACACCCCGAAGTACAACGCTTCCAGGAAATGTTTCCGGGCAGCCACGTGCGCACCGTGCGGAATTTGAGAGACTGAAATCGTATGAAACTACCGGGCAACATGGGCAACATGCAGGCGATGATGAAGCAGGCGCAGCAGATGCAGCAGCGCATGCAGGAGGAAGTCGCCAGAATCAAGGTGGAAGGCTCGGCCGGCGGTGGAATGGTGAGCGTCTCCATGGATGGTCACAAGAACGTTCTGGCGGTGAAAATCGACCCCGAGGTGGCAGGCGACGTGGAGATGCTGCAGGACCTCGTGGTGGCCGCCTGTAACGAAGCCGTGAAGAAGGTGGACTCCGAGACGCAGGCCAAGATGTCCGGACTGATGGGCGGCCTCGGCCTGCCGCCCGGACTGTTCTAGACGGAGTCCTCGATGCCCGATTTTGCCGGGCCGCTCGAACGGCTCATCGTGGAGTTCAAACGTCTGCCGGGCATCGGCCAGAAGTCGGCCCAGCGCCTGGCGTTCCATGTGCTGCGCGCCTCGCGCGAGGACGCCGAACGCTTCGCCCATGCCGTGCTCGACGTGAAGGAGAAGCTCGGGCTGTGCGCACTGTGCCACAACATTTCCGAAGGCGATCTCTGCCCCTACTGCACAAATCCGGGACGTGACCAGTCCAAAATCTGCGTCGTCGACGAACCGCACAGCATCCTGCCCATTGAAGTGACGCGCAGCTACGAGGGACTCTATCATGTGCTGCACGGCGCACTCTCGCCTCTGCGAGGCATTGGTCCCGAACAGTTGAAAATCAAGACTCTGCTCGAGCGGCTGGCCTCGGGCTCTGTCAGTGAAATCATTCTGGCCACCAGCCCGACGGTGGAAGGCGAGGCGACGGCGGTGTATCTGGCACGCCTGTTGAAGCCTGTGGGATTGCGCGTAACGCGCATCGCCATGGGCATTCCGGCGGGAACGGACCTGGAATTCGCTGACGAAGTGACGATGCTGAAGTCGCTCGAGAACCGGCGCGAGGTTTAGCCCAGCGCGCGGCGCACGGCGCGCACAATGGGGGCCGGCAAGGCGAAGCGGCTGAACTCGGCGTCGGTGGCCTCACACCAGCGAACCTCGCGCGACTCCTCGCTCACGCGCACCACGGTCCCTGTGGCGCGGAAGGCGAAGATGAGGTCGTGATGCTGATGGTACGGCTCCTTCTTTTTCGGCGGAATCCCGTGCACGTCCATGCCGGCCAGCAGAGCGGGCGTTGCGGCCAGCACGGCGCCGGTCTCCTCGGCCACCTCGCGGCGCGCGGCCGCTTCGAGCGATTCATCCTCGCGCTCCACATGGCCGCCCGGCAGCAGCCAGCGCTCCAGGCGGCGGTGATGCACCAGCAGGACGAACCGCCGGTCCGGCGACAGCACGACACTGGTGGCCGTGATGTGGCCGGGCGTGTACTGATCGCGCGAGAAAGGCGACTCGGAGTGGCGCAGCAGCATCAGAATCAGTTCCTGGCTCTTGGCGGCCATCCCGTCGCCATTAGCCGCGAAGGAGGCGGCCAGCGCCACGGCGGAGTCGCGTGTAATCATGAGGGCAGAACCAAGAGTGGATTTTCCTCGCGGAGGCCCGCGGCGCTCAACCCGCCAATGCGCACACTTACTAACTGATTGGCGGGAACCAACCGCGCCAGTTCAATCTTTACGTAATTCGTACTCAGCGCGGGTTGCCCTGCTTCCAGCGTGACGGCGCTCAGCTCACGGCCCACGAAACGCTGGCGGAATTGGGCGTTTTTCGTGGCGGCCAGTTCACGCAGCACCGCATTGCGCTCCTTGCGGATGGCGGCCGGAACCGCGCCAGGATAAGTTTCCGCGGGCGTGCCCGGACGCTCCGAGTAAGTGAACACGTGAAGGTAAGTGAAGGGCATGGCCTCGATGAACCGGCGGCTCTCTTCAAACTCCGCCGCGGTCTCGCCGGGAAAGCCCACCATGACGTCGGCGCCAATGGCGGCGTCTGGCATCCACGCCCGCGCCGTTTCGACGCGCGCGGCGTAGTGCCGGGCGCGGTAGCGCCGTTTCATCCGCCTCAGCGTCGCATCGCAGCCCGATTGCAACGGAGCGTGAACGTGCGCCGCCAGCCGCGGCTCGCCGGCCATCAAGCGGAGCAGGTCGTCGCTGAAATCCATCGGCTCAATCGAGCTGAGACGCAGCCGTTCGATGGACGTTTCCTCCAACAGCCGGCGCACCAGCCCGGCCAGGCGCGCAGAACCGCCTCCGGAGGGCGGGAACCCGCGTTCCCTGCCCCACCGTCCGAGATTGATGCCGCTCAGAACCACCTCACGGTAGCGCTCCGCGAGCGACCGCACCTGCTCCACAACGTCGCCAGAGGCGGCGCTGCGGCTGCGGCCACGTACCGAGGGAATAATACAAAACGTGCAAAGATTGTTACAGCCGTCCTGGATCTTCAGGTTGGGCCGCGTGCGGTCGCCCGCCGCATCCCGCACCGGGGCGGAGAGAAAAGCCGTCTGCTCGCCAATCTCTCCGGCATGCACCTGCCCGTGAAAGTCGATGGCCGCGCCAGAGGGCCGGACCATCTCCCACTCATTCGCAACAATTTCGGCTATTTCTGTTTTATGCGAATTGCCCACCACCCAGTCCACGCCGGGCAGCGCGGCCACCTCGCCGGGCGAGCGCTGGGCGTAACACCCGGTCACCAGCACACGCGCACCCGGGTTTTCCCTGCGCAGGCGGCGGATGGCCTGGTGCACATCGCCATCGGCGGCCGAGGTGACCGTGCAGGTGTTCAGAATCACCAACTCGGCCGTGCGCGCCGAACCGGCCGGCGTGTGCCCGTGGCGGAGCAGCGCGGATTCCAGCGCCGCGCCGTCGGCCTGTGAGGCCCGGCAACCGAAGTTGTGAACGTGGAAGAGTGGCAACTCTTTTATTTTAGCGGTCTGCCGGGTACTCCCTCCCGGAACACTCTGGACTAGGAGAATTCTCATCTGCCGCCCGCCCTCCGGCACACCGATCATGGGCATGTGGAGCAACGCCCGATTTCCATTGACCGAGTACTCAGCCAGGAAGAGATCGACACCGTGTTCCGCAGCCGCCGCGACGGGCAGGACGAGGATGACGCGGCCAAGCGGGCGGTCACCTACGACTTCCGGCGGCCGGACCGAATCGCCAAGGATCAGTTGCGCGCCATCCATATGCTGCACGAGAACTTTGGCCGGACCTTGGCGTCGAGCCTGTCGGCCTATCTCCGCGCCTATGTGATCGTCAACCTGGTGTCGGTGGAGCAGCTCTCCTTTACCGAATTTTCCCAGTGCCTGCCCTCTCCCACCATCATTACGGCGCTGGGCATGAGGCCCTATGACGGCAACGCGGTTCTGGAGATGAACCCATCGCTGGTTTTTCCCGTGATCGAGATGCTGCTGGGGGGCTCGGGCAAGCCGGTCAGCACGAAGTTCGACCGCGAAATCACGGAAATCGAACAGAGCATTCTGGACGGGATCTACCGGATCATCCTGAACGACCTGAAAGAGGCGTGGTCGGGGGTGACACACATCAGTTTCGCCTTGGAGGCGCGCGAAACCGAGCCGCAAATGCTGCAGATCCTGGCGCCCAACGAGGCCGTGGTGGCCATCAGCATGGAAGTGCGCATCGGCGAGAACGTCGGGATGTTGAACATGGGCATCCCGTCCATCATCATCAAAATGCTGCGGCAGAAGTTCGACCAGCAGTGGTCGCTGCGCAAGTCCGAGTCATCGGAAGCCGAGCAGCAGAGGATTTTCGATCTGATCCGCCCGGCGCAGATGCTGGCCGACGCTCGGTTGCGCGGTCCCACCATGTCGGCGGAAACCATTCTGGCGCTGGAACCCGGCCATGTGGTGATGCTGGACTATCCTGTGCACCGGCCGCTGACCCTCGAGTTTTTCGGCACGCCGAAATACTCGGGCCAGGTGGTGGACGCCAAATACAAGCGCGCCTTCTATGTCGAGAAGTTTATTAATCCGAACGAGTAGCGTCCGCACGAGTAGAGGAAGCGGCGGCCTCCCCGGCAAGCCGGGCCGTGGTGAGCGCCGGCCGGCCTTCAGGCCTGGCTGGGTGGAAGATGCCGGTGATCAAACGGGCGCCACGGTTGAAGGTGAGATATTGGAACCCCCACTGGAGGGCGACCAGGAGGCGGTTCCGAAAGCCGACGACATAGAGGAGGTGAACGAAGAGCCAGGCCAGCCAGGCGATGAATCCATCCAAATGAATGCGCCCAAAGTCGGCGACGGCGGCGTTGCGCCCGATGGTGGCCAGAGTCCCCTTGTCGGCGTAGTGGAAATCACTGGGGGCGCACCCTTCCAGACGCGCTTTGAGGTTACGGGCAACGTATCGCCCCTGCTGCATGGCCACTGGCGCCACGCCGGGTAAGGGACGTCCGCCGGGACCGGTGGCGTGCGCCAGGTCCCCGATCACAAATAGATTTTGATGGCCCGGCACGGTAAGGTCGGGATTCACGAGCACGCGGCCACCCCGGTCGGTTTCCGCGCCCAGCGCTTCGGCCAGCGTCCGGCCAAGGCCGTTGGCGCGCACGCCAGCCGCCCAAATAATGGTGCGCGCTTCAATTCTTTGTTCGCCTGCGGGCGTGTTCATCACGACACCGCATTCATCAATACTGGTAACGCGCACGCCCGTCCGCGCACGAACACCGAGTCCGATCAAGGCCCGTTCAGCGCGTTCGCTCAGGTCGGGGGGGAACGGCGGCAGCACGCGAGGCTCGCCTTCCAGCAGGAGGATCTCGGCCTCCTCGGTCCGGATGGAGCGGAAATCTTCGCGCAGGGTATCGCGAGCGATTTCACTGATCGCCCCGGCCAGTTCGACACCCGTAGGACCGGCGCCCACCACCACAAAGCGCAGCCAAGCACGGCGCATGGTCTCATCCGGCTCGCGCTCGGCATGTTCGAAGGCCTCGAAGATGCGGCGCCGGATCTCGGTCGCCTCCTCAATGGTCTTCAGCCCCGGCGCATACGCTTCCCATCCCGTGTTGCCGAAGTAGTGGCTCTCCGCGCCAGCGGCGACGATCAGGATGTCATATGAAATCTCGCCGTCGGCCAGCAGCACGCGCTGCCCAGCCGGGTCGAAGCCGGTCACCTCGCCCATCAGCACCTGAATGTTCTTCTGCTCCCGCAGGACACTGCGCAGAGGGGCCGTGATATCGCCGGGCGACAGACCGCCCGAGGCCACCTGGTAGAGCAGAGGCTGAAACAGGTGGAAGTTGCGGCGGTCGACCAGCTTGATATCAAATCCGGCGCCATTCAGAGAGCGCGCGCAGGTGAGGCCCGCGAATCCTCCGCCGACAATCACGACGCGTTGTGGCTGTGACATGGGGGTCTACTTATATGATGCGGGATGCGAGCCGCGGGTCGCTCAAACACGCCTCCCCGCACACCGTCCTGCCGGGGCGGCGGGCCGAGCCAAAACAGGCAGGCTCCGCCCGCGACCCCAGCCCGGGGAGGTGGCAGGTTTGGGGGAGATGGAGGGTTGAAAGGCCGGAGCGCGCCTACTGGCGCATCACCGGCATGTTCATTCCGGACGGCGGAGGCGGAGGCGTGGCGTGGTTGAACTTCACGCTGACCAGCCGTGAGACGCCAGGCTCCTGCATGGTGACGCCGAACATCGTGCCGGCGGCCTCCATTGTGCGCTTGGCGTGCGTGATGATGATGAACTGCGTCTGGTCGCTCATTTCGCGCAGCAGGCCCATCATGCGTTTGATGTTGGGCTCATCCAGCGGCGCGTCCACCTCGTCGAGAATGCAGAACGGACTCGGAGCGAACTTGAAAATGGCCATCAGCAGGCTGATCGCCGTCAACGCCTTCTCGCCGCCGGACAGCAACAGCACGTTCTGCAGGCGCTTGCCGGGAGGCGAGGCTACAATGTCGATGCCCGAGTCGATGACGTTGGATTCGTCGGTGAGCCGCATCTCGGCCGCACCGCCGCCAAAGAGCTTCGCAAAGGTTTCCCGGAAGCTCTGGTTGATCACGGCGAAGGCTTCGCTGAAGCGCTTCTTGGACTCTGTGTCGATCTCCTGAATCGCCTTCTCGGTATCGCGAACCGAGTCCAGCAGATCCTGCCGCTGTGTGTTCAGGAAGTCGTACCGGCGCTGGGCCTCTTCGTACTCTTCCAGGGCCTGCGGGTTCACGCCGCCCAAGGCTTCGATGCGCTGTTTCAGCGAAGCGTACTTCTCCTCAGCCTCCAGCAGCGCCACCTCATCGGGAACGTTTCCGGCGGTCTCCCCCAGCTCCTGCAGGGAAACGTTGAGTTCCTTGCGGCAGGTCTCTTCGAGATACTTGAGCGCCGCGCGCTTTTCCACAAGCGCCATCTCCACCTGCGCTCGCTTCTCCTGCGCGTCCTGCACCTGCGCGCGCAACTGGCGCAGAGCCTCCTCCATGGCGGCCAGCGCTTCGCGGTGCTGCTGCTCGCCGGCGGCCAGGCTTTGGGCCTGGGCATCGGAGGATTCCACCAGACCAGTGAGTTCGGCCCCGCGCTTGTCGAGCTCGATGTTGTCGTTCAGAAGGCGGTTCCGCTCCACGCCTAAACGCTCCATCTCGTTCAGAATCTCCTGGCGGCGGCGGGCCACGTCGGTGGCTTGCTGCTCCAGGCGCTGTTGGGCGGCGCGTTCGCTGCGGCGGCGCTCCTCCCGTTCGGCCACCTGGACACGCAGCGCGGAGTGCTCCTCGCCGAGGCGCGCCACGGCCTGCTGCTGTTCGGCCACGGCGGCGCGCGCGGTTTCGAGCGATTCCTCCTGCACCTGCCGCTGCGCGTCCTTCTCCTCGACCACGCGCAGGTTCTGCTCGCGGTTGGCGCGGACGCGCTCCACTTCATTCTCGATGCGCTGCAGTTCCAGCTTGGCCACCGAAACGCGCGAGTTGGCCCGCGCGTATTCCTCGGTCAGCTTGCGAATCTCGTGATCCAGCGCCAAGGCATCCTTTTCCTGGCCCTGCTGCTGGCTGCGCAGCCGCTCCAACTCCTCACCCAGAAGTTGCAGTTCGCGCTCGAACTCCTCGACCCGCTGCAGAACCTCCTCGACGGCGGTCTGCTTCTGGGCGCTCTGCGAGGTGAGCTCGCGCAGCTCGCGCTTCAGCGCCAGCGGACCGCTTCCCGTCTTGCGGCCGCCAGAAATCGCGTGGCCGTGATAGCAGACGCCGTCCGCGAGCAGGAAGTAGAAGTCCGGATAGGTTTGCGCCAGACGCTGGGCGGCGGCGCGGTCCTCGGCCATGAAGCAGCGGGAAAGACGTGGCAGCAGCGCGGCCGGAGCTTGCGTCAGGCCGTTGGTCATCCGCAGGACTTCACTCAACCGGGCGACGATTCCGGTCTCAGGACCGATCACCGGTTCGGGCAGGTCGCAGGCGACGCTGTCACCCGGCTCAGGTTCCACCAGGAAGGTGGCGCGGCCATCCAGGTCGGTACGCATCAGGTCGATGCCGGCCTCGGCGTGCGCCCAGTTTTTCACAAGCACGTATTCGAGCTCTTCGTGAAGGAACTCCTCGGCCGCCTTCTCGTGTGAGTTTTCCACCTCGACGAAGTCGGCCAGAACGCCGAGCGGCTTCAGGTCCCCCACCTGTCCTTGCTCGCAGGCGCTGAAGAGGCGCTTCACCGATTCGGCCGTATAGGCGCGATGAGAAAGAATTTCCTCGAGCGAATCCTTACGCGCCTTCAGCCGCGAGGCTTCCTGGCGCAACTGCTCGAGCAGCTTGCGCGCATCGCCCAGCGCGCCCTTGCGCTGCTGGAGATCGGCTTCCACGCGGCGCCGCTGGTCGGCCAGCGATTCCAACTCCAACTGGCGGGCGGCGAGCGATTCGGCCAGCTCGCCCTTGCGCGTATCCAGACGCTCCAGGTCGGCGGAGGCCATCTGCTCTTCCCGTTGCAGACGGGCCGAGTCGCGTTCCAGCGATTGGAGGTAGGTCTCCATCTGCGCAAGCTGGTTCTTCAGCGTGCTCGCTTCGCCCAACAGGCGGAGAACCAGTTGGCGCGCGCCTTCGATGCCCTGCTCCTTCTGGCGCAGCTCGGCGGCGCGCTGGTCTCGTTCGCGCGTCTTCTCTTCCAACGACTGGCGGGCTTCGGCGGCGTGCTGTTCCAGTTCCGCGAGCGCCTGCGTGTGGCCTTGCATCTCCTCGGCCATCCGCTGGAGCCGCTGTTCGAGATCCGTGGAATCGGTTTCGCCCTGCTGGAGGCGGCTTTCAATGGAGCCGATCTGGCGCGCCTGGGATTCGAGACGGCCGCGGGTACGCTCGGCCTCCACGCGCAGTTCGGCGAGTTTCTGGCGTGCGGCCGTCAGCTCGGCTTCGGTCTGATAGGCCCGCTCCTGCCGCTCGTGCTGCTCTTTTTCGCGCTCGTTCACCTCGTCGGCCAGCTTCTGGAACGTGGCGTTTGCCTCGCCCAATTCAGTGGCGATGCGCGTGGCCTCCCGCTCCAGCAACTGGTGCCGCCCGCCGAGGGCCAGGCGCAGTTGCACCACCAGGTCGCCGTGCAGCTCTTTATAGCGCTGCGCCTTGGCGGCCTGGCGCTTCAGGGAGTTGGCCTGCCGGCCCACCTCCTCCAAAATGTCGAACACGCGGGACAGGTTTTGTTTCGCACTCTCCAGCTTGGCCTCGGCCAGACGGCGGCGCGTCTTGAACTTGCTGATGCCGGCGGCTTCCTCGATCACAGCGCGGCGGTCGGCGGGCTTGGAGCTCAGCAACTGGCCGATGCGGCCCTGTTCGATGATCGCGTAGCTCTCCGGACCAAGGCCGGTGCCCATGAAGAGGTCCTGGATGTCGCGCAGACGGGCATGGCGGCCATCAATCAGATATTCACTGTCGCCGGAGCGATAGAGACGCCGCGTGATGGTGACTTCCTTTGTGGCGGGCAGCTTGGCGGCATGGCCGTTTGAGTGGCCGTTGGCATGGCCGTTCGCGTGGCCATTGCCATGCCCGTTTGAGTGGCCGTTGGCCTTCTTCTCCGCGGCCTGCTCCACGACGGCCACTTCGAGCGGCGGCGCGGCCTCGGCTTTCGACTCGACGGTTCCTTCCGGCTCACCCTCCTTGGGGCCGGCGGCTTCGGCTGCGGCGGTGGCTCCCTCAGGAGGGCCGGGCTGAGCCTGCGCCTCCTCCACCGCCTGCAGCTCGATCGCCGCGGCCTGGCGCTCCCCATAGTTCGGATCGAACAGAACCATGGTTACCTGCGCCATGCTCAATGGCTTCCGTTCGCGCGTGCCGGCGAAGATGACATCTTCCATGCGGGCGCCACGCAGGCTCTTGGCCGACTGCTCGCCGAGCACCCAACTGATGGCGTCGCTCAGGTTCGACTTGCCACAGCCGTTCGGTCCGACGACCGCCGCGATGCCATTGCCGGGGAAACGCAGTTCCGTGCGTTCCGCGAATGACTTAAAGCCTTGGAGTTCAACGCGTTTGAGTCTAAGCAAAGGACAATACCGTCCTCATTCAGATTCCGGCGGCCACAAGGGCTCCGGCTCGGGGGGTGGTGAACCCATTATGGACCGAGTGCCCGCGAATGTAAAGCGGGTCAACCACAGGATTCAGTATTTCTTCGAACAACGCTACAAGATATGGGGTTAAACGTGAAGCTATTCGCCTATTGCCCGCTGGGAGCCGAAGACAGGCCGGGGACGCCAATTCCCAAATAAGGGTTATACGTGTACTTCATGGACACAGGCTTATCCATCGGAAAACGAACATCTTGTTGAATCGAATAGGCTGGGTCGAGCGCCCACTGTCCCACGCCGAGCGCTTTCTTCTTGTTTGTGGCGTTGTCATGCCATCCCCAGAACGGCTTCGCCTTGTTCGATGACTCCTTCCGTCCGTAAAAGGTTGTGCCGATCGACGCACACGGCGTAGTGGGGCGGTCGCCGACTGGCTGATAGGGTTTGAACTCGTCAAACGTGCGCTCCCGCCAGCCGCTCTCCTGCTGGCACGCCTTTGTCCACCAGTGGTCATGAATGGAGAGCAGTTCGTAGCCCACCAGTCTGTCGTTGGCGTGGCGGGGCCGTTCGGCCTTGCCCTTATAGACAAGTGTGATGCCGGTGCCCGCCGTAAAGGTATCGGTGGACAGCCGGAAGGCCGACTGCCGGGCCGTGGAGCCATAAATGCCGTGACCGCCCGACTCCACAAACACCACCGGATGCGTGTCCTGGTAGAACTCGATGCCGCCGTCGATGTCATGAATATTGCGGCCGATGCCGCGCTCGTTGGTGAAACTGTACACGTTGTTGTGGGCGAGCGTTTCCATCAGTTCCAGACTTCCGAACTGGCTGCCGTCCTTGCGTATGGTCAGGATCAGTCCCTCGTTGTCGTTCTCATGGCAGGTGCCCACGACGCATTTGTCGGAGTAGTCGCGCGGGTGGAAAGCGTTGTAGTGGAGAAACCAGTGAGTGCTGGTCTCCATGGCGGCGTAATAGATGTAGGCCTGTGAGGTGCCGGTCTCCATGTTGTCCCAGTTGTTGTCGCCCTCCCAGTCGCCATCGAAGTCGAAGCGCGTGGGGGTGTCGTCCTTGGGCTGCCACCAGGTCTCCTGGGCAAACAAGGGGGCCCAGTGGTTGGCGAGCGCGCGGTAGGGATCGGCGCCGGGCCGCTCCTCGGAGAAATCGACGGTTTCAGGTTTTTTGTAGGAGGGCGCCGAGGGCGTTACCTCGATTTCCAGTTCGCCCTTCTGGCCTTCGATATCGGCGGTTACTTTATATTTGCCGGGCTTCTCAGGCGCCGTGTAGAGCACGGTGTCCTGCACGACGTAGTCCTTGGTGAGGGACTGAAAGATGCCGCCAAAGGTGCTGGCGCGCTCCTGCAGAAAGCTCTCGTCGTCCTTGCCTGGGAATTTGAAGGGCTTCGAAAGCCAGCCGCCCCCAGGGACCACGGCCACCTTGGGCCCTCCGCGCAGCAGCCGCCCCATCTCGGTGCCGGTGGCGTTGGCGCGCTGGCCATAGACGCGCACCTGCAGCATCACCGATTCAAACGGGCGGACGCGGGCGCCGGGGTCGGCGACGATCTTCGCCCCGGTAATCGAAACCTGGGCCATCAGGGGAGCAACGGCGCACAGGGCCGCCGCGAACGGAATGACACGCATCGCCTGCCTCATGGGTTTACCTACGCACCATGCTAGCGCGGATTGCCGGGGCGGACGGAACTCAGCGATGCGAACGGTGGCGCCCGGCGAAGCGGCCCGGCGCGCCGGGCGGTCAGGCCAACTGAGCGGCCCGCAGCACCTCGCCCGTGGCCGAGCGGATCACCTCATTCAGGCGCGGACCGTCGAATTCCAGCGACGCATAGCCGTGCGGCCCGTAGCGCGATTCATGGCCGGCGATAAACGGGTTTGGGCCATCCAGGATGTGCGCGCCCGGAACGCCCCGGCGCGTATCCACGCGGAGGAACGCCGTTGCGCCGCCCCCCGCGCCGGGAAGTTTGTCGCGGAAGTAAGGGAACCCGCCGTGCCCCACACAACGGCCCAGCAGCCCCCACGCGGGGTGGGCGTCATAGATCGCGCAGCGGTGTTCGTGCCCCCAGTACCAGGCAAAGATTCGCCGGTCTTTCAGAAACGGCGCCAGTTTGGCCACCAGCCTGGGTCCCTGCCCTTCGAGCAGCGAAAAGGGCTGGTGGTGTGAGAACAGCACCAGACGGCGGCCGCCAGCCTGAGCCAGCAGTGTGCCGATCCACTGGGCCTGCGCGCCGTGCAGCGCGTGGTCGCTGTAGGCCGTGTCCAGGCCGGCCAGAATCCAGTGATCGTTTTGCAAGGCGAAGTAGGTGGAATGCTGGCCAAACTCGCGGCCTACGGCTTCGAAGTAGGCCTCACCGCCGGTGTACATCTCGTGGTTGCCGTTCAAGGCGCGGTGGAGAGCGCCGGCGGCGCGGGGCCAAGGTTGGATGAGCCCCTCGTCCACCTCGTCGCGATCGCCCGAGTAATAGGTGTCGCCGAGGTGCAGCACAAGCTGGTACCCGGCGCGCTCGCCGGCAATGCTGCGGGAGACCTCCGGCGCGCCGTAGAGTCCGGTGGCCCAGTCGCCAAAGACGGCTACTCGGGCCTTGTTTGGGAAGGGGCTGGCCAGCGTGACGGGATCGGTCCACTGGAAGCGCGTGATGCGTTTCCACCAGGTGAAGACGGCGCTGGCGGCCCAGCGCAAGGCATCGTGCTCGTCGAACTTCACCTCCAGCGTCCGCGCGCCGGGCATGGGAGAGGCCGCGCCGAACTTGGCGAGGTGGGTTTGCAGCAGGCATGCGTAAGGATCCTGCACGGTGGCCATCACGCCCGGCGCGCGCTGCTCCTGCTCAATCAGTTGCAGGGCGCGGGCGGTTTCGGCGAGCACCTCGGGCTCCAGCGCTTGCGCGGACGCGTGGCTTGGCGGTCGCTCCGCCAGGGCCTCCCAGGCCGTCCGGGCCATCTCATCCTTCTCGCGCACCAGTGTGGCGATTCTGCTTCGGGCCATTCGGTCCATCTCCTTCCGCTTACAGCCGGATCTCGTCGAAGCCGGATAAAGGCCGCGCGAGTGATTCCTCGCTCTCCCCGGCCAGCACATCGCACGCGGTGAGCGCGCCAAACGACAGTCCGGCCTGCCGCTCCACGAACGCGAGCGGGCGCTGGTGCGTTCCGTACGCGCCGAAGACGAACTCCCGGCCGTCCATGGCGTGCTCCTGCGACAGCGTGTACGCCGAGGCGCGCAGTCTCCCGGTCGCCTCATGCACAAAGGCGATCACCTTCCAGAAGGCGCGCGGAATCATGACGCCCTCGCGCACGGGATCGTCCGAGCCGAACAGTGGGCCGGTCATCACGCTGATGCGCATCTCGTCCTCGCGCGTGTGCTGGAGCGCGTAATCCTCGAGTCCCCGCCAGAGGCCCGCGTTGAACGGCTGCATTTGCGGCGCCGTGTTGGTTACGTGCATCGAATCGGCGCAGCCGAGGTTGGCCTGCGCGCGCGTGCCCCAGGCCGGGTCTTCGCGGCGCGTCATGTGGCCGCGGCTGAACAGGGGCGGATTGCCGTAGCACTCCCGCGCGATTTGCAGCGAGCGCGGAATGCGCGGGTCCAGACGCCAGCCCGGGCGCACGGTGCGCTTGGAAAGCCTGCCGTCGATGTTGACGGCGCTAAAAAAGCACAGCCGCCGCTCCCGGTTCATGACCACGGAGAAGTTCGCGTACTTCAGTTCACCGCCGGTGTGGCCATTGGCGGTAAACGTGAGAACGCTGGCGGCATCCCGGACCACCGCCGGCAACGTGACGGCGGCGTCCGCGCCGAGGAAGCCGGTGTCGAAGCCCGAACGGTCCGCGTAGTCCTCCACGCGGCCCTCGCCGGAAACCGTGTCATCCCCACTTGGGCGGGGACCCGGCATTCTGGGTGGCGACTGCGCAAGGTGCGCGGCTCGCGCCCTGCCCGCGCGGCCCAGCGCTTCCAGACGCTCGCGCACCAGCGCGGCGGGCACGGCGTAGTTAGCTTCCAGAAACCGCCCGGCAAAGTGGAGCCCGGCGGCCTCACCCGTGTCGAGGTCCAGAACCACCGAACCCGAATTGCCGCCCAGCGTCGAGCAGTCATGCAGCAGCAGTCCAGGCGCGGCGCCGGTAATCCGCCCCGGCGCCAGGCGCTTCTTGTCGTAGACATCGCCGAAGGTCCGGTCCATCAGCGCGGCGTCGGGAATGCGGCTGTCGCGGGCCGGATAGCCGATGACGGCCACAGGCGCGTTCACCCTGGCCGGGCGCGCGGAGAGCCCGATGGGCGAGGCCAAGCCCTTGCCTGGTACGGCGCCCGGTGCGACACGAAGAAAGGCAAGGTCGGCGCCGGAGTCCTCTTCGATGTAGAGGATGTCGACCAGGGGAAAATCCCTGCTTTCCGCACGGCCGTACTCCCCCAGGAAGTCGATCCACGCCGATAATGGTTCGCCAAAACTCGATTTGAAAACGAATTTTTCACCACTAAGACGTCCGAATTCCTGGGCCACGTGGCGATTCGTGGCCACGACGCCTTCGGCCACCAGCCAGCCGGTTCCCACCCACTGGAACACCGGGTGGTGCTCCAGCTCGATGCGCCCCACGGCCCGAATGGCGGGTGCGAGCAGCGGTTTTGCCCGGCGCAACCTGGCTTTCCACACCTCACTCGCGGCGTCGTCGAAGTCGAGCCGCGCCTCGTCGTGGTGAACCTGCAAAACCGGCCGCCCAGTGCGCAAAACAATGGTTTCCGGCACCCAAGGGGGCATGTGGGCCGGGGCTCCGGAAAAGCTTTCGGGCAGAGCGGCGGCGTGCCGCAGCATGGCCACCGGATTCACTCCGGCCAGATCCCTGCGTGTGGCCGCCAACTCCTCACCCAACGACGGATCGGCCACGGCGATGGCATCCACAATCGCCCGCATGAGACGCAGCCGCCCTTCGGGCGAATCGGCTTCGCGCAACTTCACAATCTAATGAATTCCTCGCCTTATTCTAAGCTAATTCTTAGTCGCTAACAAATAATGCGGGAAGAAATAGAGTTGGCGAGAAGGAGCCTGGAGCCGGCCTACACCTTCGCCCGTGCAGCCTGCCATCCGGCATCGAGCACGCCGCGCAGGGCCGTCAGCGCGCGGGCGTGCCGGGCGTCGCCCGCGAGATTCGTGTACTCGTGCGGGTCGGTTTGATGATCGTACAGCTCCTCCGCCGGATATGGACCGCTCCAGCGGATGTAACGGTACCGGGCTGTGACGGCGCAGCGTCCCATGATGCCGCCCGGCGCCGTGACGACGCTGAAAGCCGCTGATTTCCAGGCGCGCCCCGGGTTGCGCAGCAGCGGCGCGAGGCTTTGCCCCTCCAAATTGCCCGGCGGCGTCAGGTGCGCCAGCGCGGCCAACGTCGGGTAGATGTCGACAAACTCGGCCAGCGAGCGCGTGGCCTTGCCGTTGCCCTTCTGTCCGGGCGCGGCAATCAGTAGTGGGGCGCGCATGGACTCCTCGAACAGGCTGCGCTTGTGCCAGCGGTGATGCTCGCCCAGATGCCAGCCGTGATCGCCCCAGAAGACGACGATGGTTTTGCGCCGCAGGTTCAGGCGGTCCAACTCGGCCAGCACGCGGCCCACCTGCCAGTCCATGTAGGAGACCGAGGCGTAGTAGGCGCGTATGGCCTCCTGCTTGTCGCGTTCGTTCATGCCCATGTCGCGGGCGCGCGTGTTGATGGCGATTTCGCTGGCCAGGGGAATGTCATCCAGATCGCCGCGCGGATTCACCACGGGGCGGATGGCGTCCAGAGGATACAGATCGAAAAACCGTCCCGGCGCGACATGCGGCAGGTGCGGCCGCAGGTAACCCAACCCGAGGAACCAGGCCTCATCGCGATGCCGGTTCATGGTTTCGATGGCGATCCCAGTGGCGCGCTCGTCGGCCTGCTCCTTGCCGTCACCGCTGAAGGCGATGGCGTCCCATCGGGCAGGCGACTTGCCCGCGGTGATGTTTCTTCCCTGCCCGGCCGTGCGCTGCTCCTGGCCGGGCGGGCTGATCGCGACATCCCAACTGGGCGGGTCGTCCCACTGGTTCGTGCCCACCGAACCGGGCACATCCATGTGGTACATTTTGCCGGCGCGCACGGAGCGCCACCCATGGGTGCGGAACAGTTGCGGCAGGGTGACCACATCGGGCAGCTTGTCGCGCACCGCAATGTTGTTTTCGAAGATGTGCGTGGAATCAGGCCTGAGCCCGGTGAGCAGCGAGGCGCGGCTGGGTCCGCACACAGGGTACTGGCAGTAGGCGCGGTCAAAGCGCAGGCCGCTGGCGGCCAGGCGGTCGAGGTTCGGTGACTGGACCAGGGGATGGCCGTAGCATCCCAGCGCGTTGTTCATGTCGTCGGCGGCGATGAACAGGACATTGGGCCGCTCGGCGGTGGTCTTTTTCGCCAGCAGCAACGCGGGCGCGAGCGAGGTTCCGATCCATGCGCGACGGGTGATCATAAGCGTGGCCTGAGGCCGCACTGAGCCTATCACGGCACAGTCCGAAGCCGCGGGGCATCCGCACCGGAACGGCTTGGAACCTGCGCCGGGAGTTCCGCATCTGGTGCTTAGAGACACAATTTCAATAGGCGAAGAAAAAGAGTAGAAAATCAGACTCTTCCCTCTTGCCCGCCTCGCAAGTCCGACAGTATACTGGCATTTTCACGGTGAGGATCACCTGAATGGGAAGCATCGCCATCGCACGGGAAGATTTCGATCCAGCGGCTCCAATGAAGG
>JADLCT010000084.1 GCA_020847045.1 Bryobacterales bacterium | reverse complement strand
TGTTCGCCTATTAAAGCGGTACGTGAACTGGGTTCAGAACGTCGCGAGACAGTTCGGTCCCTATCTGTGGTGGGCGTAGGAAATTTGAGAGGGCTTGGCCGTAGTACGAGAGGACCCGGCTGAACAGACCTCTTGTGATCCTGTTGTCGCGCCAGCGGCACAGCAGGGTAGCGAAGTCTGGTTAGGATAAGCGCTGAATGCATATAAGCGCGAAACCTGCCTCGAGATGAGATTTCCCAAGCGAAAGCTATGAAGGGCCCTGGAAGACTACCAGGTTGATAGGCCGGATGTGTAAGTTCAGTAATGGATTAAGCTTACCGGTACTAATAGCCCGTTCGGCTTGACCATAAAATTTACTCATTACATAGAGCAAACGCTCAAAGCCGTCTAGGCACTTGTGCTGCCCGTCAATATTTGATCCCAACAGTTTGGCAGGAGCGACGTAGATTATTCTCCGCTCGGCCTGAACCTTTTGGGTGGTTCTAGCGAGGAGGTCACACCCGTTCCCATCCCGAACACGGCAGTTAAGCTCCTCAGCCCCGATGGTACTGCACGGGCGACTGTGTGGGAGAGTAGGACGCCGCCCAATTAAATTCTGAAAGCCCCGCCTCGTGCGGGGCTTTTTGCTTTTGCACCTCCCCTGATCAAGGCCACGTGCGGGGATTGCGGTGAACCCACCCTCGTGCCATAATCCTGCGTGGCTTCCCCGTCCGCACCAGCCTACGAGGCTCCTCCGCATCAATACCTCCATTTTCGTTGTACGGCTGAAGGCCTGCCCCTGCTGGTTCTTTATCTCAAAACGATTCTCCTCAGCATACTGACGCTAGGCATCTATTCGTTTTGGGGACGAACGCAGATTCGCCGTTATCTTCACAATGAAGTGTTGGTAGGCGACGATCGTTTTGAATGGCACGGCACACCGGTGGAGCTTTTGTTGGGGTGGCTGAAGGCGATGGCGGTGCTGGCGGTGTTTTACGCCGGGTTCTTCCTCGCCACGATGAGTGGCTCCGAGGCTTGGAAGGTTGGCGCGGTGCTCTTCATCTACCTTGGCGTTTTCGCGCTTCTTCCCTTTATCATCGTCGGCGCGTTCCGCTACAAGCTCAGCCGGACTTCGCTCCGGGGCATCCGGTTTTCGTCCACAGCGCGCGTGGGCGAGTTCGCTAAGCTCTATTTCAAGTGTCTGTTCTTCACGCTGATCACGCTTGGCTTCTACTCGCCGTGGTTGTTGAATCACATCGCGGCTTACCTGCGCCGTTCAGCCCGGTATGGCGATCAGCCTTTTCACTATGACGGGGACGGCAAAGATCTTTTTGGCGCCTACCTGGCAATGTTGTTCCTGCTTCTTCCCACGTTGTACATGATGACGTTTTGGTACATGGCCCGCCAGGAGCGGCATTTCTGGCAGCACACGACGTTCGGCGCGGCTCGATTTGACTGCCGCCTGCGAGGACGCCAATTGTTGTGGCTGACCTTTTCCAACATCGTACTGGTGATCTTCACTCTTGGCATGGGCTACCCCTGGGCGCTCATCCGTCAGATGCGGCTCCAGTGCGAGACGCTCTCCTTGTATGGAGCAATTGATCTGAGCGCCGTGCGCCAATTGGTCACGCCAGCCACGGCCACGGGCGAGGCGTTGGGGCAGGTGCTCGAAGTCGACGCGGATTTCGGGGGAGGCTTCGGGCTGTAAGTGCCGGTACGCGGCGGTTATTTCGATGGACGTTCCTCCGCGCGGCAGACGGTCACTGTGCATGTGGCCGGCGAGGGGTTGCGGGTGACTCATGAGGACGGCCGGGTGGAACTGTGGCCGTTCCATTCCTACCGTGTGCAGCGAAGTCCGGCGGACCGCTTTGTGCGCATCGAGCGGGCGCCGTATCTGGGTGAGTGCCTCCTGGTGGAAGAGCCGGAGAGCGTTCCGCAACTGCTCGATCAACTGCGTCAGCGTGCTCCTTCGGCGGGCCGCGCCTGGCGCATGGCCATGGGGCTGGCCGCCGGCGTGGCCGCTTCCGGCCTGGCCCTCTATCTGGCGTTTCCACTGCTTGTGGGATTAGTGACGCGGCTGGCTCCGGTTTCCTTCGAAGAAAAATTGGGATCGGCCGTCTCCCAATCGTTGTCGCCAGAAAGCGAGCGGGTGAGGAGTGCATCCATCTCGACGGCGATGCAGCGGATCGTGAACCGCTTGAGCCCTGTGTCCGAGGGCGGCTACACATACCGCGTAAGTGTGGCGCGCGACCCCATGGTGAACGCCTGGGCCGCGCCCGGCGGCTATGTGAACGTCTACTGCGGCCTGCTGGAGCGCCTGGAGTCGGGCGACGAACTGGCGGCGATTCTCGCGCATGAGTTTCAGCATGTCTCCCAGCGCCATTCGACGCGCAACCTGGTGCGGACGATGCTGATCCGCGCCGGCTTGTCGCTGACAGGTACGGGCGGCGACGCGTTGTTCGATACGGCGGCGATGTTTGGTGCGCTGCACATGATGCGCTCGGATGAGTCGGCGGCCGATGCCGGCGGGCTCGATCTGTTGCGGCGGGCGCGGATCGACCCGCGCGCCATGGCGGCGGCCTTCGAGAGGATCGATAAAGAGTCCAACGCCTTGCCCGGGGCTTTGGAGTACCTGTCCACACACCCGAGCACGCAGAGCCGCATGGAAGCAGCCCGAGCGGCGGCCGCGCGCGATGGCGGGCGCTATGAGCCCGTGATGACACCCGCCGAATGGCGTGGCGTGCGCGAGGCGTGTTATCCGCGCACGGGCAAGGGCAGCGGCAGGTAGTCGTAATCGACGATCATCTTCTCGGCCAGGCGCAATTTGAGTTCGCGTTCGACGGCTGCGAACTCGGGCTTGCCGGCCAGGTTGGTCATTTCCGCCGGATCGCGTTGGAGATCGTATAACTCGACAACGGGCCTTTTGCCAAAGTAGATGCGCTCCCAGTCCGGTTGCAGCTTGCCTTCCTGGTGCAGGCTGAGCACCTGCATCCAGCCAGGATCGCGCGAGGAGTCCACGGGCTGGTATTCCATGTGCGGCGTGCAGTTGTAGATCAGCTTCCAGCGTGGCGTGCGGACGCACCGGGAGAGATCGAATGTACTGGCCTTGGTGTTCGGCGTAAAGGGTGCGCCGCCGTGGTCCAGGCGCGCTCCGAAGATGGCCTCGCGGGGCTTGTATGCTTCGCGGGCGTCGCCGGTGAGAGCGCCCAGAAAACTGCGGCCCGTCATTTCCGGAGTGCTCGCTGCGCCGGCCGCGGCCAGGCAGGTAGGTGTGATGTCCTCGCCGGAGATGAGGTCCTGACTCACCTGACCGGCTTTGACGCGCGCGGGCCAGCGGGCAATCAGCGGCACATGCAGTCCGCGGTCATAAAGTGAACCCTTGCCGCGCGGCAGCGCCATGCCGTTGTCGCCCATGAATAGGATGAGCGTGTTCTCGGGGTTGCCGCGCGCGTTCACGATGTCGATGACCCACTGGAACTCTTCGTCCATGCGCGAGATTTCCCCGTAGTAGCGCGCATAGTCCGAACGCATACTGGGCGTGTCGGGAACGTCCGGCGTCAGGGTGACCTTGGCCGGGTCGTAGGGCTCCGGGATTGCTTTGGGGTCCCATGGATGATGGGGATCGTGGAAGTTGACCCAGAGGAAGTACGGGCGGCCGTCGGGCCGTTTATCAAAGAACTCGTTCACTTTGGTCTTGGTTTGATCCCGCAGGGAGTTCCGGTCAATCCAGTCGACGCGGTTATCCCATGTGCGCACATGGTTGCGCTCGTACAGTTCTTCCAGGCCAGGCGCCAGGCGGAGCGGCCCATCCAAGTGAAACAGGCGGCGGCAGACACCCGTGAAGTATCCCTTCGTGCGCAGGATCTCTGGAAGTGTCACAACGTTGGGCGGCAGTGGCGAGGAGAACCGTCCCATGCGGGCGGCCACGGGGGAACGCCCCGTGAGCATGGCCGCACGGGAGGGCACGCACTGGGGCGCAGCCGTATAGGCGTGTGCGAACCGCATCCCTTGCGAGGCGAAGCGGTCCAGGTTGGGCGTGCGCAGCACGGCGTCGCCATAGCAGCCAAGATAGGGGGCGCTGTGGTCGTCCGAAAGGATCAGGACAATATTGGGCGGCGGGGACGAAGGTTGCGCAAGCGCGCCCGCGGAAGCGGCCAGTGTGGAGAGCGCGTGTCGTCGTGTCACGCGCTCATTATACGTTCCCGATGCGGCGGCGGCACTACTGCGGAATCGCCAGCGCGCCCCAGGGGCCTCGGCCGGCGGGTATGCTCTTCACAACCTTCTTCTGCGCGAGGTCGATCACCGCGACGCTGTTGGACGGTCCGTCGGCGGCAAACAGCAACTTGCCATCGGGAGCCAGAGCGATGCCCCACGGACGCTGCCCGGCCTCCATGCTGGCCGTGACCGTGTTGGTCCTGGTGTCGATGACGAACACCTTTTTGCCGCGTCCCGTGCTGACGTAGGCGGTTTCGCCGCCCGGCGAGACGATCACGCGCATGGGCTTGATCACGCCCGGCGCACCAAGCACGATCTTGCCGGTCACCACATGCCGCGTGGAGTCGATCACGGTAAGGAAGCCGTCGTTCTCGTTGGTGACATAGGCGCGCTTGGAATCGGGCAGGAAGGCCACCGAGCGGGGCCGGCGGCCTGCCTTGATGGTCTTCAGAAGCTTGTTCGCCTTCGGATCGATCACCGCGATGGTGCCCGTCTGCTCGGAGGTCACATAAAAAAATGCGCCGTTGGGGCTGCGCGTAACGCCCTCGGGCTCCTCGCCCACGGTGAAGGTTTGCGTGATGGCGCCGGAGGCGACGTCGACGATGCTGGCCAGCGCGGCGTCTTCGTTGGAAACATAGAGTTGCGCCCCATCGGGGCTCAGGTCGAACTCTTCGGGGTCGGAGCCGCTTTTGATGACGCGGATCACCTTGCCGGAGGCGGCGTCGATCACGCCGATGCCGTCGGCGGTCTTGTCCGGCGGCGGCAGCGTGCTTTCATCCACGCCGGGAGGCGCGGGCGGCGAGCCGGACAGGGCGACGTAGATCAGCTTGTGATCAGGGCTTGCGTGAATGCCCCGGGGCCGCTTGCCAACTGGTATGGTGGCGACGACCTCGAGCGCGACAGGATCGATGACGCTGACGTCGCCGCCGTTCTCGTTGGTGATGTAGACGAGATAGGGCGGCTTGGCGCGCTCCTGCTTGGCTTCGGGTGGCGGGGGCGGCGTGGAGGAGCAGGCCGTGAGCAGAAGGGCGAGCGGGATGAGCGCGGCGTGGCGTTTCATGCGGGTTTCCTCAAAAGAGTATGTCAAAGATGAGGCGCGCGCCTATTCCCAGGGCAGATCCTTCACGAACCGGCGGTGTTCAGGCAGCGGCTCGGCCGTGTGGAAGTGGGACTTGTAGGCGGCGATCCAATCGCGGGCCAGTTCGGCCTGCACCTGGACCAGATCGAGCGATCCGCCGCAGACCTGCTGGCGCAGGTGGTCCTCCAGCGCATCTTTGACGCGTGAGTTCCAAACGCCTTCGTTGTAGGGCTGCGGCCACAGGTTGCGCACGTCGTCGGCGCCGCCCAGCGCCGGACTGATCAGGTAGTCCATCTCATAGGCGCGCGGACGGGGGCTTTCGATGCGGTATTCGCGAAACACACGGCGGGCCAGTTCCACGGGCACGGCTCGCGTGTCGCCTTCGGGTTCAATGCCACACACTTCTGCGCGTGTCAGGGCGCGTGCGAAGCCGGGCGTCAGCCGCGCGTCAGGAAGCGGGCCGGCGAAGGCGATCGAGGTGCGGCTCCACCAGAGTCCTCCGGCCAGGAGCAGGATCACGGCGGCGGCCGCGGCGGCAAGATGGGCCGGCCGGCCGTGGGGCCGCGCCCGGCTGGCCATCCGGCTACGTAGCAGCGCGGCAGCCGGCGGCGGCGCGGGCATGGCCGCAGTTTGATAGTCGTCCAGAAACTGGCGCAGCGAACCAGACAGCGCCTCGTGGTGCGAACGGCAGGAGGAGCAGTGGTTCAGATGAGCGCGCCAGGCGGCGGCATCGGCGGCCATAGCCTCGCCGTCGATCAGCAGCATCAGTTCCTCATCGCGCAGGTGGCGTTCCGAAGGCATGGCGTCAACTCCGGTTCACGGTGTCCAGCTTGCCCAGAGACCGCGCCAGTGAGGCGGCCACGGAGCCCAGCGAAATATCCAGCGCCTCGGCGATCTCGCGATAGCGGAGACCCTCGGCGCGAAGCAGCAGACAGGAGCGGTCGCGCTCGGGCAGCGCCCGCACCACGTTGACCATGTGCAGATGCCGGCGGTTCCATGCCGCGATCTGCTCCGGGTCGGCTGTGGAGTGGCAGGGCAGCGAGCCCGGGTCCTCCACGGCGTCGACGGGGGAACGCCGCAGAATGGCCGACCGTTTGCGCCCCAGGTTGCGGGCGACGCGGAAGAGCCAGCCTCGGAGGTTGTGCCGGGGTTTTTGTCGCTGCAAGTGCTCGAACAAATGGAGAAAGGTCTCTTGCACGATGTCTTCGGCCTCGGTCGCGGGCAGTCCAAAGCCCGCCAGATACCGGAGCAGAGGCGAGTGAAGCTCGTGATACAGAAGGGTCACCTCGTCTTCGGCGCTGAGCGCCGGCGCACCGGACGGGGCGCGGCCGAGTAGACCGGAGACGAGTTGCCAAGCGTCGGAGGACATGGAAAGAACGGAAGCCGGGCGGGTGGGTGGTGGCTGCAAGAAAGCCTGAACAAAACGCGCCCTGAAGGAATATCGTAATCGATGGGGAACGTACATGTCATGGAGAATTTGTTTCGGAGGCGCCGGGCAGGCGCGTTCCTTGGCTTGGTGAGCGCGGCGCTTCTACTGCCCGCGGCGGGCGCATTGCGCGCCGGTGTCCGCCTGGAGGTGTTGGACGGCACGGGCGCGGGCGTCGAGGCGCGGGTGACACTCCGTCATCTGGCGACGGGCCGCGTGTATGAAGGAAAAAGTGATGCGCGGGGCCGGTTTGAAACGGAAACCGCGGCCGGGCGGTATCGCGTGCAGGTGGCGAGGGACGGCTTCACGCCCTACACGGCCGTGGAGGATCTGCCAGGTGACCGCATGGCCGAGCAGACGGTGCGCCTGGCCGTGGGGCCGCCGGTGTTCGTGCTGAACGTCGTTGGCGCAACACCGCTGCAGGGGTTGGAGTTGACGCCGGAAGAGCTGCCCTATCCGGTTCAGACGGCCGTGGGGCAGGACGTGGAGAGCAGCCGCGCCCTGACGCTGGGTGACTATCTGAGCCGCCGCATGAACGGCGTGTACCTGAACGAGATGCAGGGGAACCCCGCGCAGCCGGACGTGAACTACCGTGGCTACACGGCGTCACCGTTGCTGGGCACGCCGCAGGGGATTTCCGTGTATCTGGACGGCGTGCGCATGAACCAGCCCTTCGGCGACGTGGTGAGCTGGGACCTGATTCCGCGAGTGGCCATCGAAGAGGTGGCGCTGATGCCGGGTTCGAATCCTCTGTTCGGCCTGAACACGCTGGGCGGGGCGCTCTCGCTGCGGACCAAGGACGGGGCCAGCGCTCCGGGCGGTTCGTTGCGGCTGAGCGGCGGCAGCTTCGGACGGAAGATGGCGGAGTTGGAGCAGGGCGGTTCGTCGCGGAACGGATTCCACTGGTACGGCGCGGGGGCGTTGCTGTTTGAAGACGGCTGGCGCGAGAGCTCGCCATCGGCGCTGCGCCAGTTCATGGGCAAGCTGGGCTGGCAGCGCGAGCGAGGCTCCGTGGGGCTGACGCTTGGGTACGCCAACAACGGGCTGATCGGGAATGGCCTGCAGGAGTTCCGGTTTCTTGAGCGGGATCGTAACAGCGTCTACACCAAGCCGGATCAAACGGCGAATCGCTCGCCGTTCCTCGCGCTGAATCTGCGGCGGGCGCTTACGCCGAGTGTTACCGTGTCGGGGCTGGCGTACTACCGCTACATCCGGACGCGCACTCTGAACGGAGACATCAACGAGGAGTCGCTCGACCAGTCGTTGTACCAGCCGAATGCGGGCGAGCGGGCGGCGCTGGCGGCGGCGGGCTACACGGGCTTTCCGGTGGCGGGCGAATCCAGCGCCAACACGCCGTTTCCTTCCTGGCGGTGCATCGCCAACGTGCTCCGGAACGACGAGCCGGCCGAGAAGTGCAATGGACTGCTGAACCGCTCCTCGGTGCACCAGCGGAACTACGGTTTTGCAGGGCAGGTGGGCTGGACCAAGGCGGGCGCGGGGTTCCGGAATCAACTCATCCTGGGCGCGGCGTATGACGGCAGCCGCGCGGGCTTCTCGCAATCCACCGAGCTGGGCTACCTGAACCCCGACCGGAGCGTGACGGGTCTGGCGGCGTACGGCGACGGCGTCACCGGTGGCGATGAGGATGGCGAGCCGTTCGACGTCCGGGCGGAGTTGTCCAGCCGCGCCTGGAGCGGCAGCGTCTATGCGGCCGACACGGTGACGGCCGGGCCTGCGGCGCTAACCTTTTCGGGCCGGTTTAACCGCACGGCCATCGACAACCGCGACGTGCTGCGGCCCGGGGCGGGCACAGGCTCGCTTACAGGCAGGCATGTCTTCCAACGATTCAATCCGGCGGCGGGCGCGGTGGTGAAACTGGGCTCGGGCGTCAGCGCGTATGGCTCTTACAGCGAGGCCAGCCGCGCGCCCTCGGCGATTGAATTGGGATGCGCCGATCCGGAATCACCATGCAAACTGCCCAACTCGATGGCGGGCGACCCGCCATTGCGTCAAGTGGTTACGCGCACCCTCGAAATGGGGCTGCGCGGGAATAGCGAGGGCGCCTTGCGTTGGAGCGCCGGCTGGTTCCGCGCGGCGAACCGGGACGACATTTTGTTTGTCTCCTCGGAGCAGACCGGCTACGGATACTTCAAGAACTTCGGCAGAACGCGGCGGCAGGGCGTGGAACTGGATGCTTCGGTGGCTCTGAAACGGGTGGTGCTGGGCGGCGGCTATACATTCCTGGATGCCACGTTCCAGTCGAATGAAGAGGTGAACGGCACCGGGAACAGTACGAACGAGGAGAATCTGGAGGGTGTGCCGGGGCAGGAGGCGGCGATTTCCATCGAACCGGGAAACCGGATTCCGCTGACGCCCCGGCACATGGTGAAGGCCTATGCGCAGGTGGCGGCGACTTCGCGGCTTTCCTTGCTGGCCGATGTGGTGGGCATCGGCGCGTCCTTTGCCAGAGGGAACGAGAACAACCAGCACCAGCCGGACGGCCGGTATTATCTGGGCTCCGGCATCTCGCCCGGCTATGCTGTGGTGAACCTGGGCGCGCGTCTGGACGTCACCCGGCGGCTGCAATTCTTCGTCCAGGTGAACAACCTGTTCGACCGTAGGTACATCACGGCGGCGCAACTGGGTCCGGCGGGCTTCGACGGACAGGGGCGCTTTGTGGCGCGTCCTTTTCCTGCCGTGGATGGCGAGTATCCTGTGCAGCAGTCCGTGTTCCAATCGCCCGGCGCGCCCAGGGCGGCGTGGGCCGGAGTGCGCGTGAAGTTCTAGCCATTCGAGGGGGGAGGGGCTAAACTCCCTCCCCTAGGCCGCCGATAGTGTGCACAAGAGGGTTATGAAAACATGAGTTCAGCTACCCATGCTGCACACAACCTTGGTGGGGGTAACGCACTCACACCGGAACTGCCGGCCTCCGACAGCCTGCACGAACGAAGGCATCTGCCGCCGCTCCCGTCGAAAGTGAAGGCGGATATTAAATGTCCGTCCTGCAAATCGCCCAAAATCCGGTATTCGGCCTCGCCGTCGCCCGTGGACGAGATGTTGGGGGTATTTGGCTGGAAAGCTTTGCGCTGTCATAGTTGCTACGCCAAATTCCGGAAGTTTGGGGTGTAGAGCCCGCCGCTTCGTTCGAATTTCCTGCCAACCCAACCCTCCCTCCGCCCGTAACTGAAAATGAGTACGGGATGCGCGAGGAGCCGGCCCAAATCGAAGACACGCTCAGAGCGGCCCAGCAGGGCAGCCGCGGCGCGTTCGCGGTTCTGGTGGAGTCCCACCAGAGCATGGTGTATTCCCTCCTGGTCCACATGCTGGGCGAGGAGGCCGTGGCCGAGGAGATCGCCCAGGACGTCTTCCTGGAACTGCACAAAAATCTGAACGCCATCGACAGCCCTCTGCATCTGGCGCGTTGGCTGCGCACGGTGGCGAGCCGTCGCGGCATCGACGAGGTGCGGCGCAGGCGCTTCCGTTCGACCTACGGCATCGAGGATCTGCCCGAGCCGCAAATCGAACCTCGCGTGCGCGACGTGCTTCTGTCGGCGCAGGTGCGGCGGATGCTGGAGCGGCTGCCGGCCAGGCACCGGGCGATTGTGGTCCTGCGATATCAGGAAGACATGGAGCCGGGCGAGATTGCCGTACATTTGGAAATGCCGGTGGCGACGGTCAAGAGCACGCTGCACAGGGCCTTGGGCATGTTACGGCGGGCCTGCCAGCGAACCGGGCTCGGTGGGCGGGAATTCAGCAAGCGAGAAGCGGTATGAATCAGGAAATGGAACAGGGACTGAAAGAGGCCTTGCGGCGGAAGCCGGCGCCGGAAGGCTTCGCAAGGCGCGTGATGGCGCGGTTGCCGGAGCAGGCGGCGGCCGCGCGGGAGATGCCGCGGACGATGCGGCCCCGGCGCGCCTGGCTGGCCGTGGCATTGGCCGCGGGACTGGCGCTGGCCGCGTTCGGCGGCGTGCGCTACCAGCAGTACCGGCAGGGCCAGGAGGCCAAACGCCAGTTGCTGCTCGCGTTGCGGATTACGGGCGAAATGTTGACGCTGGCGCAGAATCAGGTGGCCGGGCTAAATGACACGGCGGGGGTGGGTGAGAGGAGAGGTGACCAATGACACAGGCATTGGCCTATGTGATGACGGCGGCTCTGTGCGCGCCGGTAATCTGGGCGCAGCCCAAGGACTTCGATTGGGCGAAGCTTGCGCCCAAGGCGGCCGAGACCGTCGAGGTGAACCTCGATGAAAACATGCTGCGGATGGCGGGGCGGTTCATGGGCGGGAAGGGGAACGGCAACGAGGAGGCCGTGAAAGGACTGCTCAAGAACCTGCGCGGCGTCTATGTGCGGGTCTACCGGTTTCACGCGCCGGGCGAGTATTCACTGAGCGACGTGGAGAAGTTCCGTTCCCAGTACAATGGCGGCGGCTGGAACAAGATTGTGGATGCGCGGAGCACAAAGCCGGGCGGGGATAACACGGGCGTCTACATGAAGACGGACGGCGATGTGATCCAGGGGCTGGTGGTGATCGCGGCCCAGCCGAAGGAACTGGCCGTGGTGAACATTATCGGCAGCATCCGTCCCGAGCAACTCCAGGAGTTGGGCGGAAAGTTTGGAATTCCGGAGATCAACTTGCCGGCCGAGGCACGTAAGCACGCCAGTCCATCCAAGAAGGACGAGGAGGAATAGGCGCCAGGCGATTGCCGCCGGTTGCACGCCCGTTACTTTCCACCGGACAGCGAGCTGGTGTACTGATCCAGGTATTTTTGCGTCAGCTTGGGGTCTGAGGGAACGCCCGCCGCGCCCCTGTAAAGCGAGGACAGGTTGCGGGCGGCCAGAGGATGCCCGGCGTCAGCCGCTTTCTCCCACCAGGCGCGCGCCTGCGGTAGATTCTGCTCCGTGCCTTTGGCGATGGCGTAGAGCATGCCGAGCATGGCCTGCGCCGGAACGTAGCCGGCCTCGGCGGACTCGCGTGTGAGCCGGAAGCCTTCGGCCGGGTTCTGTGGGGAGACGGCTCCGGTGGCGGGGTTGCGGCCCGTCAGGAAGGCGCCGCCGTCGCAGTACTTCCGCATGAGCTCTTCTGACGCGCCAGGACAGACGGCATACCCGGCGAAATAATCGAGCGCGCGCGCCGTGGTGGTCTGCACCCACTGATCCCAGCCGCCTTCGGGCATCTTTTGTTCCGGACGGCCCATGTCGCCCCGGTAGCCGGGATCGCGGATGGGAGCAAGGAAGTTGCCCGCCATCGTGCGCAGCCGCTCGTCGTCGCTTGCCAGCAGTTTGACCAGCGCGGCAAACAGAGCCGGATCCTGACGGTAGCCGTTGACCTGAAGCCGGAGGGCTTGGATGATGCCGTCGGCCGCCGTGACGCGGTCCTCAGGGCCAATGGCGCGTCCGGGAACCAGAGCGAGATCGATCAGAGCCTGCTGCGCGGCGGCGGAGCGCCAGTTGGCTTGCAGAGCGAGCGAGCGCAGAGCCTCACGGCGCACCGTGGCGTCTGCATCGAGCGCGGCGCGGCCAAGCGCCGTCATGGTCTCCTCGTCGAAGATGGCGTCATAGGCGGTGCGGGCGGCGGCGGCGCGAAGCTCCGCGTTCGGCGAGGCCAGAAATTTGCGCAGAATCACACCGGCGGGCGCGCCGCCCACCAGCGCGAGGGCGGGCAGCCGCCCGTTGACCATCTTCGGCCCGGCGGCGGTCTGATCCAGCAGGGCGTGCTCCTGCCGGGAGAGTGGCATGGTCTTGTGGCGGAGCCGTGTGGCCCAGGCGATGGCGTCGTCGTTGGATGGCGGATGGTAGGTGCGCGCGCCAAGATCGGCGAACTCACGGTAAATGATGTGGTAGCCCTTGGCGTAGGTGCGCGAGTACGCATCGCGGACGTTGGTGAGATGGTAGGAAAGATCGCGCAGGCCGAGAACCATGTAGACTTCGGGTTTGGTGCGCGCGGCGTCGAGCGGCTCGGTTATCTCGGGTGTCATGCGCCACCAGCCCCAGCTATAGCTGATGGAGCCGGCGATCAGTTCGGGATGCAGCATCGAAAACTCGCCGGAGATCTTGCCGCCCTCGCCTTTGCCGTACATATACACGCGGCGCGGATTGATGGGATAGGTTTTCAAGGCCCAGGCGAGAAGCTTCTGAATGGGCTCGTGGTCCTTGGGACCGAACTTGCGCTCCCGTGGGCCTCCGGCCAGGATGACGTAGCGCTCCAGCAGCCCCGCTCGTTTCAGCGCTTCGCGAACGGGAAGAATCTCGTCATCCACAGGGCGGTCATGCTCGGGGAAGCAGAGGAAGAGGCCGAACTGCCGCGCCGGGTCCGATGCCGATGTGATGAGCGTGGGAGCCTCGACGGAATATTTGATGATCACGTTGCCGGCGGAGTCTTTCAGTTCGCCGGGCTGGGCGGCGCGCGCCGCCGCCAGTGTGGCCAGCGCGATCAGCAGGACGGGCAGGGGAAGACGAATGGTGGTCATGCGGAGTTCCGGGTGTTGGCGTAGGCGCGGTCGAGCAGTTCGACGACGTGGAGAACGCTCTGCCCCGTGTTCTGGCGACGGGCGCCAGCCGTGAGTTGAATCATACACCCGGGGTTGGCCGTGGCGATGGCGGCGGCGCCCGTGGTGGCGATCGAGTCCATCTTCTTGTCGAGGAGGTTCATCGACATCTCGTTCTGAACGATGTTGTAGATGCCGGCTGAGCCGCAGCACAGCTCCGAGCCGGGCATTTCGACAAAGGTCAAGCCTGGAATCGCGTTCAATAGCTTGCGCGGAGCCGAGCGGATCTTCTGGCCGTGGCAGAGATGGCAGGAATCCTGATAGGTGACGCGGAGCGGAACGGCATCCTCTGGCGGCGCCAGTTCGATGGAAGCGAGGAACTCGTTGATGTCCTTCACCAGTGACGAAAACCGCTGGGCTTCGGGCGTGCCGAGCAAATGATCGTACTCCTTCAGCGTGGAGCCGCAGCCGGCCGCGTTGGTGATGAGCGCGTCAAAACCGGCGTTGGCCAGCGCCTCCACGTTGTGCGCCGCGAGCCGCCGCGCCGTGCCGCGTACGCCCGCGTGCAGGGCGAGCGCGCCGCAGCAGGTCTGCTCCTTGGGAACATGCACCTCGCAGCCGTTGGCGCGCAGAACGCGTACGGTGGCCTCGTGCAGCCGGGCGAAGCTGACGTTGGCGATGCATCCGCCCAGCAGGGCTACCTTGTAGCGGCGTTCGCCGTGCGGTGGGAACACTTTGCCGTATTGAGAGAAGAAGGTGGGAAACTGGGCGTCCGGGGAGAGCGCGTCGAGTTTGTCGAGGCCGAGGCCGCGCAGGATGCCCAGCGAGCGAACGAGCGACTGCAGGCCGCTGCGCTGGTAAACGGCCAGTTGCAGCGCGGCCAGCCGAAGCAGTGTGGGCGAGGGAAGCAGCGTATCGAAGACAAAGCGGCGCAGCCAGCGGACCAGCGGCGGGCGCGGACGCTCCGCTTCAATCTGCGCGCGGGCGTCCTCAATGAGACGGCCGTACTGGACGCCGGAGGGGCAGGCGGATTCACAGCCGCGGCAGGCCAGGCAGAGATCGAGGTGCTCCTGGTAGCCGGCCGAAACCGGAGCGCCCGCGGCGACCAGGTTCATCTGGTAGATGCGGCCGCGCGGGGAGTCCATCTCGATGCCCAGCTCACGATAGGTCGGGCAGGAGTTCAGGCAGAGGCCGCAGTGGACGCACTTGTCGAGATCGGCCTGCTGGGGCCTGTCGCGGAGTATGTCAAATCCGTCCATAGAGCCGCCCATTATTCAGTATGTGCGTGGGGTCGAACATCGACTTTAGTTGTTGCATCAGCGGGAAATCGCCGCCGGGCGCGGGCCAACGCTGCTCCAGGGGGAATCCGGCGGGCGCGGCTTCGGCAACCGGTGCAAGGCCCTGTGACTGGCATAGTCGCATCCAGTCCAGTGCCTCATCCGGCGAGGGGAAGGCGGCATGAACGACGCCATTGCCGGCGCGGGCGACGCCCGAATAGGGCAGCTCTTCGACGAGCCGCGGCGTTTGTGTCAGTGTGCACGGCGTGCGGACGATGACGCCTTCGGGATGTGCGGCCAGGAAGCGCGGGCCGAATTCGCGCACCTCCTCCCAGAGAGCGGCCTCGGCGGGGCCTTCGAGCGATTCGGCGCCCGGCAGTTCGCGCGTGCAGCGGGCGATGACGGCTTCGGTTCCGGCGCACTGGATGAGCAGTTGCGCGGGCTGGCGCGGCAGCTTTCGCAGGTCGTAGGCAACCGGCTGCAGCAGCCCGCGCTGCGCGCCATCCAGACGCGAGGCCGGCAGCAGGAACGTGCGCGTGAGCGGCGGCGAGGGGATCAGCTTGAAATTCACGCTGGCGATGGCGGCCAGAGTGCCCCAGGAGCCGGCCATCAGCTTGGCCATGTCGAGTCCGGCCACGTTCTTGACCACCATGCCGCCGGTTTGCACCAGCTTGCCTTCGAGCGTGGCAAAGCTCATGCCGATGACGAGGTCGCGGACCGAGCCGGTCTTCAGGCGGCGGGGCCCGGAGAGTCCGGTGGCGACGACGCCGCCCACCGTGGCCGCCTGCGAAAAGGGTGGATCGATGGGGATGGCCTGGTGATGTCCGGCGAGCGTACGTTCCAATTCGGCCCAGCCAAGGCCGGCCTGCACGGAGATGGTCAGGTCGTGCGGCTCGTATTGGAGAATCCGGTTGAGCGAAGCCGTGGAGACGATGGTTCCGGCGGGCGGGAGCGGACCGCCATAGCCGGACTTGGAACCCGCGCCGGTAAGCGTGATGGGATGGCCGGAGGCGCGGGCCGAGGCGAGTGCCTGGGCGAGTTCCTCCGGCTGCGACGGGGAAATCGTGTGGGCCATTGGCTATTATGCCGCACCGCCGGGGAGCGCCGGCCGCTACCGCCTCTTCACCAGCGGCGTCAGCGTAATCTTGCGGAACTCCACCGGGCCGTGATCGCCTTGCAGCGCCAGCGGACCGGGCGCGGACTCATCGGCATCGGTGGCCATGGCCGTCAGGCCCTCGATTTCAACGTGGTCGTGCAGTGTCTTGCCGTTTAGCACAACAGTGAGCTCGCGGCCGATCAGGGTGATGTCGTAGGTCTGCCACTGGTCTGGCGGCAACGTGGCGTTCACCTTGGCCGGAAGGCGGGAATAGAGAGCGCCGTTGCCGTGCAGCGAGGGTGGCTGGCCGTAGTCGCCGTAAATCTGAACCTCGTAGCGGGCGCGCAGTCCAATGCCGGAGTTGGAGTTCTGTGCGACCTTGAACTCGACGTGCAGCTTGAAATTGCCGAACCTCGCGTTGGTGGCGATGTCGGAGGCGCGGGGTTTGTTTTTCAATAGGCCACCTTCCACGAACCATTCCATGGGACGTCCGGGGAAGCGTGGGGACCAGCCGGTGAGGTCGCGCCCGTTGAAAAGTTCGACGGGCTTGCCGGGAATCCAGGATCCATCGTCATGGTCGCGAAGAATGGGGGAACGGCGGCCTGTGAACCGGAGCGCGGTGGGCGAGCCCTCGGTTTGGAACGTGCCCTCCAGCGTCCCGGCTGTCGTCAGCCGGGCCCTGTAGGTCAGCTTCTTGCCCGCGCGCTCGAAGATCCACACCAGTTCATCGCCTTCCTCACGAAGCACGGGGATGACGTCCATTTGTCCGCCTGGCGCGCCGACAAACCTGCCACGCATGGTCTGCGTGCCGGCGGCCTCGATTTCCAGCCACCAGACGCGGCCGCGAGGCTCTTTCTCGACAGTGATGTTCCAGCGGCCATTGAAGTCGCCAGGGGCGGCCGCAAGCTGAGTTGCGGCCAGCAGGGGGAGGGAGGCAAGGAAGGTGCGGCGTGAACGCATGCGTGCAGTATACTTTGCCCATGCCGCATGCGGTAACAGCCGGAAACCGGAGCGAGGCGGGCCGCGGGAAGGGCTGGACGGTGACGGCTTGACTGGAACCCGGGAACAGATTTTGGCCACCTTGCGTGAAAGGTTGGTGGCCTATGCGTCATCCCGCTTAGGGAGGGAGTGGGCCGAGGATTTGGCCCAGGAGACGCTGCTTGTGCTGGAGACCAGGTATGCCGGCAAGGACCGTACGGAGGATCTGCTGCCTCTGGCCTTTTCCGTGCTGCGGTTCAAGATGGCCGAGTTCCGGCGCAAAGCCTCGCGGCGCGGCGAATGGAACACGGAACAGGTGGAGGAACTGCCACTGGCCGATGGCGCGATCAGCCAGGCCCTGGCGCTCGAAAAGAAACAGTTGCAGGCAAGGCTGGAGGCGGCCATCGCGAAGCTGGGCGGACGCTGCCAGGAGCTGTTCCGGCTGAAGCTGGAAGACAAGAGCTATGAGGAGATCCGGCGTGAAATGGGGGCCGGCGCCATCGCCACCGTGTATACGTGGGACCACCGGTGCCGGCAGCAGTTGCTGGAGCTGATGGGCGGAGAATGGGTGAGAAGGGAGGCGGCCGGATGAACGCGCGCGAGTGGGAACGCTTGCTGGGTGGATACGCCGCGGGAACGCTCACCAGCGCCGAGCGGAACGAGTTGATGCGCGTGGCGTTGGAGGACCAGCAGTTGTTCGATGCTCTGGCCGATGAAGAAGCGTTGCGCGACGCGCTGGCCGACCCCGTCTTCCGGGCGCGGTTACTGGCGCGGATGGCGCCGTTGGCCGCGATGGACGTGGAGCCGGCACTGTTTGCGCGCGAGATCTTGCATCCGGCTGCGGTGGTCATGCGGAAAGAGGCGCCCGCTCCCGCGCCGGCGGCGCAACGGCCACCGGAGAAAACCCGGAACCTGCGCTGGATGTGGTGGCTGGCCCCCGCGCTGGCGGCTGGGTTGGCGTTGATTTTTGTGGTGAAGCGCCACGAAGAAAAGCAGCCCGTCGAGCTGGCCGCGGTGCGGCAGGCCGGGCCCCAGGCGGATGAGGCCGCGCCGGCCATGCCACCGGCGGCGCCACCGGTGGCAAAGCGTCCCGAGGCGGCGTCGAAACCCAGGCCCGAGTCTAATCCCAAGCCCACGCCGGCGCCACCGCCCGCCGAAGTGCGGCAGATGACGGACGCGCCCGTGCGGCAGGCAGAGTTGGCGGATAAAGGCGCTCTGGCGGGTAAGGCTGAGCAGGCGAATCAAGAGGAGAAAGCCAAGAGCTTGGCCCGTAGTGAACCACGCAAGGCCGATGCCGCACTGGACGCGGCGGCGAGCGCGGCGCTGGAGCTTCAGGTGGAGCGCCGCGTGGCCGGGCGCTTCGAAGCAGTGGAGTTGGGAGCGTTGAAGAAAGGCGATCGCGTGCGGTTTCGCGTGCGGCCTCCCGAGGCTGGACGGTTAACGATGGCCGTGGGGAGCGCCCCGGCGCAGTCGATCACTGTGCTACCGGGCCGGACCTACTATCTGCCGGGAGTGGATGGCATGGCGCCGGGAGATGAGCCCGTGGACGTAGCCATCGCCGTGACGCCGGCCGCCGGGGAGGGGGCGCAGAATCTCTTCCGTGCCAGAGACCAGGCGCAAGCGCAGGCCGCCAGCGGCGTCGTGGGCGGCGCCCCGGGGGCCATGGCCCCGAGTGCGCCAGCGCCGGCGGCATCTGCGAAGGAAGCCTCCGCGGATGCCGCCAAGCCATCCAACACGCCCGGTCGCGAGGTCCGTCTGCGTCTGCGGCTCGAATTTAAACCGCGCTGACCGCGCCCCGCGCGCCGCGCGAAAAATCCTGCCGCAATCGTGAAAGACTCCGCCTCGTGGCGGCATTCCTCCTGTGACGGGCAGATGGCCCGGGTGAACGAGGAGGAACGATATGGCAATCGAGAAAGCACTTTCCCTGGCGATGCTGGCCCTGTTCGGCGTGGCTCTCGGGACCAGGACGGACAAGACGGAATCCAAGGCGGACGCGCCGGCGGGCGAGTCCAACTCAGGCGCGTTGAACGCGGTGGACCGCGACGGCAAATCCATGGGGCAGTGCCCGCTGGAGCACACCAGCGTGCGGGTCGGGGTGAGCGGGCCGCTGGCGCGGGTGAACGTGACGCAGGAGTTCACCAATCCGCACGCCACGGCGATCGAAGCGGTCTACACGTTTCCGTTGTCGCAGCGGGCGGCCGTGGACGACATGACCATGCGGATTGGCGAGCGTGTGGTGAAGGGGCGCATCAAGCCGAAGGACGAGGCGAAGAGGATCTATGAGGACGCGCGGAGCCGCGGCTGGCTGGCCAGTCTGCTGGACCAGGAGCGGCCGAATATCTTCACGCAGTCCGTGGCGAACATACCGCCGGGAGCCAAAGTGAAAATCGAGATCAGCTACGTCGAGTCGCTCTCCTACGAGGACGGCAGCTATTCGTTCGCATTTCCCATGGTGGTGGGTCCGCGCTACATTCCGGGAGCCGCGGCGGGGCAGTCCGGCGGAGGCCGGTCACCGGACACCGGCCAGGTTCCGGACGCCTCGAAAATCACTCCCCCGGTGGCGGCCAAGGGAACGCGCGCCGGACATGACATCTCGCTGTCGGTGGCGCTGGACGCCGGCGTGCCCATCGAGTCTGTGAACTCCTCGTCGCACGAAGTGGACATTGTGAGAAAAGACGCGCGCCGCGCCGAGTTGCGCCTGCGCAGCGCCCACGAGATACCGAACAAGGACTTTCGCATGAGCTGGGCCGTGGCCGGCCGCCAGGTGGCCGATGCGCTGCTGACGCACCGTGACGCGCGCGGCGGCTTCTTCACCTTCCTGCTGCAGCCGCCCGCCCGGCCGGCCGAACGCGAGATCACGCCAAAGGAGATTGTCTTCGTGCTGGACACCTCGGGCTCCATGTCCGGCTTCCCCATCGAGAAGGCGAAAGAGGTGATCAAGCTGGCCATGGACGGCTTGCATGAGCGGGACACCTTCAACCTGATCACCTTCGCCGGCGACACGCACATCCTGTTTCCGCAACCCGTCCCGGCCACTGCGGCCAACGTAGAGGCGGCGCAGCGGTTCCTGCTGTCGCGGTCCGGCGGCGGCGGTACGGAGATGATGAAGGCGATCCGCGCGGCGCTGGAGCCCTCCCGCAGCCAGGAGCATCTTCGCGTGGTGTGCTTCCTCACCGACGGCTATGTGGGCAACGACATGGAGGTCATCGGCGAAGTGAAACGGTATCCCAACGCCCGCGTCTTCAGCTTTGGCGTTGGCAGCTCGGTGAACCGCTTCCTGTTGGACAAGATGGCGGAAGAGTCGCGCGGCGAAGTGGAGTATGTCGCCCTGAACGACGACGGATCGGCGGCGGCCAAACGGTTCCACGAACGCGTCAGGACGCCGTTATTGACCGATCTCGAACTGGACTGGGGCGGGCTGGCCGCCAGCGAGGTGTATCCGAAGCGGCTGCCGGATCTGTTCAGCGCGAAACCGCTGGTGATCAAAGGACGCTACGACGCGCCGGGCAGCGGCACGCTGCGTGTGCGTGGCAAGCTGGCCGGACGCCCCTGGTCGCGCGAGGTGCATGTGGTCTTCCCCGGTGAGCAGCCGGAACACGACGTCCTGGCCACGCTCTGGGCGCGCGCCAAGGTGGATGATCTGATGAGCCAGGACTGGCAAGGGCTGCAGCGCGGCTCTGTGAACGAAGGTCTCAAGGCGCAGATCACGAAACTGGGCCTGGACTACCGGATGCTGACGCAGTTCACCAGCTTCGTGGCCGTGGAGGAAAAGGTGGTGACCGAGGGCGGACAACTGATGCGGATCGACGTGCCCGTGGAGATGCCCAGCGGCGTGAGCCACGAAGGCGTGTTCGGCGCGAGCCCGGAGAAGCGGGACCAGGCGGCTTATGCGGGCGCGACCATGAACAGGAGCTTGGGGAGTGCGATCGGCTTTCGGGGCGGTGCTCCCGCGCCCACGGCCGCGCCGCCCTCCTCGCCGCGGCAGGAGATCCGCGCCTCGATGGATAAGGAGCGGGTGCGGGCGGGCGCGGCGGCCAAGCTGGACGCGGCGCTGCTCGGCAAGACGGGCCAGGTGCGCGTGAAGGTGTGGTTGTCGGACGCCTCGTCAGAAGTTCTGCGGCAACTGAAAGCCGCGGGGTTGACGGTGGCCTCGCAACCGGACGGCGCAAAACTGGTGCTGGGCACAATCGACGCGGAAAAATTGGAGACGCTGGCCCGCGTGGCCGCCGTCATCTATGTGAGCTTCGATATGGGCCAGCCGTAGAATGCGCGTGGTCCGTGCGGTATGATCGCGGCGTGACCACGACGCGGGCCTTCACAAGACGGACCATTCTGGCGGGCGCGGCGATGCAGGCTGCGCCCGCTTTTTCGCCTGAGGACGAGGCCGCCGTGGAGCGGCCCAACCTTCTTTTGCTGATGACCGACCAGCAGTCCCACGAAGCCTGGTCGGGCGCCGGCAACCCGTACCTGAAAACCCCCGCCATGGACTCGCTGGCGGCGCGCGGGCAGGTGTTCACCAACGCCTACTGTGCCTATCCGGTGTGCTCGCCCTCGCGTTCGAGCATCTTCACCTCGCGCATGCCGCACGAAACGGGCGTGGAGGTGAACGGACGCTCGATTCGCGCCGGGATGCCCACGATGGGCGAGGTGTTCACCGCCGCGGGCTATCAAACGGTGTACGCGGGGAAATGGCATCTGCCGAAACCGTTCGACGGCATGACGGCATTCGAAAAACTGGTGGGCGGCAGCACCTATGGGAAGGATATGGATGAGCCCGTGGCTCATGCCTGCTCGCAATGGCTACGGCGCAAACCGCGCGAGCCGTTCCTGATGGTGGCCTCGTTCATGAACCCGCATGATATCTGCGAGTGGATACGGCAGCACAAGGGGACGAGAAGCCATGCCAACCCGCGGCGCTTCCCACCCGCGCCCGCGAACATGGGCCTGGAGGCCGGCGAACCCGAGGCGGTCCGGTTCCACAGGACCTCGGGCTACGACACCATGTCGCAGGCAGTGGCAATCGCCGCCGAATGGTGGAAGAACGATGTCCGTGAGTACCTGCACGACTACTACCGCATGGTGGAAGCCGTGGACCACCACATCGGCACCGTTCTCGAGGCCCTGCGGGATTCCGGATTGGCCGCGAAAACCGTCGTCTGTTTCACCTCCGATCATGGCGAGGGGCTGGGCGCTCATCGCTGGGTGCAAAAGGCTTCGCTGTATGAGGAGAGCGTCCACGTGCCGTTCGTGCTGGCAGGACCCGGCGTGCGGCGCGGCGTCTCCGAGCGCCTCGTCTCGCTGCTGGACATTCTGCCGACGCTGTGCGGCCACGCGGGCATCAACGGTCCGGAAGAGATGCGCGGCCTGGATTTGCGCACCGAAGCCTCGCGCCCGTACGTGGTGAGCGAGTTGCGATACCGCGACGAGCAAAGAGACGGCAGAATGGTGCGGAGCGAACGCTACAAGTACATCGTTTTCCGGACCGGCGAGCGGGCCGAACAGTTGTTCGACCTGCAAAAGGATCCCGGCGAGGTGGTGAACCTGGCGGGCGAAAGCAGTGCGAAACAGGAGTTGGAACGTCACCGCGCCATGCTGTCCGAGTGGAGCCGGAAGACGGGAGACGGCTTCGCGCGGGCGTAGGCAAAAACATTTCTGCTTATTTTTGTTTCGTTTATTGTTCGCCTTTTTTCTTGCAAATTTTCACCGTCTTCGCCAAAATAATAAGCGAGCCCTCGGGAAGAAAAGGAGAACCATGGCGCTAACTCCGCGGCAGAAGGAAGTTCTGGACTTCATTGCACAATTTGTGAATCAGAACGGGTATTGTCCAAGCTACGAAGAGATCGCGCGCGGGCTGGGACTGGCTTCGCTGGCGACCGTGCACAAACACATTTCGGCGCTGGAGGCGCGCGGCTATCTGATCCGCACCTTTAACCAAAGCCGGTCACTTGAGTTGTCACAGAAGTATTTCAATGAGCGTCCGGAAAGCCGGATGCCTGCGGCGGCGCTGGAAATTCCGCTCGCCGGGCGGATTGCGGCCGGCGCTCCGGTGGAGACGTTTGAAAACACCGAGACGCTGAACTTCGGCGATTTCGTGGGCGCCGGGAACACCTTCGCTCTGCAGGTGCGCGGCGAATCGATGATCGAGGACCACATCTGCGAAGGCGATTACGTGCTGGTGGAAAAGGTCAACCAGGCGCGCAATGGTGAAATCGTGGTGGCGCTGGTGGGCGGCATGGAGACAACGCTGAAGCGCTTCTATCAGGAAGCCGAGGGGATGGTGCGCTTGCAGCCCGCCAACGCGGCGATGTCGCCGATTATGCGTCCGGCCTCGGACGTACAGGTGCAGGGGCGCGTGCTGGCCGTGCTCAGGAAGTACCGGTAGTGTCCAGCCCGCGAGGCTCTCACCCGCGGTTGGCGCGCTTCAGAAACTTGTCCGCCGCCCGGTAGCCGTGGTACTGCGCCTCTTCAAACAAGGAGAGGCCGCTCAGGTCGGAGTGCGCGTACAGCAGCGACCTTTCCTGCGCGGCCAGGGCAAGCCGCGCTTTGGACGCGAGGAATCCCGGCGCCGGGCGCGGCATCGCGTGGCCCAGACGCATAATGTCGATCCGGGAGACACAAGAGCGGATGTTGGGGTGGGCGCGCCGCAGGTCGTCCAGGATCAGGTCGCGCCATTGCACCCATGGGCGCTCGATCAGCGTGCGGCGCGCGGTGGCGGGTGTGGCCGAGGCCAGGGCCCAGTAGTAGGTCCAGACGTTCCGTTCCTGGTAGGTGGCCAGCGACTGGTGCGTGGCGTTCACGTAGCCCAGTGCGGCCGAGTTATAGAGCACGTTGTCCCAGCACAGTGGATAGCCGCGCTCTTCGGGGGGCCGTTCCAGCGTGAGATTGGCAACCAGCCAGGGTGAGTACTCCAGCGGGGGCGAGGGCGGGGCATCTTCGATGAGATACGCCGCCAGGAAGCTGGGCGCGGCGAAAATGACGGTGTCGCACTCATACAGGGTGTCGCCTGCGTAGACACGGCGGCCCGTGCCGTGGCGCTCGATGCGATGCGCCATCTGGCCCGTGCGCACATAGGGCCGCACGCGCTCCATCAGCTTGCCAACCAGCCATCCGTTGCCTTCGGGCCAGGTAAGCGGACCTTTGTCCTCAGGTTCGCGGGCGGCGAAGTAATGAATGCCCGCCCAGGCCGAGGTGCCGGCGGCGAGCGAGCCGTAGTCGTCCCGCGTGGCGTAGTTGCAGTACCAGTGCAGGTATTCCGAATCGAACTCGTGGGAGCGGAGCCACTGGTCGAAGGAGATCTGGTCGAGGGGCGACGAGGCAGGAGCGCCGCGCTGCATCGGGATGGTGAACTGGCCGGAGGCGCGGGCCTCCTCGATCAACTGTTGAAACCGGCGGAACTGCGAGTGGTCGCGCTTGTTGGAACCGATGTCGGGTTCGAGTGACTCCTGCCAGCGGCCGTGAAGAAACAGCCGCTCCTGGGGCGAATGACAGAGGTGGCGTTCCTCCCAATGGCCATCCCGGAGCAGGCCGAACTCCTGGCACAGTTCGCGCACCTCCGTGGAATGCGGTCCGGGAACGGGCAGGTAGTGAGCGGCCCAGGGGTAGGCGGAAACCTCGTTCTCGCCGTGGCGCGCGTTTCCACCAGCCGTGTCCTCCAGTTCGAGTAGAACAAAGTCCTTGAAGCCATGCTTCAACAGGCGCCAGGCCGCGCACAGTCCCGCGCAGCCGCCGCCCACAATGACAAGCGGCACGCGCAGCCGGCGCGCGGGCGCCGCGAAGCGGGCGTGATCGCGGAGCTTGTGGCCGGCCGCCGTGGAGCGGTCGGCGAAGGAGCCGGTGATGGTGGACTCGGCCTTTACGGTGAGGCCGATCAGGGCCGTGGCAAAGCCGCGGCGGGAGGGAGTGCTCAAGGGCGCTGGCTCCGTTCGAGAGTGGTGACAATGTCGAGCAGACGGTGCACGGGCTGGCTGCGCGCACCGTAGCGAAGCTCGTGATAGAGCTCGGTAGCCTCGTGGACGAGCGGCGCATGCGGCGAGTTTCCGAGCGTCCGGGCGAACTCACGCGGCGTGAGCCAGGCTGGCTTCTCGTTGCCCTGTGCCAGCAGGGCGGCCAGCAGGCGCTCATACAGGAGCGTGGCGTCGGAGGCCTGCGCGGGGCGGCTGCGGAGGCGCTGATCGGTGCGCCGCCGCCGCCACAACGTCCACAGGCGCGGCGCGAACAGCCACAACAGGAGGAGCGCCACGCAGATTGAGGCGGCCAGCACGGCGGTGCGGCGGCCGATCGACGAGGCCAGCTCCCGCCAGGCCTGGCGGAGGTAGCCGGTGGGCCCCTGGCCGGTCCAGGCGGGCAGACTCAGGTTCTGGCCGATGCGGTTGGCGAGAATGAACTGGCGCTCGATGTCATAGCTCATCACCCAGTCCTGCCAGAAGAGTTCGAGAGCGTCCAGGTAGAGCGAGGCGGAGTGCCAGAAGGGCGTGGGTCCGGGCGCGGGGCCTGAGGGCGTGGGGTCGAAGGTGACCCAGCCACGGCCGTCGATCCACGCCTCGACCCAGGCATGGGCGTCGGAGGAGCGGATCAGATACCAGTTCGAGATGGGATTGAACGTGCCGCTCTGGAAGCCCGTGACCATGCGGGAGGGAATGCCGATGGTGCGGAGCATGACGGCCATGGCCGAGGCAAAATACTCGCAGTGTCCCTCGCGGCGGGTGAACAGAAAGTAGGCGATTGGGTCGCGCACCGTTTGCGAGAGGAGTTGCGTGGTGTAGCGGTAGCGTGTGCGGAGGTGACTTTCGAGAACGCGGGCCTTGGCCTCCCCGGTGAGATGCGAAGCCGTGAGAGTGTGGGCCAGTCGCGAGACGGCCGGGTCCATGAGAGGAGTTTGCAGATGGATGCGGCGCGATTCGGCCGGCAGCACCGGCGGCGTCAAGGGCGGCGTCAAAGGACTGTCGAGAAATGACGTGGCCTCATAGCGCGCCGGCCGGAGGCTGCCTGTGCGGAAACCGCCGGCCGAGGTGCGGATGATCTGGGGCGAGTCGATGAAGATCATCTCCGGGACGCCGAGAAAGAAGAGCACGTCGTCGGTGGCGGACTTCAATTGCACCTCGTACTGAATGCGCCGGCCTGGCCGGCTTTGCTGTTCGAGCGTGGCCAGACGCGCCTGGTTTCTCAGCGTGGGGATGGTTTCGCCCCGGTCGGCCTCGTTGAACCAACGGCGTCCATCGAACTGCGCGAGAGTGGCGCCACGCCACTTCAGGTCTACGCCCGCCGCCGTCGTATACAGGCGGGCATGCATCACCGGTGTGGAGCTGAGACGGATCTCGCCAATCTGTCCCAGCGTGACCTCGTTGGAAAACCCCGCCAGATGGAAGCGTCCCGGCAGCAGGTGGGCCAGCGCGGCGTGCGCGGTGCGAGGCAACAGGACGAAGAACATGACGCCCAGGCCGAGGATGGCGGCAAAGGCGGAGAGGCTGAGGAACGCGAGTCCCCGGCGTGCACCGCGCAGCGTGGCGCAGGCCACCCGCGCGCGGTCCGAGAGCTTGGAGCGCACCTCGCCCGCGGCCAGCGTGGCCACCGAGGCCAGAAGAAAGAGGGTGAGAAACAGGAGGTAGAGCGAGTTGATGGACAGCACGCTGCCGGCCAGCATCTGCAGAAAAGCAATCAACTCGAGCAGCCGGAAATCGCGGGGCGTGGCGGCCTTCAGGAGCAGAACCGAGCCGATGAAAAAAACCAGATGGACGGTGGAGCGGAGGAACTCGGCCGAAAGGAACAGGTAGTCGGCGGGGTAGAACAAGATGTAGCCCAGGGCCAGTGCGGTCGCGGCGCGCTCAGAGAGCGAAATGCGGAGCAGCCCTGTCACGGTGGCCAGACGCGCCAGCATGGCGGCGGCGGGCAGGACGATGCTTGGCAGGTCGAGCGAGCCGGAGGTGGCGACAGCGCCATAACCGGCGGCGATCATGCCCAGCAGCGAAAACTGGAAGAACTGATCGAGTGAGTGGGCGCTGGATTCGGTGGGCATGGCCGGTGCCTACAATTTAAGGATACCCGTCATGGAGAACCTGGAATACGCGCGCCTGCTGGCGGAAACCGCCGATTTGATGGAGATCGCCGCCGAGGATGGTTTCCGCATCCGCAGCTACCGGAATGCGGCCGACACGCTGCAAGGCTATCCCGAACGCATCGACGGCGTGATGGCGGATCCGGCCCGCAAGCTGACGGAGATCACGGGCATCGGGAAGGGCATCGCCGCGGTTCTGGAAGAGATCCGGGAGCGCGGATCGTTTGCGCGCCGCGACGAGCTGATGGAAAAGTACCCACCGACGGCTCTGGAGATGTTGAAGATTCCGGGACTGGGACCGAAGACAATCGCGGCGCTGATTGCCCATTTCCGCGTCACCACGCTCGATGACCTGGAGCGCCTGTGCCGCGAACAGAAACTGCGGGAGCTGCCGCGCATGGGCGCCAAGCTGGAGGAGAAAATCCTGAAAGGGATCGCGAGCCTGCGCCAAAGTTCGGGACGCTTCCACATTCATTTCGCGGCGGCGATCGCCGAGGAGCTGACGGGTTACCTGAGCGCCGTAGCAGGCGTGGAACGGGTGGAGGCCGCGGGAAGTTTGCGACGGGGCCGGGAAACCGTGGGCGATGTGGACCTGCTGGTGACCGGGGCCGCGGCCGCCGCCGCGCTGGACCGTTTTGTGAAGCATCCGCGCGTGGGCGATGTGCTGGGGCATGGCGACACGAAGGCCTCGGCGCGCGTGGGAATCGAAGGACTTCAGGTGGACGTGCGTGCCGTCCCGGCGGAGAGCCTGGGCGCGGCGCTGCAATACTTCACCGGATCCAAGACGCACAACGTGGCCCTGCGGCAATTGGCGATGCAGCGGGGCTACACGCTGAACGAGTATGGCTTGTTCAGGCTGGACGGGGGCGAGCGCGTGGCCGGCCGCACGGAAGAGGAGATCTACGAGGCGCTGGGACTGGCCTGGATTCCTCCCGAGCTGCGCGAGAACCAGGGAGAGATCGAGGCGGCCGGTGGCGCGGCGAACGCCCGGCGGCTGCCAACGCTGCTGGAACTGGGCGACATTCATGGCGATGCGCACATCCACACGCGCGAAAGCGACGGACGCTTCAGCCTGGAAGAGATGGCCGAGGCGGCGGCCGCGCGCGGCTACGGCTATATCGCGATCACCGATCATTCCAAGGCGCTGGCCATGGCCAACGGTCTGGACGAGGCGCGCGTGATCCGGTTCGCCGAAACCGTGCGGGCGATGGACCAGAGCGCTCTGCCGGTGCGCGTGCTGGCGGGGCTGGAGTGCGACATCCGGCGCGACGGGCGGATGGACATCGACGATGAGGCGCTGGCACGCCTGGACCTGGTGGTGGCCAGCGTGCACAGCCACATGAACATGGAGAGCGGCGAGATGACCGAGCGCCTGCTGGCGGCCGTCGAGAATCCATACGTGAAGATCATGGGACATCCCACGGGACGCGTCTTGCTGCACAGGGACGCCTATGTGTACGACTTCGAAAAAGTGGCCGCCGCGGCGGCCGGGCGCGGCGTGGCCATGGAGATCAACGCGAGCCCGGAGCGGCTGGATCTGCACGCGCCGCTGATCCGGATCGCCAAGTCCAAGGGCTGCCGGTTTGTGATCTCCACCGACGCGCACCATGTGAAGCACCTGGCGAACATGCGCTTCGGCGTCACCATGGCCCGGCGCGGATGGCTGGAGAAGGGCGACGTGCTGAACACTCTTCCCGTGGACCAATTCCTCGGATCCTTACGGGGCAACGAAGGATGAGAGTAACCCGGCGGGCGCGGCACTGCACAAATGAGGTGCGGGAAGGGAGAATCTGTGCAATCACTGCCGTGCTACGAGGGAGAGTTTTTGCGCGTCACCCTGGACCGGGCTGTGGATCCGGAAGGGTACGAAATCAAGCGTCTGGTTGTCCACCACCAGGGATCGGCCGTGATTCTGCCCGTGGATGGCAAAGGGAGGATCCTGCTGGTGCGGCAATACCGTCTGCCCGTGAAGCAGTATCTCTGGGAGTTGCCGGCCGGCCGGATCGACGCGGGCGAGAAGCCCCTGGAAGCCGCCCGGCGGGAGCTGCTGGAAGAGACCGGGTACCGCGCGAAGGAGTGGGTGCGGGTGGCGAGCTTCTATCCGAGCCCGGGATTTCTGTCGGAAAAGATGTTCGTGTACGCCGCGCGTGGGCTTTCGGCCGGACAGGCATGCCAGGAAGCCGATGAGCACATCACCAGCCGGTGGTTTTCCGCGGCAACGCTGGAAGCCTTGATGGAGAAGGGGAAAATCGAGGATGGCAAGACGCTGGTGGGCGTCATGGCGTGGCTGCGGTTCACGTCGCCGAAGGCGCGCGCCAGCCAGCCACGAACTGGAAGAGGCGCATCACCGCCTGGCCGCGGTGGCTGACGGAGAGCTTCTGCTCCGCGCCGGCTTCGGCCAGCGTGAGGCCGAGCGGGGGGTAGAGGAAAAGAGGATCGTAGCCAAAACCGCCCCAGCCTTGCGGCGCTTCGAGGATCCAGCCGGCGACGGCGCCCTCAAAGGCGGCCGCGATTTCGCCATTGGCCGCCAGCGCGATCACGCAGACGAACCGCGCCGAGCGGTTACCGGCGCCGCGCAGCCGTTCAAGCAGCAGCGCGTTGTTTTCGGCGTCCGTGGCGGAGGGACCGGCGAACCGCGCCGAGTGCACCCCGGGCCGGCCATCCAGCGCATCCACGGCGAGACCGGAGTCGTCGGCAAAAACCGGGCCCGGCGCGAAACGCGAGTAATAGAGCGCCTTGAGACAGGCGTTCTCGTGGAAGGTGGCGCCGGTCTCCTCGGGCGCCGGAATCCGCGACAGGCCGGGCACGGTTTCCACCACGACGCCGGCGCCGGGCGCGTACCGCTCCGCGGCCAGCCGGAACTCCGCCAGCTTGCCCTGGTTCTGCGTGGCGCAGTAGAGTGTCATCCGGCGAGGGCGGCCTTCTGCAAGCGCACCAGTTCGGCGATGCCCTGCCGCGCGAGCGCCAGAAGCGAGGCCAGCCCCGCGTCGTCGAAGGTCTTTTTCTCGGCCGTGGCCTGAACCTCGACAAACTGGCCCGCTCCGGTGAGCACCACGTTCATATCGACCTCGGCGGCGGAGTCCTCCTCATAGCAGAGATCCAGCATGGGCGTGCCCGCGACGACGCCGACGCTGACGGCGGCCACATGGTCGGTCACCGGATTGCGCGCTACCGCTTTGCACGCGGACAACTGCTGGGTGGCCAGCGCCAGCGCCACCCAGGCGCCGGTGATGGCGGCCGTGCGCGTCCCACCGTCGGCCTGCAACACGTCGCAGTCGAGGATCACGCTGCGCTCGCCCAGGGCCTCCAGATCCACCACGGCCCGCAGCGCCCGGCCGATGAGCCGCTGAATCTCCATGGTGCGGCCCGTGGGACGGCCCTTGTTCACTTCGCGCGGCGTGCGCGTGGAGGTGGCCCGCGGCAGCATGGAATACTCGGCCGTCACCCAGCCTTTGCCGCCGCCCCGGAGAAACGGCGGAACCGAGTCCTCGATGGTGGCCGCGCACAGCACCCGCGTGTGGCCGAACTCGATGAGGGCGGAGCCTTCGGCGGTGGCGAGAAAATGAGGGGTGATGCGCACGGGGCGCAGTTGAGAGGGTTGACGTTGATCGGTGCGCATGGGGCGGCGGTCAGGAACTCTTCAGCATGGCATAAAAGAGCAGAAAGAAGAGCGCGAAGCCCAGGGCCAGCAGCGAGATGCAACCGACGAGGCCGCGCGTGTTCGAGGTGGGCTGGGCGGATTTGCCCGCTTTCCGGGCAGTCTTGTATTTGGCCATGAAGCGAAGGGTGTGACGGGTTCCCTAACTCGTTTTATCATAGGGGACCGATGGAGCTGGAACCAAAGAGGACAAGGCGGTGGAACCGCCGGGCCATGCTCGCGGCCGTGGCGGCGGGCGGGGGGGCGTTGGCGGCGTGCGGCAAGGAGAAACCCCTCGAGTTTCCCGTCACCGTTCCCGGCGGCTGGACCCTCGGAACCAGGCAGCAGATGGCAGCGGCGGGGGCGGCGCAAGAACTGCTTCTGAATGGCTTGCTGAGCTGGTGGCAGGCCACCTATAACGGCCCCGCCTATCCCACCGTGCAGATGTACGAAATGAAGACCGCGGCTTCGGCCTTCGAGATGGTTCAGAAGCACCGTTCGGCGAAAGGCATGATCGCGCTGAACATTGGGCGGGCATTTTTCACCATGCAGACGTTCCGTGGCACGATGGCCGAGTTGAACCAGTTCGCCTCGGCGTTTGAAAAGGCGTTTTAGCACGCCCGCCGCACCGCGCTGTGAAGCGCTTGCAGGTTTGCGCCCCGGCGGCCGATAACGATAACCTGAGGTAGGCGTATTCTCGCTATCCCCATGGAACCCCCAGCGGGGAGCCGAAAGTCAAACTACGCGCAGAGGAAGCAACCGCGAAGCTATGTACAGAACCAAGGATCAGGTCAGCCAGGACGCAAACGCACAGGAGACGAGCGAATGGCTGGAAGCGCTGGACGAGGTGATCGACCTTGCCGGCCCGGACAGGGCCAAGGCGCTGCTGCAGGAGTTGGTGGACCGTGCGTACCTGCACGGAATGAATTCTCCCGTGAAGCCTTCGATGCCCTATGTGAACACGATTCCCGTGGAAGACGAGGTTCCCTATCCGGGCGACCGCGTGATCGAACGGCGAATTAAGAGCGCCATCCGCTGGAACGCGGCGGCCATGGTGGTGCGCGCCAACAAGTACGATGATGGCATCGGCGGACATCTGTCCACGTATTCTTCGCTGGCTACGCTGAGCGAAGTGGCCTTCAATCACTTCTTCCGCGGCTCCATCGAGGCGGGCGGACAGCGCGTGAAGGGCGATCTGGTGTACTACCAGGGACACGCCTCCCCGGGCGTCTATTCGCGCGCCTTCGTGGAGGGGCGTCTGACCGAGCAGCACCTGATCAACTTCCGGCACGAACTGCGCGAGACACCCGGCCTGCCCTCCTATCCGCATCCCTGGCTGATGCCCGACTTCTGGAACTTCCCCACGGTGTCGATGGGTCTGGGCCCGATCAACTCGATCTATCAGGCGCGGTTCATGCGCTACATGGAAAATCGCGGACTGATTCCGGTGACCAGCCGCAAGGTGTTCGCCTTCGTGGGCGACGGCGAAAGCGACGAGCCCGAGACGCTGGGCTCGATCACGCTCGGCTCGCGGGAAAAACTGGACAACCTGATCTGGGTGGTGAACTGCAACCTGCAGCGTCTGGACGGCCCGGTGCGCGGCAACGGCAGCATCGTGCAGGAGCTGGAAGGACTGTTCCGCGGGGCGGGCTGGAACGTGCTCAAGGTGTTGTGGGGCGGCGATTGGGATTCGCTGCTGGCGCGCGACAAGACGGGCCTGCTGATGAAGCGCATGAACGAGTGCGTGGACGGCGAATTCCAGAACTTCAAGGTGCGCGGCGGGGCCTATATTCGCAAGGAATTTTTCGGCAAGTATCCGGAACTGCTGCCGCTGGTGGAGCATCTGAGCGATGAGCAATTGACCAAGCTGAAGCGCGGCGGGCACGACCCCGTGAAGGTCTACAATGCCTACCGGCGGGCCTGGGAGCACAAGGGCCAGCCGACGGTGATCCTGGCCAAGACGGTAAAGGGATACGGCCTGGGCGAGGCCGGCGAAGGCAAGAACATCACGCACCAGCAGAAGAAGATGAACGAGGAGGAGCTGGAGTATTTCCGCCAGCGGTTCGACATTCCGGTGTCGGACGAAACGGTGTCCAAGATCAGCTTCTACCGGCCGGCCGAGGACAGCGAGGAGATGAAATACATCCGGGCGCGCCTGGAAGCCATGGGCGGTCCGGTGCCCGTGCGGGCGCCCGCGCCGATTACCTTCCGCGCGCCGGCGTTGGATCTGTTCAGCGATGTCACGGGCGGCTCGGGCGGACGCGGCGCAATGACCACCGCCGGTTTCGTCCAGATGCTGCGCAAGCTGCTGAAGCATCCCGAACTGGGCCGCTACATCGTGCCGATCATTCCCGACGAGGCGCGGACGTTTGGCATGGAGTCGATGTTCCGCGAATGCGGCATTTACGCCAGCCAGGGGCAGTTGTACAAGCCCGTGGACAGCGAAATGTTCCTCTATTACAAGGAAGCGCGCGACGGACAGATTCTCGAGGAAGGCATCACGGAAGCCGGCGCCATGGCGTCGTTCACCGCGGCCGGAACGTCGTATTCCAACTACGGCGTCCCGATGATCCCCTTCTTCATTTACTACTCGATGTTCGGCTTCCAGCGCATCGGAGACCTGATCTGGGCCTTTGCCGACGCCCGCGGCAAGGGCTTCCTGATGGGTGGCACGGCCGGCCGGACTACGCTGAACGGCGAGGGCCTGCAGCACCAGGACGGCCACAGCCTGGTGCATTCCAGCACCGTTCCCACCTGCATCTCCTACGACCCCGCCTATGCCTACGAGATCGCGATCATCGTGCAGGACGGCATCCGGCGGATGTATCAGGAAAACGAGAGCATCTTCTACTACATCGCCATCTACAACGAGTTCTATCCGCAACCGCCCATGCCGGAGGGCTGCCGCGAGGGCGTGCTCAAGGGGCTGTACAAGTACCGCGCTGGCAATGGCCCGGCGCAGGCGCAGTTGTTCGGCAGCGGCCCGATTCTGAACGAAGCGCTGCGCGCGCAGGAGCTTCTGCGCGAGAAGTATGGCGTCGAAACGGACGTCTGGAGCGTCACCAGCTACGGTGAGTTGCGGCGCGAAGCGCTGTTGGCCGAGCGCTGGAACCGCCTGCATCCGGCCGAGCCGGCGCGCACTCCTTACCTGAACCAGGTGTTGGATCATGAGCCCGGCCCGGTCATCGCCGCCAGCGATTACATGAAGATCGTCCAGGATCAGATCGCGCCGTGGCTTCCCGGACG
>JADLCT010000083.1 GCA_020847045.1 Bryobacterales bacterium | reverse complement strand
CTGGCAGGGCATTCGCACGGCGCGCTACAAGTATGTGCGCTACCCGGAACTGCCCGATGCCGAGGAGTTGTACGACCTGCGCGCGGATCCATACGAGAAGAAGAATCTGGCGGGTGAGGCGGCGGGCCAGGTGGTGGCCGCCCGGTTGAGAAAAGAACTGGCCCTGATGCTGGCCCGCACGGCGTAGCCGGCGCCTCAGGCGCGTGCGCGGAGGGCGAGCGGCCGGACCGGCGCGCCGGTGCCGCCGCGGATCTTCATGGGCGCGGCAACGAACAGGAACTCATACACGCGGTCGCGGGCGAGTTGTTCCATGTTCAGCGCTTCGATGATGTGAATGCCGTTGTCCACGAGCAGGTGTACGTGGACGGGCATGTCGCGCGAAGGAACCCGTTCAAAGCAGATGGTGTCGGAGCCCGCGGCGAACACCTGGCGCGCGCTGAGCCACTGTGCGCCGGGCAGTTCAGGACCGGGCTCGGCCTGGCGCAGGTAGAGGTTGTCGTCGGTCCAATAGTTGGCCCATCCGGTGCGGATCAAAACGGCGTCGCCAGGACGCACCTGGACGCCCTGCTCGCGCTCGGCGCGGCCGAACATCTCCGGCGTGATCAGAAAGTCAGGGGCAAGCGGCTCGCCGCCCAACTGGCCGGCGATGTCGAGCAGGACGCCGCGGCGCAGGATGGGGGCTACCTGGTCCACGGGGTGCTTTCTCATGCCGCCGGCCGTGCTTTGGAACTCCTCCGCCTTGTGGCCGCCGTGCAGGAATCCTCCGCAGGAAAAGTGGCAGAGGGCGTCGATGTGGGTGCCGACGTGCGTGCCCAGGGCGATGGACTCGGCGGCGGAGCTGGTGCCGCCGGGCGTCACCATGTCGCCGTGGCGTTTGGTCATGGAGTAGAGATAGGGCGGATGGTTCGGATGGCGCGGGATGCCGGGAAAGTAGGGCTGGCCCAGGTCATAGACGTCAGCCGTGGAGAGAGCCGCGATCAGGTCCTGTGTGTTCATTTTTGGTGCGCCGCCACTTCGGGGAGGAAGTAAAAAGCAATGCCGAGGATGACATACACGGCGAGCAGTTGTACACCCTCGAACCAGTTCGATTCGCCGTCGCTGGCGATCTGGGCGCTGATGGCGACCGAAAGCACGGCGGCCATCACCTCGGCCGGGGTGAAGACGAGATCCATGGGACGTGGCGCCACGAAGTAGCTGGCGGCGACGAGCAGCGGCGCGACGAACAGGGCAATCTGAATGCTGGAGCCGATGGCGATGCCGAGCGAGAGGTCCATGCGGTTCTCGCGCGCCACGAGAATGGCCGTGCTGTGTTCGGCAGCGTTGCCGATGATGGCGACCACGATGATGCCGACAAAGATGCTGGTCATGCCCCAGGCATGAGCGGTTTGCTCCACGGCGCCGACCAGAATCTCGCTCATCCAGGCGATGAGAGCGGTAGCCAGGGCGAGCACGCAGAGAGCGCGGCCCAGAGGCCAGGGCGCGCCGTGGGCGGCTTCCACGTCGCCGCTACCTTTGAACAGATGATGGTGCGTCTTCAGGCTGAACAGCAGGCTGAGGGCGTAACAGACGAGCAGGACGATGGAGATCTCCAGGCTCAATCCGGCCTCGCTTTTCAGCGCCGCCGCGCCGCCCATGTGGTGAAAGCCGGCCGGAACGACCAGGGCGATGACGGCGAGGATGAGCATTGTTGCTTGCGAACGCGCGCCGGCGGCGTTGAAATTCTGCGTCGGGTATTTCAGCCCTCCGGCCAGCATGGAGGCGCCCATTACCAGCAGGACGTTGCCGATGATGGAGCCGGTGAGCGATGCCTTGACGACATCGAACAGCCCTTTCCGCAAGGCGATGAGGGCGATGATCAGTTCGGCGGCGTTGCCGAACGTGGCGTTGAGCAGGCCGCCGATTCCTTCGCCGGTATGTTCGGCGATGTGCTCGGTGGCGCGGCCCAGCCATCCGGCCAGGGGCAGCACGGCGAGACAGGCGCTCGCGAAGATGGCCGTATGCGATTCCGGCCGCGCGTGCTCCAACCACGCCGCGATGGGAATGCAGACAAGAAGCCAGTTTAAGGAAGGTTTCAGAATGCTGGACATGGGAAATTGTTAGCTCTGCCGCGCCGCCTTCCGCGCGGGGCGCTTGCGGCCGGGTGTAAGCGGAGTCTGTTGCACGGCCCAGCGGCCCAACCGGAAGCCACGGTGGTAACCGGAGGTGATGTTGGAAATGCGAACGAGGACGGCGCCGGAGGAGTCGCAGGAATACTCTTCGCGGATTTCCCGGGGCGGAGCACACTCCAGGCGGTGGACGGGCGACGCGCTTAAATCGTCCACGCCGCTCAACGACTCGTCGAAGGGGAACAGAATCTGATCCCACACCATCACTTCGCCCGAGGGGCGGCCATCGCCGGTGGTGTGGCTGCATTCGAGATAGCGGAAGTGCCCGATGTTGTGGGCGGGGTAGTAGGTGCGGGTCACCTGGAGCGGCGGTCCGCCGGGCGCGGGCAGCGGCGTGCCCTTGAGGAAGAGTGGATCGAAGACCATCGTGCGGCCGCCTTCGGCTTCGCGCCACACGCCGAAGTTCCGGGTGAACGTCTCATGGAGCTGGTAGCCGGCCTGTGTGTCGGCCTGGATGGCCAGACCGATGGCCGTGGCCGAGCGCGGATAAGCGGAACGCTTCACGCGGCGGCCGTAGCGTTCCCTGAGAGCGCGCGCCACCAGCGGCAACTCGCTCGACCCTCCCGTGACATAGACGGCTTCGACGGAGGATTCGCGGTTCCGGAGGAGGTCCTCGACGGCGTGCACGGTTTCCTCGATCATCGGCTGGCAGCGCTCGTAGAAGGCGCTGACGGGAACCTGGACCGAAGGCCAGCCCTCGCGGATGGCGTCCAGGTCGATGGTGAGGCGGCGGGTGTTGGGGTGCAGCGCCTCCTTCTTCAAGCGGCACTCCTCGTGAAGCCGGAAGAGCCCGGCCTGTGTGAGATTGTCCCGGACCTCGCGCCCGGTCTGGGCGGCGTCCAGAGCCAGTTCCGCGAGGATCTCGTCGAAATCATCGCCGCCGAGCGTGGGGATTCCTTCGCTGGCCAGCACCTCGTGGCGCTGCGCGTCCATCTCCACCAGCGAGGCGTCGAAGGTGCCGCCGCCCAGATCGTAGACGATGATCGTGTCGCGCGCCAGCGAGAGTTTGACGCGGCTGGCGTGGCCGTACTCGATGCTGGCCGCCGAGGGTTCGTTCAGCAGTCCAATGACATCAAAGCCGGACTGCCGGAAGGCTTCCACGGTGAGGAACCTCTGGTTGCCATTGGCCATGGCGGGTACGCCGAGCATGATTTCGAGGGGCTCGCCGGGCTTGAGCACAAGGCTGCTGGCCGTGGTGAGCGCCGTGCGCAGGGCCGCCGTGAGGCCGCACAAGAGATCGAGCATGCGGAAGGACGCGCCGCCCAGGCTGACCTGTGTCTCCGGACCGACGTCCGTCAGGAACCGCTTGATGGAGCGCACCACCGTGGCTTCGGGATCTTCCTGGGCGCGCCAGGCGTCGAAGCCGAACAGGGCCTGCCCGCCGCGAGCCGCCACAAGTGAGGGAAACCCGTCCGCCGTTCCGCATTCGGGCGAATCGAAGGTCACCACGGGATAGTTGCCGCGGTCCACCGAGGCGACAACGATCCGCGTGGTCCCAAAATCCACGCCTAGCCGCATAGTCCTCCTAGCATAGCCCGGCCGGACAGGAATTCAATCACCTGACGGGATGTCCGAAGACCTCGCCTTTGTCGCCTTGCGAGCGCATCCACCGCGTGATGCGGCCGCGCAAATCGGGCAGGATCTTGCGGTATTGCGCATCGGCGGCAAGATTCCGTAATTCATGTGGATCGGCAGCCACGTCGTACAGCTCCTCGGCGGGATGCTCGTGGTACCGCTTCACTACGGCCGCGGCGGACGGATCCGACTTCGCTTTTTCGACCCAGGAATCGAAGTAGATGCGCCCGTCGTTGGGGCCCGCCACGTCGATGTGTGTCGTGTACTTGAATTCGGGGTGGAGGTTCAGAATGTATTTGAAGCGCGAGGTGCGGACACAGCGCATGGGGTAGACGTTGAAGTCGCGGTCGCCGGAGTGGGCGGCGAATATCTCGTCCCGGTGTTTGCTGGAACGGCCCCGCAAAACGCCCGCGAACGAACGCCCGTCGATCTCCCCGGGCGGAGTCCCGCCCGCCAGTTCGACAAAAGTGGGCAGAATATCGGCAAAGCTGATCAGCGCGCCGGAGCGTGTGCCAGGCCGGATCACGCCGGGCCATGCGGCAATGAACGGCAGGTGTATGCCCGCGTCATAGAGTGACCATTTCGCGAAGGGCCACTGCGGGCCGTTGTCGCTGGTATACAGGAACAACGTATTGCGCGGCAAATGTTTCTGGCAGGAGGCGTAGACCTGTCCCAGTTGTTGGTCGGCGAAGCTCACGTCGGAGTAGTATTTCGCCCTTTCGGAACGGGTCTCGGGCGTATCCACGAAGGAGGGAGGCAAGCTGAGTGTTCGTGGATCGTAGCCGGTGTTCTCGCGCCAGTAGACATGCGGACTGTGCGAGCAGACCACCATGCACACTGGCTTCCGGGCCCCGTCGCCGGCGCGGTGGGCGAGCCACTGCTCGACGGCGGCCGTATCGAGATCCGCATTCAGCGGTCCGCCTTTGATCTCGCTGGGAATGTGCGTCCAGCCTGGGTAGCTGGCTGCCGGTTGAAAATGGCTTTTGCCGAAATGAACGACCTCGTAGCCGAGGTTTTTCAGGAACGACGGCAGGGTCCGGACTCCCGGAGCGAGGCCGGAGTGGTTCGGCAGGGCGCCGTTGCGCGCGGGCATCAGGCCGCTCATCATCACGGATCGCGAGGGCACGCAGGTGGGCGAGCCTGTGAAGACCGCGTCGAAGGCCATGCCGTCCTTGGCGAGCCTCTCCATCGCGGGCGTCCGCACGTCGCGCGCGCCATAGACGGATGAGTCGAAGAACCCGTGATCGTCGGAGAGGAAGATTACGAGATTGGGCGGTTCCAGCCTGGCGGCCGCCCCGCTTGCCCATCCCGCGCATGCACCGGTTACGAAGGTTCGCCGTGCGATCATCGCGATCTCCCGCTAGGGCGCGTCATTCTGGAGCAGTTCAGCGGTGGCGGCGCGCGCGCCCCGCTGCGCGCTCAGGTAGGCCGCCTCGACCAGCGCGACGCTCTTCAGGTACTCGGAGGCGCTGGTTTCCAGCGGTGTCCCATGGGCGAGGTGATCGGCGAAATGGCGCTGCGTGGCCAGGACGCAATCGCCACGGTAGCCCGTGTGCACGGTGTTGCGCCAGACGCTGACGCCGTTGCGGAGCAGATGTCCGCCGGTGGTCAGCGTGAGCAGGGCCTCTTCGCCTTCGAAGGTGGCTTCGCCCAGCGGCGGGGAGCCGGGGCGTGGCTCGTAGTAGCCGCCCTCGGTATAACGGTTGCCGTCGATGGAGCCGAGCAGTCCGCTTTCGTGGGAGAGCAGAAGGAAAGCAAGGTCCTCGCCGGCGATGTTGGGGTTCAGACGCCTTGTTTCAGCGTAGACGTGGGTGACATCGCCGAACAGGAGGCGCGCGGTGTCGATGGGGTGAATGAGAGTCTCATAGATGAGCAGTCGCGGCATGGCGCGGAAGTAGGGCTGGTCGGGATAGGGTTCGGTCCCCAGCCCGTCGCGTTTCCGGGCGCGGAAGCAGTAGGTGATAGGGCGGCCGATCGCGCCGGACTGGATTAAGCGGTGCGCCTCGCGATACCACGGGTGCCAGCGCCAGTTTTCATGAATCATGAAGGGCACGCCGGTGCGGGCGGCCACGGCGGCGATGGCGCGGGACTCCTCCCATGTGGGCGCCATGGGTTTTTGACAGATGGTGGGGATGCCTCGTTCCAGGGCCTCGGTGACCAGGGTGAGGTGGGTCTCGGGTCGCGTGGCGATGTCGACCAGGTCGAGGCCTCCGGCGTCCAGCATTTCGGCAAGCGATGAGTAGGCGCGGGGCGCGGCCGCGGCGGCGCGGGTCAGATCGGGGTCGGCCGCCGCCACCAGTTCGACGCCTTCCAGACGGCGCCAGGCGTCGATGTGAAACTGGGCGAAGAAGCCGCAGCCCACGATTCCACAACGGAGCGGGCGCATCAGAAACCTGTATACCGTTTGACGGTGGTGAAGAAGGCGCGTTTGCGCTCCGTGGAGAGGCCCCAGCGGACGGGCGGGCACTGGTAGCCGTCGCTGTAGTCGGAGGCGCCGGGGTCAAAGTAGCCCCAACTGGCGTAGGCGGCGGTGGCGCTCCGCATGTTGTTGGCGGGCTTGTCGAAGTCGAAGTGGTCGTCCTCGTTGAAGACGATGGGCTTGGGCGTCCAGGAGGGCATGGCGCGTACCTGGCGTACCATCTCCGTGATGCGGGCCGGGTCCTTGACGCCATTGCCGTGGAGCAGGACGAAATCGCTGGCCGCGGCCACCTCGGGGGTGGGTAGCGTGTTGCCATTGAAACTCGAGCCTGCCAGCAGGCGGCGTCCGCCGGAGGAGATGGACTGCACCAGGCGGATCAGTTCATGCACGCGGGCGGCTTTCATGAGCCCCTGTTCGTACTTCCTGTTGTTGGCTTCGTTCACGACATCGACCAGGACGTTGCGGTAGCCGCGCTGGAGGATCCACTCCGTGGTTTCGCGGGTGGCTCGCAGAACGGCCGCGTCGCCGTTCAAATGCTCGTCCTGGCCGAAGTAAAAGTAGTTCAGGATGGGCGTCATGCCGAGCGAGGCGGCGCGGTCGAGAATGCGCCGCAGGCGGTCCCGGTAGGCGGGCTTGAGAGCGCCGCCGGAAGCAAAGGCGCTATTGCGCCAGGGCTGGTCCTGCGAATATCCCTGCGGCGAGCCGCCTTGCAGGCCGAGCGTGAAAGCCAGTAGGCCATGGCGGCGCCACTCGGGCATGGCGGCGATGAACTCGCGCGTGTTGCGCTCCGCATCCCAAGCGCCGGTGTCCGGATAGCGCCAGCGTGAGACCGTAGCCGGGTTCTCGTCATCGAAGATGCCCTGAATCATGCGCGAGTTGAAGAGCAGGCCTTCGATCTTCATGCCTTCGAAGGTCCGCCCGGCGTAGGTGGGCTTGCCGTTCAGAAGAAACTGCTCGCCGCGGATGGAGATGGCTGGCCCCGCCGTGGCGCGCGCGAGAGGGGCGGCGGCGAGTGAGGCGAACAGGGACCGGCGGGAGAGTAGCATGGCTCCCCGTTAGCATACACGGACGCCGAAGGCCGTACCGGGGTGGGATGCTGGCGGTTAGAGGAGGCGGAAGTTGACTTCGATCATGGCCTGGACGGGGACCGCCTTGCCATTCAGGAAGCCGGGCTTGAAGCGCCACTTCTGGACGGCTTCGATGGCCTTTTCATCCAGACCGAGGCCGAGTGGACGCACGACGCGGATGTCGCGCGGGTTGCCCTTATCGTCCACAACCACCTGGAGCAATACACTGCCCTGGAACTTGGCCTTGCGAGCCTCTTCCGAATACTCCGGCTCCACCTTATAGACCAGCGAAGGAGCGCTGACGCCACCGCCAATGCGGTAAGCGCCGCCGCCGAAGCCGCCGCCGGAACCGGGACCGTAGCCCGCGCCGCTGCCCGGACCAACGCCTCCGCCTTTGCCCGAGCCGATGCCGCCACCGGAGCCCGTACCGTTGGAGGGCGGGCCAATCTTGCCGAGCGGGTCGCCCCAGACGTTTGCGTTCAAAGTAGGCAGCGGAGCGTCGGGTTGAGCAATGATGGTCGGCTCCAGGGCCAGCTTGGGATTGTCATTGCGGATGACCGCCGTGGGCGGGACAAACTGCTTGGGAGCGATCTTGGGGAGCTTACCCTTGCTGGCCGGCAGTGGACTGCGGTCGCCGCCGCCACCCCCGCCGCCCATCAGCTGGGCTTTGGGCTTCATGGTGGGCTGGTAGGGTTCGATGTCTGGGGCGATCAGCGTCACGTGTTCCTTCACCACCTGCTGAATGGTGGGGTTGGTGCCCAGGAACAGGGCCAGAGCCACAAGACTGCCGTGGATGAGCACGGAAGAGAAACCCGCCTGCCTTCCCTTGCCGGCTGTAAAGCCCCAGATGTCCTTGACGGGGAGAGGCTTGGAGGTTACTTCGAGCGGAGGAAGCTGGGGCGGGTAGAAGTATTCCTTGATGTCGTGGAAGATGGTGATAAACCACGGCTTGCTGACATCGTCGGTGAACAGGCGCTGGAGATGTTCTTCCGGGTTGAGCGCCGCGGATTCAGGCCGGGTTTCCATATCCCTCTTCCCAGTTTGGGTTGACATGTCTTGCGAATCAACCATCATCGCTCTCATTTCCCGCCCTCTCTTGTCCCTGGTACGGCTCTAGCCGCTAAAACGCCAGTCAGCGCACCCAATAGGACGCGTCCCCAGGTAGGAGGGTTGCAACTTCCTAAGCGCCGCCTCCGGGGCGGCACTTACCGAAAAGTGTAGCACATTCGATTCAAAACAGATCCTGCTTCCATTTTTCGTATCGAGTGTTAACATCCATCCTCTAAAAGGGTTAAAGGCGGTTCAGGGGCGAATTTATTCCTGGTGTGACCGGGCAGGTCTACCGCCCCACGCGGATGGAATCCGTGTAGCGGTACGAGCCTTCCAACGCCTCCCCGGCCTTCTCCATGACGACCCGGATGATCTGCCCCCGGCGAAGGGCGGGGAGCTCGAAACGGTAGTCGCGCGCTGTGTTTGGGCCGAGGTTTCCGGTCTGTTCGGACGGACCGGCGCCGGGGACCTCGACGCGGAAGGTGAGGTCGGCCGTGTTGTCTAGAGTGTTCCGGGCGGTGAAGGTGAGCGCGCCACGGTCGAGCCGGAGATTGTAAAAGAAGATGCGTGGCACGATGAGCAGTGTGAGGCGGATCTCGCCGAACCCGGCCTCCGAAGGCCGGAAGCCGAGTTGGGCCGGGCGGGCCGAGCGCAGAGCTTCTGCGAAATCGAAATGCTGGCCCGGCGTGTCGCCCGTGATGCGCCCGATGGGTTCCTGGCCATTCAGGAGAACGCCGGAGCATCCGGCGGCGTCGACCAGCAGCAGGGCGTGGCGGTCGTGTCCGATTCTTGGAAAGTCGAACGGGACCGAATCGGGCGCCGAGCAGGCGATTTCGGGCAGTTCGATCCGTTCTGGCTCAGGGCCGGCGGCGGCGGAGGCCGTGGCCAGCAGCAGCGCGAAAAGGACTGCCCTGCTCATAGGTGAAAGGGTGAGGAGCGGGCGGGGATTACCCGCGCTTGGCTCCGCCAGGGCCCTCGACGGCGCTGATCACCGGTGTGCGGTCGCCCACGGGCGGCAGCGCGGGCAGCGAGGCCGCGGGCTTGTCCTGATACCAGTAGCAGGAGGAATAGAAGTTGTCGGCGCGGTGGTTGGCGTGGCCGTGCTCCATGGTGTGCTTCAGGTAGCGGGAGAAGGTTACCGGGTTGTCGCCGTGGAAGCGGTAGCAGAGGTAGCGGCCGCCGGTGCGTTCAGGCAGCTCAATATAAGGAGCGCCATACTGGCCGTGCGCAAAGGCCTGGGCGCCAGTGCGGCCTCCAAAGTTCCAACTGCCCAGGAAGTAGTCTTCCGATCCGGTGCCGACGATGAGGGGTTTGGATTCATCGTCGACGAAGATCATGTCGTCGCCTTCGCCCATCCAGAACTCCTGGTTTTGCAGCACGCCCAGCGAGACGCCCATCAGGTGGCCGCGGCCGCGCGTCTCACAGTAGACGTAGTTGTTCTTGCCGTCGGGGTTCTTCAGGCGGTTGGCATCGCCGTTGGACTTCCAGTCATTGGTTGTGGGCGGGCAGGGCGCGAGTTGGTTATAGGAGGCGTGGAAGTAGAGAGCATCGGCCGGGAGCGAAGGAACGCTCATGAAATCGATGTTGGAGTAAAACGAGCCGACGGCCTGCGAGCCTTCGTTGGTGACGGTGAGTTTGGCGCCTGTGCGGTAAGGCATGGCGAAGTAGCAGTTGAGCGACTTGCCGGGGGAGACGCCGAGGTAGTCGTTTTCGTAGATGACATAGTCGCCGAGGTTCAGGCCGAAGAAATCGCCGATGGGGGTGAGGATGCTGGGCTGGGACGCTCCATCCCAGTAGGCGCGCAGCACCAGTTCCTTCAGGTGCATGAGGCCGGGGGCGGCGATGGTGAACCAGATGTGAGAAATGGCGCCCGCGCCCTTCTGATCGAAGACGGTGATGGTTTCGCCGGGGGCGATGGGCCAGCGGTCGGAGTTGCCTCCGGTGGTGTCATAGCTGGATTGTTTGAGCGACTTGTGGGTCATCGCCTTGGCGTAGGAGGGCAGGGCGAGGGATTGGTCGCGTGTTTGCGCCTGGGCGGCGGCCACGGGTAGCGCGGCGGCGCCTCCGGCGAGCGTCATCAGACGGCGAAAGAAGCCACGCCGGGCGTTGGCGTTGGGGGCGGGTGTCATGGGAAGCATTATAGCGGGCGCGCCGCGGGGAGGGGAGCTAAAACCCGCTGGTTTTCACGCGAAAACTCTCCACCCAGCGGGCGCCGGGAGCAATGGATTGCAGCAGACCGGCGAATTTTCCCTCATGGGCGAGATTGAACTGGTTGGTGACGCCGGTCATCGGCTCGAAGCAGATGAACTCGCGGCCCGGCGGCGCGTACAGGACGCTGACGGTATAACGGGGGCCATATTCGACGGTGATGCGCTTGCCGCCGCCTTCCACCCAGAAGGGCGTCCACCCGGAGGCGTCTTGCCGCAGTTCCGTGTAGACGTCGTCGAGCTGCGTTCCGGCCAGGGGAACGGGGCTGGCCCCGGCGACGGGCGTGGTTTCTCCGGTGGGTGTGAGTTTGGGGCCGAGCGTGACGTGCTGGCGGGCGGCGACGTTCACCGTCCATTGGTCGCGCGGCACGCCGGGAATCTGATAGTAGGTGTGGTAGCCGATCATGACCGGCATGGGGGCGATGCTTTCATTGACGATGGCGGTTTCGACGCCGAGCACGCCCTCGCGCAGGCGGTAGGTCATCTCGATGGTGTGGGCGAAGGGAAACTGCGCGGCGCGGGCAGGATCGCGGTGGTGCGTCAGGCGGCTGGTGGCCACGGCGCCGTCCGCGTCGCTGGCCTGAAGCGCAACCACATCCCAGTCCTTCGCATTGACAAGCAGGCCGTGGATGGGAAGTCCGTTGCCGTCCTTGCGATAGGCGCCGAGGTCCGGGTTCAGGCGGTAGTGTTTGCCGTTCACCCAATAGGATTCGCCGTCGATTCGGTTGGCCCACGGGGCGAGGAATGGATTGCCCGCCATCACGGGACGGGCGGCCCATTCGGCGACGCTGGACTGCGGGAAGAAGAAGATCTCCTGGCCGTTCACCTTCATGGAATAGGCGTTGTTGCCGGCCGTGGGCGCGATGCGCACCTCGGTTTTGGCGCGAGCGTCACGCAGCGCCAGGACTTCGATTCCCAGGCCTGTGACGCGTTCGGCGGAGTAATTGGCGGTTTGGCTCATGAGTGGAACGGCCCCCAGCAGCGCGGCCAGTAGAGTCGGGCGCATGAGCGCCATTATACTCGCCGGGCGCGGGAGGGCCGCTGGCGATGCGCGTCTAAGGTAGGTTCCTCATGGCAAGTACGCAGGATTTCCCTCAGTACCTTGGGGCGAGTAGTTTTGGGGCGGGCCGATAGTTGAGTGAGAGAGACAACATGCCACACGTTCCCCACCTGCTGCTCACCCTGTGCCTGCTGCCCGTTGTTGCCTTCGCGGGAGACCTGCCTCCGGCAGACGCGCCGGGCCTTCAGGGGGCGGTGACGCCGGAGGACTGTCTTGATGCGGCAACCGGTGCGGCTTCGGCGTGCGCCGGGCTGCTGACGGGGATCGAGGCCGTTGACGCGCCGGAGGGAGCCGGTGAGGAGACGGCGGACATTGTCTATCACAGCGAGGTGTTGGCCGCGCCGGTGGCCATGCTGCGCGAGACCGCTTCCTTGGGAGCTCAGTCAACTGGAGGCGCCGGGTCATTCCGGCGATGGCTGGGCTCCGAGGAGGCGGAGAGTCTGACGGCGGAGGGCCGGTTGGGCGCATCGTTCGCGATGCCGGCCACGCCGTGGACGGAGGACGCGGAGGAGGCTTCGTTCCCTCTTTTGTTCGCGGGAGCGGGCTTGAGCATGGCTTCCTGTCTGCTGCGCATCGGCGGAGCACGGCGGCGAAAGGCCTAGTTTTCCTTTTCGACGTGGAGGTTGTTCGTCACCGAAAACACGCCAGAGACGCCGTTGGCCTGCATGCCGGCGATGTTCTTATCGGCTTCGTTGGCGACAATGCCTTCCAGCGTTACGTTTCCATTCTTCACGATGATGTGAATCGGCGGCACGGCGCGCAGCGCGTAACGGTTCAGCGCGGTATGGCCGTAAATGGCGCGGTAGGTGGCCATGCGGATGTTGTCGTCATGCGACGACAGCGGGAGCACCTCGATTTGATTGACGACGCGCTCGACTCCTTCTATCCGCTTCACCACGTTTTCCGCGGAACTCTTCAGTGTGGGGCGTGAAACCTGGCCCGTGAGCGTCACCGTTGCCCCATTGATCGAATAGGCGAGGTTGTCGAAGACACCGTAGTATGGCAGCATCACCAGTTCGTGGCGGACTTCACGCGCCAAACGATCGGGGGCGATACCGGACTTCCTATCCGCCGCGTGGGAGGCGGCGCCGAGCAGAGGAACGCTGGCCAAGGCAATACTGGCGGTGAACACAGCGGCAAGGATACGCGAGGAACGCATGGATGTTTCTCCTTCTTTGACCGGACGGAGATCAGTGTGCGGCGATTCCGGCGCCGGCATACTGTGGGATGAGCAGGCGGTGTGCCAAACCGGCGCCTGCGGAGTTTCAGAAGGTTGGCGGGGTTGAGCGGTGACGCCGCAGGTTGAAACGGGAAGTTTCTTCGCGGGGGCGGGAAGAAACTTCTCGCGGATGCGCGAAGTGTACGGTTGACGGGTTACCGGCGCGTGGAATCCACGGCCGGCGCCGTGCACCGCGCCTGGTCGAGCAGGGGCAGCACGGCGTTGGTGCGGTTGGCCACCATGGCGGCCACCTGGTCCTCGTTCAGCATCAGATCGGCCAGCGTAGTGCGGCCGAGAACGGATTGCAGCATGAACTGGATGGAGTTCCACAGCGCGCGGAGCGAACAGTCGGTGTAGTGGCAGCACACCTCCTGCCGTCCGGTGTGCCGTCCACAAAACTGCGGTCCGAAGAAGCGGCCACCCAGCACTTCCATCACCTCGGTGATGCGGATCTCGGAGGCCGGCCGCGCCAGCGAATAGCCGCCTGCCTGGCCGCGAGCGCTCTGGACGAGCTTCCCCATGCGCATGAGCCGCATAAGTTTGGCTACGTTCGGCACGGACAACCCCTCAGCCGAACTGATCTCGGGGATGGTGAGCGAGGCGCCTTCGCCGCGCTTGGCGAGATGCAGCAGGCAGCGGAGGCCGTATTCTTCCTGGGCGCTCAGCTTCATGTAGTTATCTTAGCGCCATGCGGCTGGCGTTTGGCAGCCGGTTTCGGAAGAATTCAGGCGGCGAGCACCTTCAACAGCGCCTGTTGAAACTTTGCCATCTCGCCGGGCGTGCCGATGGTGACGCGGGCGTAGGTGGGCCAGACGGGCCAACTGCGGCCGATATAAACATTTTCCGCCGCCAGTTTCCAGGTAAGTTCGCGGGCGGGGATGCCGGCGTCGATCATCCACTTATTGGAGACGCTGGGAATGTACTTGATCTTGTGCTTCTCGCAAAAGGCGAACTGCTCTTCACGCAGTCTCTTCATGCCGGCCCGGCGGTTGCTCACCAGGTCCTTGCAGGCAAGGCTGGCCGTGGCGGCCGCCATGCCGGTGGCGGGCAGGATGCCGCCCCCATACGCGCGCAGCCTTCCAATCAGGTCCGGCCGGCCGATGGCCGCGCCCGCGCGGAGACCAGCCATGCCGTAGAGCTTGGAGAAGGTCCGGAGCACGATGACATCCTGATCCTTCGCGGCGAGGCTGACGCCGGAGGGCTCCTCGGTGAAATGGATGTAGGCTTCGTCGAGGAGCAGGATGGAGCCGGCGGGCTTGTTGGCCAGCAGCCATTCGATCGCCGCGCGCGGGGTGACGGTGCCGCTGGGGTTGTTCGGGTTGCAGAGATAAAAGACGCCGGCGTTGGGGTCCGCTTTGACCATGCCCTGCACATCGTGCGCGTAGTCCGTCGTGAGCGGAACCTTGTGCACGGCGGAGCCGATGAAGTTTGCGGCGCGTTCGCCGGCCTCGTATCCCGGATCGCCCAGAACAAGGCTCCGGCTGGGCGATGTGAAGGCCAGGATGGCGCGGTGCAGCGCGTCGCTCGATCCGGGGAAGGGCAGCACGTAGTCCGGCCTCAGGCCTTCCGAATCGGCCAGAGCGCGGGCGAAGCGGGGGGCTTCTTCGAACTGATAACGGCCCCCGGTTCCGGCCACGCGGGCTATGGCGGCCAGCGCTTCCGGGCACGGGCCAGCGGGGTTCTCGTTGGCGTTGATTCTGACCGCGCCTTCGGGAAGAGCGCCTAAATCGGAAAACTGGGCCAAGGCGGGCTCGTTATAGAAGGTAAGCCCCGCTCCCCCCGCCAGAAAGGAAGCCAGTCGGCCGAAACTTCTCCGGGAATAGCCGCGCCGCACGAGGTCCCGTGCGAGTTCCGTGGGAAAGGGCTGCTGATTCATGCGAACCTCCCAGTGTCCACTGTGAGTGTACCGCCGGCGGCGGCGCCGTGAGCCGCCTTTTCCGCCAGAAGGCGGCAAGTTTGCTACGCTGAAAAAGTCCCGGCGATCTCCGCCGCCTGCCTGTAGGAATCACGCCAAGGGAGTCCATTTCGTTTCCATGCGATTTCAAGTGAAGCCTCAACTGGAGTTTCTCGTCCGTCCGTCTCTGCCTCCAGCCCTGAGCCGGCTGGCCGAGCTGGCCTGCAACCTGCTTTGGAGCTGGGACCACAATATCCGGGCGGTCTTCCGCCGGCTCGATCCTCCGCTGTGGCGCGCCAGCGGCCACAATCCGGTGCTGATGCTCAGCCAGTTGACGCCGCAGGTGATTGAGAAAGCCGCGTCGGATCCGCGCTATTTGGCTCTGTTCCGGCGCGCCTGCGAACGGTTTGACGCTTATATGGACCGGCCTCCGGCTGCCGCGCAGGAGCGTTTGATCGCCTATTTCTGCATGGAGTTCGGCCTGGTGGACTGCATGCCCACCTATTCGGGCGGCCTGGGACTGCTGGCCGGGGATCACCTGAAGGCGGCGAGCGACATGGAACTGCCCCTGGTGGGCGTGGGCCTGCTGTATCAGAAAGGATACCTGCGGCAGGTGTTGAATCCCGACGGCTGGCAGCAGGAACGCTACCCGATCAACGATTTTTACATGCTGCCCGTGCTGCCGGTGGAAGGCAAGGACGGGCGCGACATGGTGCTGCGGCTCGACATGCCCGGCGGGCCCTGCCACATCAAGGTGTGGCAGATGAACGTGGGCCGCGTGACGCTCTACCTGCTGGACACCAATATTGCCGAGAACGAGGGCAGCGAGTACCGCGACATCACCGACCAGTTGTATGGCGGCGACATTCACATGCGCATGCGCCAGGAGATTGTTCTCGGCATCGGCGGTCTGCGCGCGCTGCGTGAGCTGGGGCTCTCACCCACGGTGTTCCATATGAACGAGGGGCATTCGGCCTTCCTCGCCGTCGAGCGGATCCGCGTGTTGATGCAGGAGCAGAACCTCAGCTTCGAGGAGGCGCTGGAGGCTTCCCGCCAGAACAACATTTTCACCACGCACACCGCCGTGCCCGCCGGATTCGACTATTTCGAGCCCGGTATGCTCTACGACTACTTCAGCGAGTATTGCGAGAAGAACAACCTGCCGTTCGGGCAGATTCTGGCGCTCGGCCGGCGCAACGCCTTCGACCAGGGCGAGAGGTTCAGCATGGCCGTTTGCGCCATCAACTGCTCGGCCTGGCGCAATGCCGTCAGCAAGCTCCACCGCGACGTGGCGCAGGAGATGTTCCAGGACATGTGGCCGCAGTTGCCCACCTGGGAGGTGCCGGTCACCTCGGTGACCAATGGCGTCCACCTGCCCACATGGCTGAACGGCGACCTGGCTGCGCTCTACGATCAGTATCTGCAGCCGGACTGGCTCGACCGTTATAAGGATGCCCGCGTGTGGGATCTGGTGTGGGACATCCCGGAGGCCGAACTGTGGGAGACCCGGCGCCGCCGGAAACGGCGGCTGGTGCAGTACGTGCGGGACCGCGTGCAGCAGGCGGCCATCGCGCGCAAAGGCTCGGCGTCGGAAATCCGGCGTCTGGGCGAGGTGCTGGACCCCGATACATTCACCATCGGCTTCTCCCGGCGCTTTGCCACCTACAAGCGCGCGACGCTGCTGTTCCGCGACATGGCGCGCCTGAAACGCATCCTGACCAACCCGGAGATGCCCGTACAGGTGATCTTCGCCGGCAAGGCCCATCCGAAGGACATGCCGGGCAAGAATTTCATCCGCGAGATTTGGCAGATGTCGCGCGACCCTGAGATTGCGCGGCGGCTGGTGTTTGTCGAGGACTATTCGATTCAGGTGGGCCGCGAACTGGTGCAGGGCGTGGATCTGTGGCTGAACAATCCCAAGCGCGGCGAGGAGGCCTGCGGCACATCGGGCATGAAGGCGGCGCTGAACGGCGTGCTGAACCTGAGCGTGCTCGACGGCTGGTTCGACGAGGCCTACGAGGTGTCCGGCGGCTGGGCGATTGGCGACCGCGAGCCCTACAGCGAGGACCAGGATGATATTCACGCCAGCGCCATCTACTCGATGCTGGAAAACGAGATCATTCCCATGTACTACCGGGACCGCGACCGCGGCGCGCCCGAGGAGTGGATGCGGCGCGTGAAACAGTGCATCGCCAACATCACGCCGCGCTTCAACTGCCAGCGGATGATCGCCGAGTATGATTCCGAGCTGTACCATCCCGCGCACAACGGCTTCGAAAGCGCCAGCGAATCCGGGTTCCGTCCCGTGCATGAGTACCGCAAATGGATGCGGAACGTGGAGTCGCAGTGGGACGGCGTGAAGATTGTCGATGTTGGCCCCCGGCTGGATAACCCGGCGGTGAGCGGCCATCCGCTGACCGTGCGCGCGACGATCGATCTCGGCGGACTGGCGGCCGGCGATGTGCGCGTGGAGGCCGTCGTGGGACGCATCGGCGTGGAAGGCTTCCTGGAAGAGACGACGGTCGTGCACCTGGCGCCCAACGGCGCCTCCGGCGGGGCCACCGTCTTTACGCGGGAGTTTTTGCCAGGCTATACGGGACGTTTGGGGATGTCGGTGCGGGTGATGCCCAACCACACGCAGGACCCCCTCACCCGTCCCACCCACCCCCTGATGAAGTGGGGGTAGAGAATTTCCGGGCGGCGCGAACAAATTTTTCGACGCGCCGTCTACAATAGTTGCAGGCCACTGCCGATGGAATGAGCGGACGGCGGGGAAACGCGTTTTGTGAAAAGCGCGCCCGCGCAAGCCGGCCGGCGGATCGGATATTTCGCTGGACTCATACCACTGACCGTGGTAATTAGGTAGTGGAGAGCCCGGGAGTTCGGAGGAATCTTCCGGATCGCCACAGCCTGCCCACTGAACACCGCTTCCCTCTAAGTTTGTGCAATTGGAATCCGTGTTTTCAGTTTCTAGCTCGAAGGAGAACCACACCTTCCATGGACAGCGACCGTAAGTACAAGTCTCGCGGATACATGGATAACGACCGGGAACAGGGCTTCCGGAGCCGGGACGACCGGCCTCGGCCGCAGGGACCCAAGCCCCCGATCGATGTCACGGGGCCGCGCCTGCCCCGCATGGTGCAGACCGTTACCGCCGCCCGGTGTTGGAATTGCGCTACCACATTGCCGTATGGGATCGACTTCAAGGGCGCCTGCCCGAAGTGCAATTCCGATCTGCACTGTTGCAAACAGTGCGCCCACTTTGAGCCTTCGACGCGCTTTCAATGCCTGAAGCCGGTGCCGGTGCGCATTTCGCCGAAAGACACGGGTAACCAGTGCGAACTGTTCAGTCCGCGCGTGACGGTGGCGCGCGAGGTAACCTCGTCGGGCGCCGCGGCCGCGCAGGCGTCCCAGGCGCAGGCGCCGCGCACGCCCGCCGATGCCCGGGCCGCGTTCGACAATCTGTTCAAGAAATAACCGGTCCGAGGGGCTACACGCGAAACCGCTCGTCGATTTCCACCTGATATCCGCTGGCCAGACGGTTGGTTTCGTTGGCCATCCCCACCACTGCCATCAATTCCGCGAACATCGTATCGCTCATGCCCGCCTTGCGGGCCGACGCCGTGTGTGAGGCGATGCAGTAGCCGCACTGATTGGTGGCGCTGACGGCCACGTACAGAAGCTCCTTCACCAGCGGATCGAGCGCGCCCGGAGTCATGACGGCTTTTATGCTCTCCCATGTGCGCCGCAGCAGGGGCGGGTCATGCGCCAGCGCCTTCCAGAAATTGTTGATGTAATCCGTGCCGCGCGCCGCGCGAATATCATCGTAGACGGCGCGCACCTCGGGCGAGGCGGACTCGTATTCGATCAAGCCACAGGTAGCCATACTAAAATTTGAGCAGACCGCGCAGCCCTCCGGCGCGCGGAGCCTCGGGCGCCTTCCCGCCGCACAGCTGTGCGGCCAGCGCCGTGGCCGCCCTGGTGAACTCGGTCCCCTGCGGCACGGGTTTGCCGTTGAGCACGGCGGCCCGCAGGCTCTTGTAGTCGTTGGGAAACACCTGGCCGATCGGGCGGGCCAGATGGCCGGCAAGGTCGCCCGGCGAAAGGTCCGCCTGGTGCCAGCGGTTCACCAGAATCGTGGTCCGTTCGGCGCCCGCGCCCCAGCGCTCCAACTCGGCGCACCGCTGTTTGGCCAGCCGCATGGGCAGCACCTCGGGTGTGGTCACGATGGAGATCAGACGGGCGCGCCGCGTCAGTTCCTGCGTCGCCAGATTCACCACTTCGGGCAGGTCGGCCAGAATGTAGTCGTAATACGCACGCACCTTCTCGATCAATTGAAAGTAGTCGGACCATTCGGGGAGACCGGTGGTCCGCTCCGGCGTGGCGAAGAGCCAGTCGACACCCTCGGCGCGGTGAATGGCCTGGTTCAGCGTGAGGATGTCGAGGTCCTGGACGTGCGCGAGCACCTGCGCCAGGCCGTGTGAAAACTCGGCATTCAGCATGACGGACAGGACGCCCGAGCGCAGGTCGGTTTCCAGCACCAGCACGCGCTTCTTGAACTGCCCGGCGAGCGCCGCCGCCGTGTGCAGGAGGACGGTGCTACAGCCGCTGCCCGCCTTGGCCGGCAGGAAGAGGATCAGCTTTTCTTCGATGCCCGGCCGCAGCAGGCGCAGCGAGGCTTCGAGAGCCGCCTCCAACTCCTCCGCGGTGACCGGGTAGGAGATGCTGGCGGCTATGCCCGCCTCATCGAGGTAGCCTTCTGGCAGCGGTGGCGCCCCAACGGCGATCAAGGCGATGCCCGGCAGCCGGTGCTGGATGGTCAGCGCGCAGGCCGCCGCTTCCTGCGGCTCGGCGAAGTCCAGGAACGCGAGGTCTGCGTGCGGACCCTGCAGGAGTCTGGCCAGCGCAGGACCTTGGGGTATCTCGTTTTCGGCGCCCACCAGCGTGAGCTTGTCCGAGTCCATGACGGCCGTTTTCAGGTATTCCGTCCGGACGTATGAAGAGCCCAGAATCAGGCATGGAAACATAGATCCTCTAGATCTGCATCGGCCGCCTGGCCCCGGAACTGTAGCGCCACCCGGCTGAATCCCGGCTCAGGAGGAGACGGCCGGAAGCCCCGCCAGCGCCATGGCCAGCTCGGCCTCATCATAATCCTGATCGACCAGCTTACCGGCTTGATAGTCGATATAGGCCTGCATGTCGAAATGACCGTGACCGGAGAGGTTGAACAGAATCACCTCGGAACGGCCTTCCTTCTTGCACCGGACCGCCTCGTCGATGGCCGCCTTCACGGCATGGTTGGCCTCCGGCGCCGGTATGATGCCTTCGGCCTTGGCGAACAGCAATCCGGCCTCGAAGCAGCCGGTCTGGTGATAGGCGCGCGCTTCGATAAGTCCGAGATCGGCCACATGGCTGACCATCGGCGCCATGCCGTGGTAGCGGAGTCCTCCCGCGTGAAAACCCGGCGGCGTAAAGGTGGAGCCGAGCGTATGCATCTTTACGAGAGGGGTGAGATGGGCCGTATCGCCGAAGTCGTAGGCGTAGCGGCCGCGTGTGATGCTGGGACAGGCCGCCGGTTCGACGGCGATGATGCGCACGTCCCGGCCGCCGCGGAGCTTCGCCCCCAGGAAGGGAAACGCGATGCCGGCGAAGTTCGAGCCGCCGCCCGCGCAGCCAATGATGATGTCGGGCGCCTCGCCGGCCATCTCCATTTGCGCCATGGCTTCCTGGCCCAGCACGGTCTGGTGGAGCAACACATGGTTCAGCACGGAGCCCAGCGCATATTTGGTGTCTCCACTTTGGGCGGCCACCTCAACGGCCTCGGAAATGGCGATGCCGAGACTGCCGGGGTGATCGTCGCGCCGGGCCAGTATGGCGCGTCCGGAGTTGGTTTCCATCGAGGGAGAAGCGACGCAGCGCGCGCCGTACGCCTCCATTAACGCGCGGCGGTAGGGCTTCTGATTAAACGACACGCGCACCATGAAGACTTCGATGGCGATGCCGAACAAAGAGCCCGCCATGGCCAGCGACGAGCCCCATTGTCCGGCGCCGGTCTCGGTGACAATGCGGCGCACGCCCGCACGCTTGTTCTCGAATGCCTGCGGTACGGCCGTGTTCGGTTTGTGGCTGCCGGCCGGGCTTACGCCCTCGTATTTGTAATAGATATGCGCAGGCGTATCGAGCGCTTTCTCCAGGCGCCGCGCCCGGAAAAGGGGCGATGGGCGCCACTGGCGGTAGACCTCGCGCACGGGCTCGGGAATGGGAACCTCGCGCTCCTGTGTCACCTCCTGCAGGATCAACTCCATGGGGAAGAGCGGTTCGAGGTCGCCGGGGCCGATGGGCTGGCCGGTGCCGGGGTGGAGGACGGGAGGCGGCGGCGCGGGGAGGTCGGCCACCACGTTGTACCAGAACCGCGGGAGATGCGATTCGTCAAGAAGGTACTTCACGCTATCGGACATGGATCGCCTTTCTGAGCGGGGATCAGGCCATCAGTTTCGGTACAAGCTCTCCGTGGATGTCGGTGAGACGGAAGTCACGGCCCATGAACCGGTAGGTAAGCCGCTTGTGGTCGAAGCCGAGCAGGTGGAGAAACGTGGCCTGTAAATCGTGAATGTGAATGGGGTCCTCGGCGACGGTGAGGCCGAGTTCGTCGGTTTTGCCGATCACCTGGCCGCCTTTGATGCCGCCGCCGGCCATCCAGAGCGAGAAGCCCTCGGGGTGATGGTCGCGTCCGGCGTTGTCGGCCTCTTCGGGGCGGCGGATTTCGGACATCGGCGTGCGGCCGAACTCGCTGCCCCACACGACGAGGGTCGTGTCCAGCAGTCCGCGTTGTTTCAGATCCTGGATCAACGCGGCGGCGGGCTGCTCGGTGGCCTGGCATTGTGTGACGATGCCCTTGTTGATGTTGGAGTGATGATCCCAACTGGCGTGCATGAGCATCACGAAGCGGACGCCGCGCTCCACCAGACGCCGCGCCAGAAGGCAGTTGGTGGCGTAGGGCTTCGCGGCGGGCTTGTCCATGCCATACATGGCGAGCGTGGCCGGGGACTCCTTGGAGAAATCGAGCAGTTCGGGCGCGGCCGCCTGCATGCGGTAGGCCAGTTCGTAGCTATGAATGCGCGAGGCGATCTCCACGTCGCCGGTGGCATCGGCGCGCTGCGTGTTCAGGTCGCGCAAGGCGTCCAGACGCGCGCGCTGGGTGGCGGCGCTGATGCCGCCGGGGTTCGACAAGTAGAGGATCGGGTCGCCCGTGCCGCGGAACACCGTTCCTGAGTAGGTGGTGGGCATGAAGCCGGACGAGAAGTTATCCGAGCCGCCGCTGGTGCCTTTGCCCGAGGTGAGCACGACGAAACCGGGCAGATTGCGCGACTCGCTGCCCAGGCCGTAGGTGACCCAGGAACCCATGGTGGGCCGTCCCAACTGCGTGTGCCCGGTGAACAGCAGCAGTTGGCCGGGATGGTGGTTGAACGCGTCGCTGCGCACCGAGCGCACCAGGCAGATATCGTCGGCCACCTTGCTCAGGTTCGGCAGCAGGTCGCTGAGTTCCATGCCGCACTGTCCCTGGGGAGCGAAGACGCGCGGGCTGGCCAGTACGGAGGCGGTCGGCTTGATGAAGGCGAGCTTGAGGTCTTTCGTCAGCGAGGGCGGCAGCGGCTTGCCGTGCCACTTCTGCAGCGCGGGCTTGGGGTCGAAGAGATCCATCTGGCTGGGAGCGCCTTCCATGAACAGGAAGATGACGTTCTTGGCCTTGGGCGCGAAGTGCGGCGCGCGCGGCGCCAGCGGGTCGGGCGCCTCCAGGTTGGCGGCGTAGCCATCGCGCGCGAGCAGATCGAAGAGCGCCGCCGTCCCGATGCCTCCGGCGCAGCGGCTGAAAAAATCACGGCGGCTATGAATGGCGCGAAACTGATTTTCGTTCATGGCGGCTACTCCCGGGTGATGAATTCGTCCAGGTTCAGCAGCACGCTGGACAGGCCGGTCCAGGCTGCTTCGTCGACCGAGCTGGCGTGGAGCGCCTTCATGGACGCGGGTTCGCTGTCGAAGATCGTCTTCTGACGGTCAAAATAGGCGTGGAGGCGGGCGGTTTCGCCGCCCGTTGGGGCGCGGCCAAGCGTGGCGAGATAGGCGCGGTTCAGCCGCGAGTCGAAGCCACCCTCCTGGCGCGCGATCCGCCAGCCCAGCGCCTCGGCCGCCTCCAGGAATACCGGATCGTTGAGCAGGTTCAAAGCCTGCAGCGGCGTGTTGGAGCGCAGGCGGCGGCAGGCCGTCACGTTGCTCTTGGGCGCGTCGAAGTTCACCAGCAGCGGATACGGCGAGGTGCGCTGGAAGTGGATGTAGAGGCCGCGGCGGTAGCGGTCGGGTCCCTCGGCGTCCACCCACTTGCCGCCCCAGCCGAAGCCATAGCTGAGTTCGGAAACGCCCTTGGGCTGCGGAGGCTTTACGCTGGGGCCGCCCACGCGCAGGTCGATCAGTCCGGAGGCGAACAGGGCGGCGTCGCGCACGCTTTCCGCCGGCAGACGCAAGCGCGACTGGCGCGCCAGCAGATGGTTGTTGGGGTCCTTCTCCTCCAGATCCTTACGCGTGTTCGACGACTGCCGGTAGGTGGCCGAGGTGACGATCAGGCGGTGCAGTGGCTTCCAATGCCAGCCATTGGAGCGAAATTCCGAGGCCAGGTAATCCAGCAGCGCGGGATGAGTGGGCGCGTCGCCCTGCGTGCCGAAATCCTCGGCCGTCTTGACGATGCCCGCGCCGAAGTACTCCTGCCAGACGCGGTTCACCGTGACGCGCGCCGTGAGCGGGTTGTCCGCAGACATGAGCCAGTTGGCCAGATCGAGGCGCGTCGCGCGCCGTCCGCCGACTTCGAGCGGCGCAAGGAAGGACGGAGTGCCGGGTTCCACGGGGATGCCGTTGGCTTTGTAGTCGCCGCGGACACGCAGGTGAACCTGTCGCGGCGCGTCGAGCTCGGCCACCGTCATGGCCTGCGTGAGTTGCGGGTAGGCGGCATGGAGTTCGCGGAGCTTCTGGTCCAGCTCATCCAGCTTCAGCTCTTTCCACTTCTTGCTGCCGACGGCAAAGTGATAGTTGCGAATGAAGTGGTCGGTCAGCACGTCCCAGTCGCGTTCGCTGCGCTGGGCGGCGGGCATCCGCATGACGCGCTCGCCATCGCCGCCTTCGGTCAGCTTGAGCAGACAATCCCAGGCCAGGTCCCAATCGGTGCGTTCGCCGGGATGGGCGGAGGTGTGGAGCATCTCCTTTTCCCAGGCGGCCATAAGCGGGGCAACGTTGTACTGCTTGAGCAGAGCTTCGCGCTTGGCGCGGTACTCGCCGTGCTTGGCCAGATAAGGTCCCATTTCACCGGGCATGGGCGCGTCGATGTCCACTTCGGCCAGGTTGTCGAAGAAGGCGAACAACTGATAGGCGTCCCGTTGCGAAATGGGATCGTACTTGTGGTCGTGGCATTGCGCGCACCCCACGGTGAGGCCGAGCCACACCGAACCGGTCGTCAGCGCGCGGTCGAGCGTGGCCTCGAACTTGAACTGCTCGGAGTCAACGCCGCCTTCGCGGTTGGTCAGTGTCATGCGATGGAAGCCGGTGGCCACGCGCGTTTCCGCGCTGGCGTGGGGAACCAGGTCGCCGGCCAGTTGCAGGCGTGTGAACTCGTCGAAAGGCAGATCGCGGCCGAAGGACTCGATCACCCACTGGCGGTAGCGCCAGGCGTAGGGCCGGGCCCAATCCTTCTCATAGCCGTCGGAGTCAGCATAGCGGGCGGCGTCCAGCCAGGCGCGGGCCCAGCGTTCGGCGTAGTGAGGCGAGGCGAGCAGGCGGTCCACCGCGCGCTCGTAAGCGTCCGGGCGCGTGTCTTCTAAGAAGGCGCGCATCTCATCGGCCGACGGCGGAAGTCCGGTGAGGTCCAGCGTTACACGGCGCAACAGCGTGGAGCGCCCGGCTTCGGGCGAAGGGGCGATGCCCTCCTTTTCGAGCCGGGCCAGGACGAAGTTGTCGATCGGGTTGCGCACCCATTTGGCGTTGGTGACGGCGGGCGGCTCGGGGCGCTGAATCTTCTGGAAGGACCAGTGGGTGCTGCGCCGGGCCGTGGCTTTCGGTTTTGCCAGTGCATCAGGCCACTTCGCACCGGCGTCAATCCAGCCGCGGATCGTGGCGATCTCTTCCGCGGCGAGCCGCTTCGGACCCAGAGGCATGGCGACCAGGCCCTTTTCGGCAAGCAAGCGGCGCACCATCGCGCTGCCCGCGCTATCGCCCGGCTTGATCACGGCGCCGGAGTAGCCTCCCTTCATGGCCGCTTCCCGGTCGTCCAGGCGCAAGCCGCTCATCTGTTGCGCCGCGCCGTGGCAGCCCGAACAGCGTGTGCGGAACAGCGGCTGCACGTCGCGCTCGAAATCGGGCGCCGTTTGCGCCCATGCCGCAAGGACAAAAAAAGCTCCTGCAAGGAGGCGGATGGCTGGCATAGCTGGCTGACGCTATTTTATATGACTTCCCGCCACTGAGCCGGAGCCAGGCCGTCGAGCGTCCACGCGCCGATGCGCACGCGAACCAGGCGCAGTGTCGGGTGGCCCACGGCGGCCGTCATCCGCCGGACCTGCCGGTTCCGGCCCTCGGTGAGAGTCAACTCCAGCCAGACTGACGGAACGTTCTTGCGGTACCGGATGGGCGGAGTGCGGGAAGGCAACTCCGGTTCCTGATCGAGGAGACGAACCTCGGCCGGGCGCGTCTTGACGCCCTGCACCAGCACGCCATCACGCAAGGCGCGCAGGGCGGCCTCGTCCGGCACGCGCTCCACCTGGGCCCAGTAGGTGCGGGGATGGCCGCGCCGGGGGTCCGTAAGCCGGTGCTGCAGTCCGCCATCGCTGGTGAGCACGACCAGCCCTTCGCTGTCGTGGTCCAGCCGCCCGGCGGGATAGACGTCCGGAATATTGATGAAATCCGCCAGTGTGGCATGCGGCGCGCCCGGTTCCGGTGTGAACTGGCAGAGTACGCCATAGGGTTTCCAGAACAGCAGCGTGCGGGGCTTCTTCATGCGAAAGGCGCGATACAATCTTCGCTCATGAGAGCACTCTTCCTCCTGGCCGTTGCGCTGTGCGCGCCCGGCGCCGCCTGCGCCGCGGACGGCGGTGCGCAACCGCGCGTTGTCACTCCGGGCGGACTGGCTGCCGTGCCGCCGCCGTCCGACGCCGTGATCCTGTTCAACGGGAAGGACGCCAGCGGTTTCACGAAGCTCGATGGCAGCCCGAGCGCGTGCAAGGCCGTGAAAGGCGAGATGGTGTGCGCGACCGGAGCCGGCGATATCCAGTCGAAAGAGAAGTTCGCCGACGCCCAGATTCACATCGAGTTCAGCATCCCGGACATGCCGGGGCAGAAGGGGCAGATGAAGGGCAACAGCGGCGCCTATTTGCAGGCCTGCTACGAATTGCAGATTCTGGACGGCTACCAGAATCCAACCTACGCCGACGGCACGGTGGGCGCATTGTACGGCTTCCGGCCGCCTTTTGTGAACGCCGCGCGCAAGCCGGGAGAGTGGCAGAGCTACGACATCGTCTACCGCGCGCCGCGCTGTGACGGTCAAGGCAACGTCACCAGGCCCGGCTCGGCGACCGTGCTGCTCAACGGCGTGCTGGTGCAGGAAAACACGGTGATCGACAAGAAGGGCGGCGGCTGCCGCAAGCCGAGCATGTGTGGCGAGGGCCCTCTGCTGTTACAGGATCACAGCGGATTTCCCGGCGCGCCCCACACGGTGATGAAGTTCCGCAACATCTGGCTGCGGAAACTCGAATAGCGTACGGGGCGGGCGCGATAGCATGTGGTCATGCGCTATCGCACTCTTGGAAGGACCGGCATTCCGGTCAGTGAGATCGGCTACGGAGCCTGGGGAATCGGACAGAAGCAGTGGCTGGGGGGGGATGACGGCGAGTCCCTGCGCGCGTTGCGCCGGGCCATCGAGTTGGGCCTGAACTTCATCGATACGGCGCTGGCCTATGGCGACGGCCATAGCGAGCGTCTGGTGGGGCGCGTGGCGCGCGAGTCCACGAGCGGACTGTATCTGGCGACGAAGGTTCCACCGAAGAACAAGAAGTGGCCGGCGCGTTTGGGTACGCCCATCGAGGACGTGTTCCCTTACTCCTACACCGTGGCCTGCACGGAAGAGAGCTTGCGGAACCTGGGCGTGGACTGCATCGACCTGCAGCAGTTCCATGTGTGGAGCCCGAACTGGCTGGGCAACGACGAGTGGAAGAGGGCTATCGAGGATCTTAAGAAGGCGGGTAAAATCCGCCATGCCGGCATTTCCATTAACGACCACCAGCCCGATTCCGCGCTCGGCGCGATCGAGACAGGTTTGATCGACACGGTCCAGGTGATTTACAACATATTTGACCAATCGCCCGAGGCGCGCCTTTTTCCAAAATGTCTTGAGCTGAATGTGGGTGTCATTGCGCGTGTGCCGCTGGACGAAGGCGCTCTGACCGGCGTCATTACCGAACAGACGAGCTTTCCCGCCGGCGATTTCCGCGAGTTTTATTTCAGCGGCAACCGGAAGAGCCAGGTCGTGCGGCATGTAAGCGCGTTGCAGCGCGATTTGGAGCAGGAATCAGGGACGCTGGCGGAGCTGGCTTTGCGTTTTGTCTTGACACATCCCGCGGTTTCCACCGTAATCCCCGGCATGCGAAGCTTGCGAAACGTGGAGTCCAACTGCGCCGTCTCAGACCTGGGAGCGCTGAAATCCCAAACCCTGGCGGTAATGAAAAAACATGCTTGGACTAAGAACTTTTATCAATAGCTGGATGTTAGTCGCGGCGGTAAGTGCCGTTCCCCTGTCGGCGGGTAACGCCGATTACTTCCCCCTGCAGGTGGGAAACCAATGGGTGTATCAAACCACGTCACGCTGGTTCAGCGGGACCTCGAAAGTGGTCAGTATTCCCGGGATGAAGATGATCGACGGAACGAATTACTTCATCGTCGAGGGGCTGGAGCCGCAGGCTATTTACATGCGGTCAAACGAAGAAACCGGCGTACTCTACGCCTACGACGAACGCAGTGGCGGCGAGGCGCAGTACGCGGCGTTCGCCACTCCGGCCGGGTCTTCCTACCGGACGATGGCCGATCCGTGTAACGCGACCGCTCTGGTTCGCGGGCGTGACGCCAAAGTGACTGTGCCGGCGGGCGCGTTCATGGGCGTCATGCACGTGGAGTATCCCGCGGCCAACTGTGCCGACGCCGGCCTAGGCGAGGATTACTTCGCGCCCTACGTCGGCCTGGTGAAGCGCACGGGCATCACTATTGCCGGTCCCGTGGCCATGGAACTTACTTATGCGCGCATTGGCGGCGTCACGGTGCTCACCCGTCCCGAGGTGTCGTTCAGCATGTCGTTGGACAAGATGGTGTATGACATCAACGGCATTCCGATGATGAACGCGCGCATGACTCTGCGTTCCACGCTGCCGCAGGCGTTTCCCCTGGTTTGGCCCAGCGGCCAGCGGTTCGATCTCGTGATCCGCAACGAACGGGGCTCCGAGGTGGCTCGCTGGAGCGACGGCCAAGGGTTCACCCAGGCATTCTCGACGGAGAAATTCGGTCCTGGCGAACGGAACTATGCCGTCCAGATGGCGCTGCAGGATGCCCAGAACAAGCGTCTGCCGGCCGGGAGGTATGTGGCCGAAGGGTATCTGGCCACACAGGGCGAGCTGAAACCGTTCCTGGCGCGGGCCGGGTTCGAGATCATCCCCGAGGCCGAACCGGCGCAGCCGTAAAGACGCCGTAACCGTGGAAAGGGCCCTGCACGGCGCTCCCGTGTGCAGGGCCCTTTTTTCTGCCTAGACTTTCTCTACTACGTAGGGTTTGCGGTACTCGCGCGTCAGCATCCGGTTGGCTTCCTGGTCGGCGTGGAACTGCTCGCGCCCGGAATCCCAGCGGAGTTGCCGGCCCGTGCGGTAGGCGATGTTGGCCATGTGGCAGAGAGCGGCCGAAGCGGCGCCGATTTCGATTTCGGCGGTGATGGAAGCCTGATCGCGCGATTTGACGGCCGCCAGGAAGTTGGCCATGTGGAGCGAGGTGGTGTCGCCGGTGGAGCGGTCACGCTGCTTCTCCATGGCGACGGCGCGGTCCTCGCCCTTGTAGACGCGGTAGCCACGGTCATCCACTTCGAGGATGCCGTCGCTGCCCAGGAAGAGGTTGCCGACGACGTTGCCCCTGTTGTTCAAGCCGCTTTCGCCGTTGGTTAGAATACCGCGCACCTCGAAGACAAGCTGTTTGTCGCCGTAATCGAAGGTGGCCAGTTGCGTGTTGGGCGTCTCCTGGTCGTCGGTGTAGGCGAACTTGCCGCCGGTGCAGTAAACGGTTTTCAACCCTTCGTGACGGGAGTTGGAGACACCGAGTCCCCATCGTGCGATATCCATCTCATGAGCGCCCTGATTGCCGATGTCGCCGTTGCCGGTGTCCCAGAACCAGTGCCAGTTGTACTTGAAACGGTTCCTGGTGAACGGACGCATGGGGGCGGGGCCAAGGAAGAGGTCCCAGTTGACGCCTGCCGGAACGGGCTCGGCCGGTGTGACGCCGATGGACTTGCGGCGTTTGAAGCAGAGCGCCTTGGCGAGATAGATCTTGCCGATGACGCCCTCGCTCAGCAGTTTCATGGCCTCCATTTTGATGGGCGTGGTCCGCGACTGCGAGCCGACCTGCATCATGCGCTTGTACTTGCGGGCCGCGGCGACCATCTGCTGGCCCTCAAAGATGTTGTGGCTGGCGGGCTTCTCGACGTAGACATCCTTGCCCGCCCGTGTGGCCCAAATGGCGGCCAGGGCGTGCCAGTGATTCGGCGTGGCGATGGAGACGGCGTCGACGTTCCTGTCCTCGAAGAGCTTGCGCATGTCCTCGTACTCGGCCGCTTTGGGGCGTTGCGCCTTGGCCAGAGTGGCCTGGGAGACCTCTCGCGCGGCCTGGTTCACATCGCACAAAGCGGCGATGCCGGCATTCGACAGCGAGAGGTAGCTGCGGAGGTGGTCCTTGCCGCGGCCTCCGAGCCCGATGATGGCGACATTGACACGGTCGTTGGCGCCGAGAATCGGGTGGGCCTGTGTGGCGATGGCCGCCGCCGAGGCGAACTTGACGAAGGATCTGCGATTAGTCACGGATAGGCTCCTTTGGTGAACCCTCTTATAATATGGGAATCCTATGAGGCGGCTCAAACTGGTGGCGTATCCGTCGGTGGCGGCGATGGGGCTTGCGGTGTGCATCGTGGCCATGGGCGCCGAACTGCCGGCCGACAAGGACGATGCCTGGGTGGCGGGACGCCGCGACTACTGGGCCTTCCGGAAACCCGTGCGCGCGGCCACACCGGTGTTCGAGGACGCCGCGGCGAAGTCATGGGTGAAGACACCGGTGGACGCCTTCGTGCTGGAAGCATTGCGGGGCAAGGGGCTGGAGCCTTCCGCGGAGTTGGAGAGGGCGAAGCTGCTGCGGCGCGTGACGCTGGACTTGACCGGACTGCCGCCATCACCGGAGGAGTTGGATGCGTTTCTGCGCGACAATCGTCCGGGCGCGTATGAACGTGTCGTGGAGCGTCTGCTCGCCTCGCCGCACTACGCGGAGCGGTGGGCGCAGAAGTGGCTGGACGTGGTGCGCTACGCCGACACCAATGGATATGAGCTGGACGCCGAACGCACGCACGCCTGGCGGTACCGCGACTATGTAATTCGCGCGTTTCAGCAGGACAAACCTTACAACCGGTTCGTGCTGGAGCAGTTGGCGGGCGATGAATTATTTCCGGGCGGCAAGGATGCGCTGGTGGCGACGGGGTTCTACCGCGCCGGGCCGATTCATCTGGTAGGCGGCAACCAGGATGAGGAGATGAACCGTCAGGAGGTGCTGACGGAGATGACCGGCGCGTTGGGGAATGTGTTTCTGGGGATGACGGTGGGTTGCGCGCGCTGCCACAACCACAAGTTCGATCCGATTCCGCAGGCCGATTATTACAAGCTGCAGGCCGTACTGGCGGCGACCGCGTTCGAGGACCAGAACATCGCCACCGCGGAGGAACAGACGCGGTATGAAGCGGAGCGGAAGGCGTATGAGGGGCGGCTGAAGCCGGTAAAGGATTCGATCGCGGCGATTGAGAAGCCCTACCGCGAGCGTCTGAAGGAGGAGAAGCAGGCGCGGCTGGGTGCGGAGTTTGCCGCGGCTCTGGCTGTTGAAAAGGACAAAAGGACCAGCGAGCAGATGCGCCTGGCGGCCGAGGCCAACGCGCAGTTGAGCGTCAGTTGGGACGAGGTGCTGGCGGTTTTGACGCCCGAAGACAGGGAGCGGCGGGCCGGCTTGCGCCGGCGGCTGCACGAACTGGAACGGGAGGCTCCCGCGGAGCCCGCGCGCGCCTACGCCGTGAAGAACGAGGCGATGTCGCCGGTGACCTTCGTTCTGAAAGTGGGCGACTACAAGATGAAACAGCAGGCGGTGCTGCCGGGCTTCCTGCGCGTGGTGAACGGAGACGCGCCGCCTGTGGCGCCGGAAGGGCGCCGCTCGGCGCTGGCGCGCTGGCTTGTGAGCGAGGAGCATCCGCTGACGGCGCGCGTGATGGTGAACCGGATCTGGCAGGCGCGGATGGGCGTGGGGATCGTGGCGACGCCGAACGATTTTGGCGTGCTGGGGCGGCGGCCGTCGAATGGGAAGCTGCTGGACTGGCTGGCGGTGGAGTTCGTGGCGCGCGGTTGGAGCGTGCGCGCGATGGACCGCATGATCGTGACGTCGAGCGTCTACCGGCAGCGTGCGGACAACGATGCGAAGAAGGCGGAGGCCGATCCGGAGAACAAGCTGCTGTGGCGGATGAACCGGCGGCGGCTGGACGCGGAATTTCTCCGCGACGGCGCGCTGGCGGTGGCCGGCGTGTTGAACCCCCGGATGTTCGGACGGCCGATGAAGACGCCGATTGAGAAGGAGGTCTACGACCTGATCTTCACCGAAGGCGAGCCGGACAACCTGTGGCCGGTGGAGTTGGACGAGCGGGACCACTACCGGCGCAGCCTCTACCTGTTGAACAAAAGGACGGTGCGGTTGCCGCTGCTGGCCAACTTCGATCAGCCGGATGCGATGACCTCATGCCCGGTGAGGCCCGTCAGCACACATGCGCTGCAGGCGCTGTCGCTGCTGAACAGCGACACGATTAGAGGCGCGGCGCGGATGCTCGCCGGACGGCTGGCGAGCGAGTGTGGCAGTGACGCGGCGTGCCGGGTGCGGCGGGCCTATCTGCTGGCGCTGGCGCGGGAGCCCGAGCCGGCCGAGTTGGAAGAGGCGAAGGCGTTTGCAGCCGCCGGGGGTCCGTGGGAGGACTTCGCGCTGGCGATGCTGAACAGGAACGAGTTTGTGTATGTGCCGTGATTTGTGTATGAGCCGTGAGAGGCGATGACCATGGACAGTGGATGCGGGCGGAACACGACGAGGCGGGATATCTTGCGCACGGCGGCGCACGGGTTCGGAGCGATCGCCCTGGAGTCGCTGCTGGCGCGCGAGGGATATGGGGCTGCCGTGCGGGGCAATCCATTGGCGGCCAAACCGCCGCAACTGCCGTCGAAGGTCAAGTCGGTGATCTTCCTGTTCATGGTGGGAGCGCCGAGCCAGATCGACACCTTCGATCCGAAGCCGGTTCTGAAGCAGTACGAGGGGCAGAGGCTGCCGGAAAGTTTCGGGAAGATCGGCAGCCAGTTCACGGACGGTTCGACGCCGATTCTCGCCTCGCCGTGGGAGTTCCAGCAGCACGGCCGGAGCGGCGCCTGGGTGAGCACGCTGATGCCGCACCTGGCCAAGTGCGTGGATGACATTTGCTTCGTGAAGAACTTCTACACCGAGAGCGTGGTGCACGCGCCGGCTATGTACCAGGTGATGTCGGGACGGATTCTGATGGGGTATCCAAGCGTGGGGTCGTGGGTGACCTACGGGTTGGGATCCTTAAGCGAGAATCTGCCGGCGTATGTGGTGATGCCCCAGCCGGAAGGGACGCCCGAGGGCGGAACGCCGATGTGGGGATCGGGTTTTCTGCCGGCCGTGTATCAGGGCACACTGTTCCGTCCAGGCGCGAATCCGATTCTGCACCTGCGTTCGCCGGAGGGAGTGACGGTGGAGAGGCAGCGGCGGACGCTCGATCTCCTTCAGAAGATGAACGAGCACGACGCGCCGGACGGCGATGCGGAGATGGCGGCGCGCATTGCCAGCTATGAGCTGGCGTTCCGCATGCAGGCGCATGCTCCGGAGGCCGTGGACCTGGCCAAGGAGAGCGAGGCCACGCGGAAGCTGTACGGGCTGGACAACAAGCGTACGGCCGAGTTCGGGACGCGGTGTTTGCTGGCGCGGCGGTTGGTGGAGCGGGGCGTGCGCTTCGTGCAGTTGTATTCGGGCGGTGGTCCGGTGAGCATCCAGTGGGACGCGCACAGCCACATTGTCGAGAACCATGAAAAGATGTGCGGGTTGACGGATCAGCCGGTGGCGGCGCTGCTGACGGACCTGAAGTCGCGCGGGCTGCTGGATTCCACGCTGGTGATCTGGGGCAGCGAGTTCGGGCGGTTGCCGATGTCACAGAGCGGGAACGGGCGGGACCATAACCCGCACGGGTTCACGATGTGGATGGCGGGCGGCGGCGTGAAGGGGGGGCAGACCATCGGGGCGACCGACGATTTCGGTTTGAAAGCGATCGACGGCTATCACATGCGGGACTTCCACGCGACGATCCTGCAAGCCTGCGGGCTGGAGCAGCACCGTCTGTGGTATCTGCACAACGGGCGTCAGGAGAAGCTGACCGACTTTGGCGGCAAGGTGATTGAGAGGGTGTTCGGGTGATGGCGGCGGTGGTGGTAGCGGCCATGGCAGCCGTGGCGGCGGCGTCACTGACCGGCGAGATGTGGGGCCGCGCCAAGCCCATCTATGAGAAGACGCTGCGGCATCCCTTCCTGGCCGGCTTGACCGATGGAACGCTCCCTCGGGACCGGTTTCTGTTCTATTTGGAGCAGGACGCGCAGTATCTGCGAGTGTACGGTCAGGCGTTAAGCGTGCTGGCCTCGAAAGCGCCGCGCGTGGAGTGGGGGCGGACACTGAACAGGCATGCGTCCGAGGCGGTGGCCGTGGAAAGCGCATTGCACGAAACCATCCTCGCCAAGTCCGGCGTCCAAAGCACACAGGCGTCCCGCGTGACGATGGCTCCGGTGAACACGGCCTACACGAACCATCTGCTGGCTGTGGTGGAACGGGGAACGTTCGCCGAAGGGCTGGCGGCGATGCTGCCCTGCTACTGGATCTATTGGGAGGTGGGGAAGGAGCTTGTGAAGCGCGGCTCGAAGAACCGCGAGTATCAGCAATGGATCAACCAGTATGCTGGCGAGGACTACGGCCGGAGCGTGCGCGAGGTGCTGGCGATGATGGACGCCATGGGCGCGGAGTTGACGGCCGCGGAACGCGAGCGGTGCCTCGTTTTGTATGAGCGCGGGGCGCGGTATGAGTGGATGTTCTGGGACATGGCATGGAGGAAGGAGCAGTGGCCACCGGAGTGAGCGTCCTGGTTGCGGCGGCGTTGGCGTTGGGATTGGCCGCGGGCGCCTGCGCGCAAGGCGGCGCCGAAGGGCCTCCGCGGTTGAAGCGGGGCATTCCGAAAAAAGGCGAGAGTGGGACGACCTCGACCGGGCGGCCCGAGATGACGCCGTCAACTGGTCCGGCGCCGGAGGTGTACAAGGAGATCGTGACCGACTCGAACGGGCGGGTGGTCACCGGGCAGGCGGCCGGGGGCGCCGGGCGGCCGGCGGGCGATGCTGTCATTGAATGGGCGCGGGAGGTGGTGGAGCAATGGGTGGACTCGCTGCCGAATTTTCTCTGCCAGCAGATCACCTATCGCTACCAGAGCGAGACGAAACCGGCGGATTTCCGGATGAAGGACCGCGTGACGGCGGAACTGGCGCACGAGGGGACGAAGGACGAGTTTCGCAACGTCGAGATCAACGGAAAGAAGCTAAAGAAAGGTACGCCGGAAGAGTCCGGTTCGTGGAGCGTCGGCGAGTTCGGCGCCATGGCGGCCGATGTGCTCAGTCCTGCGACGGCGGCGAAGTTTGAGAAACGTGGTTCGGAGACCGTGGGCGGCCGGATGGCGAAGTGGTACGACTACACGGTGGCGAAGGAGAACTCGCACTGGCGCGTGACTTTCGAGGGGCAGACCATCTATCCGGCGTATAAGGGTTCGATCTGGATCGATGAGGAAACGCACAGGGTGTTGCGGCTGGAGATGCAGGGCCGTCAGATTCCGGATGGCTTTCCGATGGACAAGGTGGAGATGATGGTGGAATACGGGAAGGTGAAGATCGGTCCGCGCGAGCATCTGATGCCGGTGAAGAGCGGCAGCCTGGCGTGCAAGCGCGGGACGCTGCTGTGTGTGAGCAATCAGGCCGAGTACCGTAACTACAGGCAGTTCGCCACCGAGTCGACGATCATGACGACGGAGTCCACTGTGACGTTCGAAGGCGTGGACGAGGGGAAGGCGGAAGCGGGGAAACCGGGCAGCGGGAAGAAAGGGAAGCAGGGGAAGAAGCAGTAGGCGGCATCAGCCGCCGGGGAGAAGCTGGCGGAGATCGTCGATCCAGTAGTCCGGTTCCCATCGGGCCATGGCGGTCTGGTCGCCGTAGCCGTAGCGAACGGCGCAGGTTTTGACTCCGGCGCGGCGGCCGGCTTCCATGTCGGGGGCGGCGTCGCCGATGAACAGGCAGTCGGCCGGGGTGACGCCAAAGTGCTCGATGGATTTGAGGAGCACATCGGGTGCGGGCTTGGAGGGGAAGCCGTCGGTGCCCTGGACGTGGTCGAAGTACGGCAGCAGACCAAACTTTTCCAGTACCAGACGTGACGTGGGCGTGCCCTTGGTGGTGGCCGTGGATTTGCGGCCGCCGAGCAGGGGAATGGCCTCCAGGACGCCAGGGTAGGGCTTGGTGGCGTTGTGGCCGCGCTCGGGGTAGATGCGGCGGTAGTGGGCGATCATCTCCTCGATCTGTTCCGGCGAGTAGGCGGGGAAGAGATCTGTGAACAGGGCGTGCAGGTGATGACCGATGAAGCTCTCGAGGTACTGCTGGGAGAGTTCCCGTTGCGGACTGTGGTGGGCCAGAACGCCGCGAACGGCGCCCGTGATGTCGGGCGCCGAATCGAGCAACGTGCCGTCAATGTCGAACAGGTAGACCGGGAACGAGGGGACCAAGAGAAGCGGATACCTCGTTCCTTACGCCGGGTGGGGGCTTTCGCCGCCGTCCATGATGGGCGGGATGCGCAGGCCGCCTTCCGGCTTGATCACCTGCTGCGAGTCGCCCGAGGGCGGCTTGGATTTGTTGTTGGCGCCGGACAGCGGCGTAAGGCTATGGCCGTCGATCAACAGCTTCACCTCGGCGGCATCCAGGATTTCACGCTCCAGTAGCGCCTCGGCGATGCGGACCAGGGCATCGCGGTACTTTTCGATGATGTCGCGGGCGGAGCGGTAGCCGTCGTCGACGAACTTGCGGACCTGCTCGTCGATTTTAAGCGCCGTCTCCTCGGAGTAGTCGCGGTGCTGGGCGATCTCCCGGCCCAGGAAGATCTGCTCCTCTTTCTTGCCGAAGCTCAGCGGGCCGAGATCGCTCATGCCCCACTCGCACACCATCTTGCGGGCCATGTCGGTGGCGCGCTCAATGTCGTTGCCGGCGCCGGTGGTGGACTGGTCGAGGAACATCTCCTCGGCGATGCGGCCGGCCATGAGGATGGTGAGCTGCGCCTTGAGGTAGTTTTTCGAATAGCTGTGCTTGTCGTCGAGCGGCAACTGCATGGTGAGGCCCAGGGCCATGCCGCGCGGGATGATGGTGACCTTGTGCAGCGGGTCGGCATCGGGCAGCATCACGGCGACCAGGGCGTGGCCGGCCTCATGATAGGCGGTGGTCTTCTTCTCGGCGTCGGAGAGCATCATGGATTTGCGTTCGGCGCCCATGATGACCTTGTCCTTGGCGACTTCAAAGTCGTACATGGTGACGACCTTGCGGTTCTGGCGGGCGGCGATGAGGGCGGCCTCGTTGACGAGGTTGGCCAGATCGGCGCCGGCAAACCCCGGTGTGCCGCGGGCGATGACGCTCATGTCGGCATCGTCGGCAAGCGGGGTCTTGCGCGTGTGCACGCGCAGGATGTGCTCGCGCCCTTTGAGATCGGGACGGGGCACGACGACGCGGCGGTCGAACCGTCCGGGCCGGAGCAGGGCGGGGTCGAGCACGTCGGGGCGGTTGGTGGCCGCGACCAGAATCACGCCTTCGTTGGACTCGAAACCATCCATCTCCACAAGTAATTGGTTCAGCGTCTGCTCGCGTTCATCATGACCGCCGCCGAGGCCCGCTCCACGATGGCGGCCCACGGCGTCGATTTCGTCGATGAAAATGATGCAAGGTGCGTTCTTTTTGCCCTGCTCAAACAGGTCGCGGACCCGGCTGGCGCCGACGCCGACGAACATCTCGACGAAGTCGGAACCGGAGATGGAGAAGAACGGCACGTTGGCCTCACCAGCGATGGCGCGGGCCAGAAGCGTTTTGCCGGTTCCGGGAGGGCCGATGAGCAGCACGCCCTTGGGAATGCGGCCGCCAAGCTTCTGGAATTTTTGGGGCTCGCGCAGAAACTCGATGATCTCCTGCAACTCCTCCTTGGCTTCCTCGACGCCGGCAACATCCTTGAAGGTGACCTTCTTCTGTTGCGAGCTATGCAGGCGGGCACGGCTTTTCCCAAAGCTGAGGGCCTTGTTCCCGCCGGACTGCATCTGGCGCATCATGAAGATCCAGAAGGCGATCAGGAGAATGAACGGAATCGCGTTCACCAGCAGCGAAAGCCAGCTTCCACCGGAAGGATCCTTGAACTCCATGTTGACGTTGTGCTCGCGCAGAGTCGTGTAAAGGTTCTGGTATTCGCGCGGCACCACCGTGCGCAGAACCTTGGACTGATCGTCGCGGAAGACGCCCTTGACGTCGGTGCCATTGATGGTCACCGATTTGACGCGTCCGGCATCCACGTCATTCAGGAACTGCGAGAAGGTAAGAACCTCTTCGCGTTTGCCGCCTCCGGCCTGGATGACCGCCCAAACGAGGACGCCGACGCACACCAGGACAATCCAGAAGACCAGCGTTTTCACATTCGAATTCATGCATGCTCCCTGCCGCCGCCCGCGGAGCGTAGCGGCGAGCGCGGTCTCAACTACAACCGCTTACCATACAGACGGCTGAAACCGCCAAACCGATTCAATCGCCGGCCACTTGTCCGGAAGAAAGCGTAACCTGTACGCCGACAGAGACATCCGCATCACGGGGAGCGGCGAATTCGGCGGCGGGCCCGAACAACCGGGACCAGACGATTTGGTCATCCCACCATAAGATCGGCCAGAAGGGCCGTTCCCAGGATGGGATACGCACATTTTGAAACAACACCTTGAGCTTCGTGCGGCGGGCCGCGCCCAGAGGGCGGTAGGCGTCGCCGGGCTTCCAAACCGACAACAAGAGAGGGCCGCGCAGAACCGACCGGTCGAGTCCCCTCCCATCCGTATTATATACGCGGAGTTGCAGGTGAATCTCGCCCCCGGGAAACGGGTGGGGGCCAGGACCTTCGATGTGGACCGTGCCATGGGAAAGGGGCGGCGAGGCCGGCGCGATGTGCAGCAGATGAAAGGACCGGCGGAGGAGCACGCCGGGCAGTGTGGCGGAGGCTGAGGTGCGTGGCAGGATGGCGAGCACCCGCTCCAGGTGGTGGTGGGAGAGTTCGCCCGCCGGAAGGCGAACGGCGTCGAGCGCAGCACGGAGCAGGCGGAGGCGCAGGGCGGGCGCGGCTCGCAACAGGGCGCCGGCGTCGGCCGTAAGCGCGCCAAAGGCCGCCGGGGTGAAATAACGGGGGAAGAGTTTGCGGGTGAGGGCGGCCCAATACCGTTCGTCCTCGTAGGCAAGAGAGGCGAGCCGGGAGATTGCGGGAACGGCGGCCGGGTTGAAGTCGCGGGCCAGGACGGGTAGCAGGGTATGGCGTGCGCGGGCTCTCAGGCGCGAGGTGTCTTGGTTGCTTGCATCGTCACGGAATGGGAGGCCCTCGGAAAGAAGCCAGGCGCGGATCTCCTCGCGGGAGAGGCCGAGCAGGGGGCGGATGAGGCCTTCGCGCGTGACGGGCAGGATGGAAGCCAGGCCGCGGGGGGAGGCGCCGCGCAGCAGGCGAAGGAGCAGCGTTTCAGCCTGGTCGGTTTGAGAATGCCCGGTGGCGATGCGGTGGAGCCGCAGTTGGGCGCGCGATTCGGCGAAGAAGACGCGGCGGAGACGGCGGCCGGCGGCCTCGAGGTTGGAGGGTGAGGCGTCGCGGGGATCGGCGCGCCGGACGGTGAGGGGAATGGAGAGGGCGGCGCAGAGGGAGCGGGCGAAGGACTCGTCGGCGTCGGACTCCGCGCCGCGGAGCAGGTGATTGAGGTGGAGCGCATGCAGGCGGTAGCCGAGACGGTGGAGGATGTGGAGCAGCGCGGTGGAATCGCCGCCACCCGACAGGGCAACGCCGGTGAAAGGCGCGGAGGGTCCGGGCGCGGGCAGCATGCTATAACGTGAGATGGTTTCGCGGACCCGGTCGAGGAGAGCCACGAGCCACGGATTAACACGGATGACGATGGATACGCAAGCGGGGAAAATGCAGACCGGCGGGGCCGAGGTGAGCGTGACGGACCGTTGCCGGCGTCTGGAACTGATGCTGGTGGACATTGACGGCGTGCTGACGGACGGCAAAATCTATTTTGTTCCGACGGCATCCGGGGAGTGGGACGAGACCAAGGGGTTTAGCGCGCTGGACGGAATTGCGCTGCACTGGTTTCACGCCCATGGGATCACGATGGGGCTGATCAGCGGGCGGAAGTCCCGCGCGACGGAATTGAGGGCGCAGAGCGGGCACTTCAAATATTGCTACATGGGTAATCACGAAAAGATTGCGACGCTGGAGGAGATCATCGCCGACTCGAAGACGCCGCGGGAAAATATCGGCTACATGGGCGATGACCTGACCGACATCGTGTGTTTTCACAGGGTGGGCTTCGGTATCGCCGTGGCCAATGCGAGGCCGGAGGTGAAGCGCGAGGCGCATTATGTCACCGAGGCGCGCGGCGGCGAAGGAGCGTTTCGCGAGGTGGCCGAGATGGTGCTGAAGGCAAAGGGAAAGTGGGAGGAGATTTTGCGGAAGTACGAGGTGGGTCTTGGCTGAGAAAGTCGCGCTGCTGGTGCGGGCCCGATCGGGACCCGGCGTGCTGGCGCAATTAACCGGAGCGATTGCCCGTCACCAGGGCGACATCACGTCGGTGGAGATTGTCGGCATCGACGGCGAAACGACGCGGGTGTCGTTTGAGCTATCGCTGCCCGGCGCGGGCGAAACGCTACTGGAAGAGATGCGGGGGCTGGAGTCGGTGCGCGAAGTGTCGCGCGAGACCAGCCTGATGCAGATCTACGGCAAGCGGATCATCATCATGGGCGGCGGCGCGCAGGTGGCGCAGGTGGCCATCGGGGCGATCGTGGAGGCGGACCGCCACAACATCCGGGGCGAACACATCTCGGTGGACACGATTCCTCTGGTGGGCGAACAAGCTCTTGCCGAGGCCGTGCGCGGCGTGGCGCGGCTGCCCAGGGCGAGAGCGCTGGTGCTGGCCGGATCGCTGATGGGAGGGGAGATCGAGATCGCCGTGCGCGAGGTGCGGACCCAGGGTCTGCTGGTGATCAGCCTGAACATGGCGGGCAGCGTCCCGGAAGCGGCGGACCTTGTGGTGACCGATCCCGTGCAGGCGGGTGTGATGGCCGTGATGGCCGTGGCCGATACGGCGAAGTTCAACGTGGCGCGCCTCAAGCGGCGGGAGTTCTAAACCGGTGCGCGGGAAGTACGGCTAGGCCCGGACGCGGAAGCCAAACTCGCGGAGCAGGACGCGGCTTCCGCCATCGTCGTAGATGCGGAGCCAGTAGATGCCCGCTCTGGGTGTGAACGAAGGAGAGACGGAGAGGGAGCCGCCTTCGGGACGGGCAACCGTTTCCGTCCATAGAACCTGTCCGGAAGCGGCGGCGAGTTCCAGTGTGAACCGCCCGGCCGTGGGTAGGCCGGTGAGGTCCAGGGAAAACTGGAGCGCGGAGCCAGGCGACGGGAGCCTAACCTCGGGCACCATGCCCCGGATGGCATTCAACTCAATGCGGACGGGGGCGGCAGCGGGCCGCTGTGCCTGGGGGAGCAAGGCAACCACCAGGGCGGCGGCCGCCACGGCGCCGCCAATGGAATAGATTGGCCGCCAGGAGCGGAAAAAACTGAACAGCGACGCCCGGAGGTTTGGGCCCACACGCCGTCCGGGGGGCGTTTGGGCGTCCTGCTTCCCTTCCGTGCGGTCCGCCGCGACGCGGAAAGCGGCGACGAATTCATCCACCTGCCGCAGGCGGTCCTGACAGTCATGACAGAGCAGCAGGTGCTCTTCCAGGAGTTCGGCCTCCGGGTCCGCCAACCGGCCCAGAGCATAGGTTTCCATGGCTTCTTCGGTCAAATGGCCACGTTCCAAGAGCGACATACCTTTACTCCATGCATCGAAGTCCGTGTCCGAACCATCGTGTACCTGTCCCAACGATTTCACAGGTATACCTCTTTCTGCAAAGACTGGTGGCGCGCGGAGAGAGAAAATCTCACTCCAGCGTGGGAAAAAAGTACCGGGGAATAGAATCGCGATAAGAAATGGAGCATGATTACTCACCGGTGACCGCGCGGATGAGGCGCGACAGCGGGCGTGAAGCGAGACGTTTCCGGCCGAGCTCGCCGAAGCGGGCCTTGGCGCGGGACTTGAGAAGCCGGAACTGCGTCTCCGACAGTTCCATCTCCGAACAGATCTGTTCCTGGGACTGCTCTTTCAGGTAGAAGCGGGTGAGAATCTCACGGTCGCGATGGGAGATCTCGCGCAGCACCTCCCGCATGATGTTCACTCGCTCGTCGCCGATGGCGTGTTCCTCGGGCGTGCGGGAGGCGTCGAAGAGTTTGGGAGTGGTCTCCACGTCCACATAGTCGCGGCGCGTGGTGACGGCGTTGTCAATGTGGGCGGCGATCTGGCGGCGGACCACGGTGCGGACAAAGCCCATGAGACGGTCCGGTTCGCGGAGTTCGCCGCGCTGGATGGCCTGGACGACGATCAGGAAGGCGTCATGGACCTTGTCATCGAGTTCCTGGGGCCCAAGCTGGCGGCAGAGGTAATAACGTATGCCGCGTGAGAAGACCTTGTACAACTCCTCCATACCGGACTGGTCGCCGCTCTGGATGCGTTGCACCAGTTCGGTCCAGCGGGAGTAGAGTCCGGCGGGAGGGGGAGACTCGGACTGTGGGGCGGGCGTTTGCGGAGAGGCCGGCCGGGAGGCGGAGTCGTCCGGGAGATTGTCCGGCAGGCCGGTAGCTAAGGAAATGGTCATACGGTCAATTGCTTCCTATCACGAAATAAGAGGCCCAGAAGCTGGGCCGGGAGCGCCAGGAGCCGGAGCCGATCAGCTCGCGCTGCGCGGTCTGGAGGGCTGCGGAGGCTCTGGCGGCGCCCGGCGGCAGGGAGGATGCGCGCCAGGCTTTGTAAAAGGGTTCCCACATAGCGCCCGTGTCGTCCGGCATGGGCCAGCGTGTGGCGAGAACGGAGGAGGCGCCGGCGGAGAGCCAGGCGCGGGAGAGGCCAAGGAGGCCTTCGCTGGCGATGGCTCCGGCGGCTCCGGCGCGGCATCCGCTCATAACGATGAGGGGGCAGGAGACGGGGAGATAGGAGATGCCGGCGGGGTCGAGCAGTTCCGCCTCGCCTGAGGGAGTGAGGGAGAGCATCAAGCGGCTTTCGGCGGGATCGGAGGCACTGGGCACCAGGTGCGTGGCGAGATGCACGACTTCGGGGCCGGAGGCCAGCGCGCTAGAAAGATTGGCGGCGTTGACATGGGCCCCGGAGAAAAGCCGGGAGTTTCCGTTCCAGGCGTCCGAAGCATGGCGAATCTCGGCGGCCGTGCCTGGCAGGCGGGGAAGAGTGACCGCCTCCGGGCTGGGCGGAGGCGTGGCCCAGGGCAGCCACGTGGTGCCGCGCGGCGGCTGGAAGCGGGGATCGGCGGCATTGTACACGGGATCGCCAAACGCGATGAGGCTGGGTGAACGGGCCGGGGCTGTGGCGGAAGTGGGCGTGGCCAGAAAAGGGGCGATTTGCAGGACGGCGTCCTGGATAAGGAAGCGCGGCGCGCCCCGTGGGAAGCCTGTGACCAGGGCTGCGAAGGGGATGCGGTACAGGAATTGGTCCGGGAGAAGGATCCAGTGGTCCGCATCTTGCAGCGAAGCGCGCAACGGTCCGAACAGCGTGGCATACAGGTGATGGGAGGCGTTCAGCGCCTCGGGGGAGTCCCGCTCCAGGAGCGGCAGCAGCCGTTCGGTGGCCGCTCGCAGCGTAGCGGCGGGCGGAAGTTCCCGCAGAGTGAGCGAACGAGCCGTAAGAACCCAGGCGTAGGAGACGCGCGGGCCGGTCTGGAACTGGATGATTGCCGTGCGCGGGGAGAGTTGGGACTGGAGCCGTCGCAGGTCGAGCGGTTGGGAGGGGAGGCGGAGGCCAGCGCGGGCGGCCAGTTCGGATTCGGAGAGGTTGAGCCGGGCCGAGGCGAGCGCGGCGCGTGCGGCGGCGGAGTTGTCGCGGAGGGCGCTCAGTTCGGCGGCCTGGAGTTGAGAGACCAGGTTCGCGTAGGCTGCCGTGGGATCGTCGCGGCGGGCCAGCGCCAGGCGCATAGCGAAGGCGCGATTGTCATTGGCGGCGGCAAAGGACTCCCAGAGATCGGCCGGGCGGCCCGAGCGGCGGTAGAGTTGGGCGCAGATCCCGGCGAGAGAGGCGAATACATCCTGCTGCCGTGAAAAAGAGCGGAGGAGGATGGATTCGGCGGGAAGCGATTCCGGACGGAGAAGCCGGAGGTGCTCGATGGCGGCGCGAAGGTCGTCACGGGCCTCTTCCAGACGGCCGAGAGCGGCTTTTGCCTCTCCGCGAAACTGATAGAAGCGGTAGAGGGGGCGCTGCGGCGGGTTACGGTTCAACTGCAGGAACGCCTGCTGAGCCAGGGTGAGAGCCTCCTGCGGGCGGTTCTGGGTGTTGCGGATCCGGGACAGCGTCAGCAGCGTGGAGGAAAGAAGAGGGTCCTTGGATTGGCGGCGGTAGACAAGTGCCGCTTCTGCCGGAGCCGTGGCCTCCTCGACGAAGCCGGCTTCGAGGAGGAGCCCGGCGGTGGTTTCCCTGACCAGCGCTGCGCGCGAGTTGTCATCCAAGGATTCGGCCAGTGCAAGGGCCTGCCGCAGGAGCGGGCGGGCAGGCTGCATGCCTTCGGTTCGGGCGGCCAGGCGGGCCTGGTGCAGGGCGATGTCGATGGGCGAGACGAGACTGGCGCCAGCGGGGACCATTTGAGAGGCGCGTCGCAGTGCGGCGGCGGATTCATCCAGCGCGCCAAGGTGGTAATACACGTTGCTCAAATTGAACGAGGCCAGGGCGGCGAGGGGCCGGTCCTCGGTGCGTTCGGCGAGCGCGATGACGCGCAGATAGGTTTGGGCCGAGGCGCGGTATTGAAATGTAAGGGACAAAGCGCCGGCGGTGATGGATTCGATGCGAGCCTGCGTGCGGTGAAGCCCCCGGTGGGCGGCGGTGGCAGAGAGGGCCTGGGAGTCCTGGAGTAGCCGGACATACTCACGGCGGCCCCAGAGAGAATAGAGCGAATCGTAGGCGGGTTTAAGGTCGGGGGGGAGTTCGATCCCGTTCAGACGCCGGGAGGATGTATTCCCGACGAGGGGAACAATCAGGAGGAGAAATCCGACGATTTGGAGGAAACGCGTCAACCGCTCACCAGCAAGACAAGAATGGTGGAGAACGGGAGTCTGCGTTCTTAGGAGTACCCTAAGCTGGAGTACTCCTAAGAATCATAACAGACCTAGGCCGTGATTTGGCAAGACTCCTTACGGAGCCGACGGTACTACGAACATGCGTCTGTGCACGCAAGAATTCATCCCCACATGGGGGAGAAGGGTACTACCACAGAGCAGGAGGAGGAATTACGATAATCGGATCGTCCATCTGCTTGTCCCGGCTTGATCCTTGCGGACCGCGCCTGCACGATCACCCTAGAGAGATAGCGGAATACGCCGGGTGCTCATTCTCGCAGATGCTTGAAAACAAGGGAGCGAAAGTGGGCAGCGCAAGGTGACCGCGCGATGGAATCCGGTTACACTGAATTTTCATGCACTCCCGACGGTTCTCGATGTTGCTCTTGGGGTTGTGGCTGGGGGCGGGGCTTTTTATGACGTGGGCCACGGCGGACAGCTACGATTCGGTGGACCGGGCGTTGAAGCCGGTGACACGGTCAGGCGAGCAGGCGCTCAATGACATTGGCGTGGAGCGCGCCCGGGTGTTTCTGCGGTATTTCGCGGCGGAGCAGAACCGGTACCAGCTACGGCAATGGGGGCTGGCGCAGTTGGTGCTGGCTGTGTTTTTGCTGCTGGTCCTGCTTTTTGCGACCAACGGGAACAAATGGATGCTGGCGTTGTCCGCAGGCATGCTGGCGGCTGTGATTTTGCAGCAATTCGCGATCAGACCCAGGGTGATTGAGCTCGGCCGGGCGCTGGATTTCGCCAGCGTGGATGAGATGCGCGACGAGCGGCGCAGCTACTTCAACTACCAGAAGGGGGATTCCTACCTGGAGTTCGGCAAAATTACGATGCTGCTGGTAATTGGCGGGCGGCTGATCGTTTCCTCCGGCGAGAGACGGAAGAGGCGGAGGAGGTCAGGCGAGGTCGATGCGGTCGACAATACCGAGAACGGCCATGTCGATCGGCGAGTTCGGACGTCCCACCGAAGTCATCGCGGAGAAGCCCTCGGTGGAGAGCAGGACAAGGTCGCCGGCGCCGGCGTCGACGGCGTCGAGGGCGACTAGGGCGTCGCCGCGGTCGGTGAGGTCGAGGTTGAGCGGCTGCACCAGCAGCGCCTTCCGGCCTTCGTGGCTTTCATGTTTGCGGGTGGCGACGAGATCGCCGATGACGCGCGCCAGGAGCATGGGCTAAACTCCCGCCGGTTCGTTGGCGGCGCGCCGGGCGCCTCGGTCCACGTGGAGTTCGTCGACGATGCCGACGATGGAGCGGTCGGTGGGCACCTCGGCGGGGAGGAAGGGGAAGCTGCACTCCTTGCCGCCGCAATAGTAGACGGTTTCGCCAGCGCCGGCGCCGGTTGTGTCGGTGCAGATGAGCTGTTTGCCGGTGGGGGCTCCTTCGGGGGTGATTGGCTGCACCAGCAGCAGACGTTGGGAGTCGAGGCCGGCGTTCTTGGCGGTACACCAGACACGGCCGATGACGCGTCCGAGATACATTATTTCCCCCGTTTGCCGCCGGAGTTGGCCGCGGCGGGCGGATCGTCGAGGGAGACCGAATCGACAATGCCGACGATGGAGTTGTCCACCGGCGTATCCTTGCAACCGTCGGCCATGCGGGCCGAGGAACCGGCGACGGCGATGACAAGCTCGCGAAAGCCGGCGCCGACGGTATCGACGGAGATCACATAGCCGGCCTCGTCCTTGCCTTCGGGCGAGACAGGTTTGATGATGAGAAGCTTCTTGCCTTCCAGCCGCGGGTCTTTGCGGGTCGCGACAACCGTTCCAACGACGCGCGCCAGGATCATGGAGAGAGAGGCTCCCGGCTACTTGGAGTTGGATGCCTTGCCGATGGGCAGGACGTCTTCGAGGCTGGGATGGGGGCGCGGAATGACATGGACGGCGATGAGTTCGCCCACGCGGCGCGCGGCCGCGGCGCCCGCATCGGTGGCGGCGCGAACGGCGGCCACATCGCCACGAACAAGCGCGGTGACGTAGCCCGAGCCAATCTTTTCCCAGCCGACCAGCGTGACTTTGGCGGCCTTTACCATCGCGTCGGAGGCTTCAATCATCGCCACCAGGCCGCGGGTCTCAATCATGCCTAACGCTTCACCCATGGGTTCGTATGACCTTTCTCAACTGTTGTACGCGATCGTGGGGGGCGGCGCAAGAAGGCAGCCGCCGAATTTGATTATCCCACGCGGGCACGGACGGCTTCTTCGACCAGCGCGATGAGCTCCTCGCGCGTAACTTCAAACTTGGCCGGCCCCGCGGCGGACGGGCGCGCGGGCGCGGGAGCGCTCCAGGAGGCGGCGGGGGCCGCCGGGGGAAGCGAGCAGGAGGCGGAGCCAGAGGCGACATCCTCGGCCGAGGCGGGACAGCCGGGCTCACCGGCGACTTTCGCCTTGACGCCATAGCGCGTGCGCGAGTCCAGGAGTTTGTCGACCTCGGCGCGAGGTAGCACGGTGGGGCCGCCCAGAAGCTCCGCGACAAGCGTGATGCGGGCGAAGTGTTCGACGGTCTCCATCTTGAAGAAGGCCTTCCAGAGATCCTCGCCATAGCAGACCGCCCCATGATTGGCCATCATGAGCGCGTCGTACTTGGGGATGTAGGCCAGCATGGGGTCCGTCAGTTCGTTTGTGCCGGGCAGTCCATAGCCGGCCAGGGGGACGCAGCCAAGCGTGATGACCACCTCGGGCAGCAGGGCCAGATTGAGCTGCTTGCCCGCGCTGGCAAAGCCCGTGGCCACAGGCGGATGCGCGTGGACGACGGCGCGGATGTCGGGGCGCAGTTCGTAGACGGTGAGGTGCATCATGATCTCCGAGGTACGCTCTTTGCGCCCTTCGATCTTGTTGCCCTTCATGTCGACGATGATGAGATCGTCGGGCGACATCATGCCCTTGCTGACGCCGGTGGGCGTGCACAGGAGCCGTTCTGAGTCGAGCCGGACACTGATGTTGCCGTCGTTGGCGGCGACCCAGCCTTTTTGGTAGACGAGCTGCCCGATGCGTACGATATCGTCGCGCAGCTCTTTTTCAGTCTTCATCGCGCGAAGACTGATTGTAGCACCGGCGCTCCGGATGGTTGGCGCGCCAGGCGCCTGTCACGGCGGCGCGCGGCGGGGTAGGATAGAGCGCATGAGACGGCGGCAATTTCTACAGGGCGCGGTGAGCGCGCCCGTTCTGGCTTCGGGCGTAGCGTTGGTGACGGCGGCGCGGGCGGCGGCGCAGGCCAAGAAGTTCAAGATCTCTCTGGCCCAGTGGTCCATCCACAAGGCGATCCAGAGCCGGATGGTGACGAACCTGGATTTCCCCCGCATCGCGCGCGAGCAGTTCGGCATCGAGGGGCTGGAATTTGTGAATGCGTTGTGGGAGGCGCCGACGGAAGGCTACGTTACGCGCCTGAAGAACAACATGCGGGACACCGGAACCAGGTGCGTCCTGATCATGTGCGACAACGAAGGCTACATGGGCGCAGTGGACCGGAGCGAGAGGCTGCGCGCCGCGGACAATCATCGCAAGTGGGTGGACATCACGGCGGAGCTGGGCGGCCATGCGATCCGGACGAATATGTATCCCGGGCAGAAGCAGCCGGACTCGCCCGCCGGGATCGAAGAGTTCTTGAAGCGGTGCGTGGAGAGCTTCGCGCGTCTGTGCGAGTACGCCAAGGGGCGGAACATCAGCGTGATCATTGAGAACCACGGCGGCGTGTCCTCGAACCCCGATGTGGTGGTGGGGCTGATGAAGAAAGCCGGGTTGGCCAACCTGGGGACGCTGCCGGATTTCGGAAACTTTCCCAAAGAGACCGACAAGTACGTGGCCGTGGAAAAGCTGATGCCCTATGCCAGGGGCGTGAGCATGAAGTGCTTCGACTTCACGCCGGAGGCCGATGAAACCACCATCGACATGGCGCGCATGATGAAGATTGTCGGCGCGGCGGGTTATCACGGCTGGGTAGGCATCGAGTATGAAGGCCGCCGGCTGACCGAGTTCGAGGGCGTGCAGGCGGCCAAGCGTTGTTTGGAAAAGTACGCGTAGCGGCTTACTCGAAGCGCAGGGCGTCGATGGGGTCCAGGGCGGCGGCTTTCTTGGCCGGGTAGTAGCCGAAGAAGATGCCGATGGCCATGGAGAACAGCGCCGAGCCCGCCACCGCCAGGGGCGAGATGGACTGGGGCCAGCCGAAGGCATAGGAAACGCCGAGGCTGGTGGCGATGCCGGCCAGGATGCCGCCGATGCCGCCCAGAAGTCCAAGCACGAGCGACTCGATGAGGAACTGGTGCTGGACGTGTGACGTGCGGGCGCCGACGGCCATGCGGATGCCGATTTCGCGCGTGCGCTCGGTGACGCTGACCAGCATGATGTTCATGATGCCGATGCCGCCGACCAGCAGCGAGACGGCGGCAATGCCGCCCAGCAGCATGGTCATGACGCGGCTGCTCTCCTCGGCCGCCTCGGCGACGTCGGTGAGGTTGCGGACCGTGAAGTCGTCATCCTGGCCCGCGCGGATGTTGTGGCGCGCGCGGAGCAGCGTGGTGATGCCGGCTTCGGCGGCCGTGGTGGAATCGCGGCCGCTGGCCGAAACGAAAATGGTCGAGATGTAGATGGTCGACTGGAGCTTCTTCATCACGGTGGTGTAGGGCAGGTAGAGGATGTCGTCCTGGTCCTGACCCATACCGCTTTGCCCCTTGGCCGTGATGGTGCCCACGACGCGGAAGGGCAGGTTGCGGACGCGGATGGTTTGTCCCACCGGATCGGCGGCGCCGAACAACTCGGTGGCGACGGTTTGGCCGATGACGGCGACGCGCGCGGCCGAGCGGATGTCGGACTCGGTGAAAAATTCGCCCGCTTCGATGGAGCGGCCGCGGATTTGCAGGTAGTCCAGGCCCACGCCTTCGGCGCGGGTGGTCCAGTTCTGGTTTCCGAAGACGGTGGTGACGTTGGAGCTGACGCCGGGGCTGATGGAGGCCACCTGGGGGACCTCGCGCAGAATCGCCTCGGCATCCTCGGGCGTGAGCCGGTTGTTCGTGCCCGCGCCGCCGCGGACGCCGCTCGACGTGCGGCTGCCGGACATGACGATCAGAAGGTTGTCGCCCATGCCCGCGATCTGCTGCTGCACCTGTTGCTGCGCGCCCTGGCCCAGGCTGACCATGGCGATTACCGAGCCGACGCCGATGACGATGCCGAGCATGGTGAGCGCCGAACGGGCCTTGTTCCGCGCCAGCGCGCGGAGGGCGATCTTGAAGATGGGGATCATCATGACAGCACCTCCTCGAATTCATCCTGTGGCGGCGCCGAGGCCATTTCGGCGGCGGCGTCGCGGCGGTTGCGCACCGGTTGATCCAGCAGGATGCGGCCGTCCTTGACCACCAGCATGCGGCGGCAGTACTGCGCGATGTCGGGCTCATGCGTGACCAGCACGATGGTAATGCCGGCGGCGTTCATGCGCTGAAACAAAGCCATGATCTCGACGGCCGTCCGGGAGTCGAGGTTGCCTGTAGGCTCATCGGCCAGGATCAGGCTTGGACCGGTAACCAGCGCGCGGGCGATGGCGACGCGCTGCTGCTGGCCGCCGGAGAGCTGGTTGGGATGGCTGTCGAGCTTGTTGCCCAGGCCCACCAGTTCCAGGGCGCGCCGGCTGCGCACGTGGCGGTCGTGCGCGTGCACGTTCGAGTAGATCAGCGGCAGCTCGACGTTTTCCATGGCGCTGGTGCGGCGAAGCAGGTTGAAGCCCTGGAAGACGAAGCCGATTTTCGAGTTGCGCACCGAAGCCCGCTCATCCTTGGACAGGTGCGAGACGTCGGCGCCGTCGAGCAGATACCGGCCCGACGTGGGGCGGTCGAGGCAGCCGAGGATGTTCATCAAACTCGACTTGCCTGAACCCGAGGCGCCCATGATGGCGGCGAACTCACCGGCTTCGACGGTAAGGGAAACGTCGCGCAGGGCATGCACGGGAACCGATCCTGTGTCGTACACCTTGTGGATGTGCTCCAACTGGATAATAGGCGGGCGGTTCATCGGCGGCCTCCTCTCATGCCGGGGCCCGATGGGCTGAACGGCGAACGGACGGATTGCGCCGCGCGCGAGTTGGCGGGCTGGGCGGGGATGGCGATCTGCGCGCCTTCGGCGAGCGGTCCGGCGGCGATCTCGGTGACAATGCCGTCGGTCATGCCGGTTTGGACCTGGACGGGTTTCAACTGCTGGTTCTCAACCACCCACACGGTGGCCGTGCGGTGCGCGCGAGCGCTTGCCGGCGCGGCGGCCGAGGCCGTGGTGGGTGTGGCCGGATTCGTGGGCGGCTGGAAGCGGAACGCCGCATTGGGCACCGTGAGGACATTTTTCTTCTGGGCAACAATGGCCGAGATGTTGGCCGTCATGCCGGGTTTCAGCTTCAGATCCTGGTTGGCGACGTCGATCACGGCGGTGTAGGTGACGACGTTCTGCACGGTTTGCGGCGAGAGCCGGATCTGTGAGATGCGGCCGTGGAAGGTGTCGCGCGGGAAAGCGTCCACAGTGAAGTTCACCTCGGCGTTGTCCCGCAACTGGCCGATGTCGGCCTCGTCGATGTCGGCCAGCACCTGCATTCTGGTCAGGTCGTTGGCGATCAGAAACAGCGTGGGCGCCTGCAGGCTGGCCGCCACGGTTTGGCCGATGTCCACGTTGCGCGCGACCACGACGCCGTCAATGGGCGCGCGGATGACGGAGCGGTCCAGGTTGACCTGGGCGACTTCCACGGCGGCTTTGGATTGCTGGGACTGCGCGCGCGCCTGTTCCAGTTGCGAACGCGCGGCCAGGGCCTGGGCCTTCGCCTGCGTCCACTGTGCGGTAGCCTGCTGCTGCTGCGCCTGCGCCTGGAGCAGGGCGGCGCGAGAGGAATCCAGATCGCGCTTGGCCAGCACGCCTTCTTTCACCAGGTTTGTGTTCAGGTTGAACGTGCGCTGGGCGTCGGCGGTCACCGAGGCGGCGCGGTCCACGTTGGCCTGGGCGGACCCGGCGGCTGCCTCCGCTCCCTGAACTCCGTTGAGGGCCGACTGAACCAGGGCGAGCGTGGCGGCGTAGCTGGCCTGCGTCTGCGTAAGCTGGGCCTGGAGTTGCGACGGATCGAGGCGGGCGATCACCTGGCCCTTGGCGACCCGGTCGTTGAAGTCGGCGTGAAGCTCCGAAATCGTGCCCGATACCTGGGAGCCGACCTGCACCGTGATCACGGCCTGCACATGTCCGGTGGCCGAGATGCCGCGAGTGATGCTGGCGCGGTGCACCGTGGCGGTGGCGTGCGTGGGCATGACGGGCGTGGAATAGTGGCGCCAGGCGGCGTAGGAGAGCGCGGCTGCGCCGGCCAGAGCGGCGGCGAGCATGAGGTGGCGCGCTGCGAGCGGGCGGGTCTCCTGCCGCACCGGGGCGGCTGGCGTGAACAACAAGGAGTCCGGCTGAATCCGCGTCGTTTCCTCGATCTTTGTGTTCATCTGGTTCATTCCTTCCCGGCTTTCATTGTGAGCGAGGGGTGTAAAGAGGGAATGACGCAGGGGTAAAGGTGGTGCAAAGGGATTGTAAAGGGCCGCGTGTGCGAATCCCTGCAAGCGGATGCGGGCGGTCTGGCGCTATTTGAGCAGCGCTCGGGCGAGGCCGGGATTGTTGCCGGAGTCGTAGACGCGGACCACCAGCAGGTATTCGCCGGCCGCGAGGTTGGACAGGCGCAGGGAAAGGCGCTCGGATGGCGAATCGAGAACGCCGTCGTCGGGATCGAGCGCGCGCCAGGGGCCGGCGTTGAGCGAGTATTCCACGCGCGTGAGCGGCGAGGCGGCGTCGGTGGCCTGGATGGGAATATCGAAGGTATGCGTAGCGGACCCTGTGCGTTTGGGCGTGCCCAGGGTGACGGTGGGCGGCGTGCGGTCGATCAGAACCGGCGCGCTTTCGAGGTCGATTTCGCGGGACGCGGCCGCGGAGTTCGAGGCGGCGTCCGAGGCGGTCACCCGGAACTGGTAGCGTCCGTCGGCGAAGGATTCGGCATCGACCGAGTAGGTGGTCTCGGTTAGGTTGCCTTTGAGGAAGGTCCAGGCGGACTGGCCTTCAGCGCGGAACTCGACTTTATAACTGAGCCGGTCGGAGTCGGGATCGTCGCCGGACCAGGCAATCTGAAGCTGTTCGCTGGTAGCTCGTGTGACGGGCTGCGTGGGGGTGCCCGAGGCCGAGGAGGGACCGGCGTCGCCGGAGTCGGTGACCGTGATGCTGTAGGCCGGCTGTGAGGCGGCGGTGGGCTTGGCGGCGGGCGTAGCCTGAGGCGATGCCAGGGCGCTGACGGTGAGCGCGGTGAGCGTGGGCGGCTGATTCTGCGGCAGGTAGGCCAGGCGCACCGAGTCGAGCACGGGCGAGCGGCCCGCGGCCCCGGTGAGCGCCGCCTTCCATTGGACATAGCGGGCGTTGGGACTGGGAATGGAGGAGCCGGCGGCCGCCGTCAGAGGTGCGCTCCAGGGCGACCATGTGCGGTCAGGCGTGGGCGAGTTGCCGGTGCGCACGTGGAGGACGACGGCGCAGTTAGCGCAGGATTCGCTGCGCCAGGAGAGACGGCCCCAGCGGGCGACGGTGGTGGCGTCGTGCACCGGAGATTCGAATTCGCCTTCCGAAGCCGGGGCGGCGTAGCGGAGGAGACGGGCCGAAGGCGAGGTGGCGGCGAGGAAACCCGCGCCGTCGGCCAGCAGGCGGAGCGTCTCTCCGTCGCGGGATTCCGAGAGTAGACGCGATTTGCGGTCCCGCGGCGAGAGCTCGTAGATGCGGGCGTTGCGGTCGGTGGCCAGGATGAGACGGTTGCCGTTCAGGGCCACGTCGTAGAGGTTTTCCTCGGTGGAGGACCAAAGGGTTTCTACCGCATTATCCGTGGTGATGCGGTAGAGGGCCGCGCGCTCGACGCCAGGGTATTCCGTAATGGGCGGCGCCCCGGTGGCCGGCTGTGGCTGTTGGGCGGTTTGGGGGGCAGGCGCTTTCGGCGTGGGCGGCTGTCCGTGCTGAACACCCTCCTCGGTGACGGTAACCGACACGTTGGGAGCGGCGGGGGGCGCCGTGGCCTCGCCGGAGGAGGCTGCCGTTGCGGCCACTTGCTGCCGGACGAGCGAACCCCCAAGCGCCGCCACATAAACCGAGCCGTCGGGCGCGGCGAGAATGGACCGGATCTCCGGCAGCGCGGAATCGTACAGGGCGAAGGCCGTGTCCTTGGCGTCCACGCGGTAAAGGACGCCGTTGGGCTCTGTGCCGGCCAGAAGGCGGCCCTTGGCATCCAGGGCCAGCGCGGTGACGTGCAGTTGCTCGGTGTCGAAGTAGAGTTCGCCCTGGCCGGGACCGGTGATGCGGTAGATGCGGCCCTGATCGCCCGTTCCGGCGTAAAGCACGCCGTCGGCCGTGATGGCCAGCGACCAGATGTAGCGCGTCCAGGGGCGGAAGTACTCTATGGCGCGTCCGTTCTCAATGCGGTAGATCTTGCCGTTGGGCGAGGTGGCGGCGTAGAGAACGCCATTCGCGCCAGCGGCGAGGGCGAAGATCTCCGGCTCCGGAGCGGTAAACACCAGTTGGCCGGAGCCGGTGGGAGGGATGCGGAACAGCTTGCCCGCGTGGCCGGTGGCGAGGTACAGCGAGCCGTCCGGCGACCGCGTCATGGCCCAGATGGCTCCCTGGGAGGAGGCGAAGACTTCGGAGGGTTTGGGCGCCAGTGTGAGACGGCCCTGGCGGCCAATTGAGAGCCCGGATGGCGTTCCCTTCAGGAAGTCCTCATAGGAGGAGAGCTCCCAGGCTTGCGGCGTGGCGGCGAGCAGGGGCAAAGCGGCGGCGAGGAAGCCAGGAATGAGGCTGGTGCGCATTAGGGTTCGATCTCGAAATTGATGGATTTGAAGCCGGAGACGGCGCCCGGACCGGGTGAGAAGGAGAACTCCGCCGCGGAGGATTGCAGCAGCGGCGCGGCCCCGATGGAGCTTTGCCAGTCCTTGAGCAGGAGAGTCAGGGAGGCCGGAGGCGTGGCCAGTGGCCGGCCATTCAGTGAAAAGCCGGGCCGGGTGAACAGGACGCGGAGGTAGGCGTTCTGATTGGACCGCATGGCGTTGAGATATTCGATGGTGGCCGCGGGGCTGGACTGAATCTGGCCGATGGTGGCGGCGAACTCCGAAAGATTGGCCGTCGTGGCGTCGCTGAGAAGCACCTGCGCGGCGCCGGCAGGCGCCCCGGCCGGCACGCGCCAGGAAAAATCGCGCGTCACCTCGGCGCCGGAAGGGCCGCGCAGTGTGGCCGTGAGGCGCAGGCTCGCGCCTGGTTTCACCTTGAGCGGTGCGGCGTGGACGGCGGTGACGGTCCATTGCTGCTTGCGCTCCGCCGTGCTCATGGCGAGACGGATGGAGCGCGGCGTGAGTTCGCCGGATCCCGACTGCATGGCGTAGGTGAGCGGCAGGGCCGTGGCGAGCGAGGCGAGCAGCGGAGCAGCGGTATCGGCGGTATAGATGTTGTCGATTTTCAGCGGGAGCACAGACCCTTCGAAGTCGATTTGAGCGTTGATGGCGATGGTGGCCGCGCCGGAGAGGCGCTCGGTGGCATCGAGCAGAGAAAACGTGGCGACCTGCGTGAGAAAGGGCGTGAGGAGAGGGTCGCGGGCGATCTCGATCCTGTACTCATGGCGTCCGCCCGGCCCCTCGACAGCCGCCGTGAGGGGAACCATGCGGGCGGCGCGGCCCAGCATGCCGGTGACTCCCGTGGAGGCGTCGCGCGTGATGACGCCCATTGGCTCGCGGGCGGAGGTGAGCTTGAACGAGGTGGAGAGGTTCGGCAGCAATGTGAGCACTTCGGAACGGGCGAAGGGAAGCTCCGTGGCGCCGGAAGCGAGGAAGCGGTGGCCGAAGGCGTAAATGCGCCCGCCGTCCACGTGCGTGACGGTGCCGTCGGCGCCCATGGTGAGGTCGCCGCGCATGAGTTGGACGGAGATCATGGAGCCGGGACGGATGCGCGCGGGGTCTCCGAGCGGACCCGTGGCGTTGGCCGAGGATGAGCCCTGGCGCGGCTCCCAGCCAAGCGAGCGGAACTGGGGGGCGAACTGGTCGATGCTGGTTTGCGAAAATCCGGCGAGCGACAGGGGCGAGGAGAGCTCCACCAGCCGCGTGTCCCCAAAACGGAGTTCGGCGCGGGCGGGCGACGGAAGCAGCGCGGCGGGTTCAAACGGCGCGCCCGGATGGATCACGGCGCGGGCGGGCGCCGAAGCGCTCGCGTTCGGGATGGCGAGCATCTGTTCGATCGGCTGAATGCCGGCGACCGGCTCCTTGGCGAAGGGGAAGGCCGAGGCGACTGCGCCGATGAGCCGGCCTTGCACATACACGGGACTGCCGCTCATACCCTGCATCACGCCGGTCCGGTCAACGGGGCCACCGGACAGGCGGGCCAGGATGATCGACTGTTTGGGACCGGCATTTTCAAGAACGCCCAGGATTTCGACGGAGAAGTCCTCGATGCGGTCCCCTGTGAAGACGGTGCGGCCGGAGCCTTTCATCCCGGCGCGGACCTCGGAAAGCGGCATAATGCGGGTTTGCGGGGCGGCGGCCCAGGCCAGGGCGAAGACAAGCAGGAGAAGACGCTGCACTGAAGCTATTGTGGACCGGAACGGGTGCCGGACGCGAGGACGGGCTACTCGGCCCGCAGGGCTTCGTTCAGCGGCAGACGGCCCACATAGGAGGCGGCCAGGCGGCAGGCGAGAGCGCCGGTGAGGAAGATGGCGGCCATCATGGCGGCCAGCGAGAGCAGCGAGGCGGAAAAGCCGCGCGAGGCGGCCACCGGAGCGACGGCCAGCGCTGCGGCGGCGAGTCCGGCCAACTGACCGGCGGCCAGCATAAGCAGGCTTTCACGCCAGACCAGCGAGCGGATGCGCGCCGGCGCAAACCCGGCAGCGGCCAGGAGGGCGAATTCGCGGCGGCGTTCCAGGACGTTGCGGACAAGGACGGTAGCCAGCCCGAGCGTGCCCAGCAGCAGGCCGAGAGCGCCGAGCGACTGGAACGTGGCCAGGTAGGTGTTTTCCACGCGGTGGTAGGCGGCGAGTTTTTCCGCCGTCTCCTGCGCGTCGAAGCCTGAGTCGGCCAACGTGTCTTCGAGCGTGGCGGCGGTGGTGGCGGCGCTTCCGGCGGGCGTGTCGATGAGGAAGAAGCGGAAGCCCTGGATCGAAGGGAATGCCTTGCGGAAGTTCTCCTCCGAAATGAGAAGCTCGCTTTGGAAGAGGGAACTGGAAAGCGTGGCGACGATTTGAAGGCGGACGGGCGTGCCCGCCGGGCCGGGCAGTTCGATGACGCCGCCGAGCTTCTTGTGCAGAACGTACTGCAGCGAGTTGGCGTCGGCGGCGGCGGGAATGATGGACGGGTCGTGCGACTGGCGCTCGAGCATCAGCCAGGGGTTGGCGCGGTCCTCGGGCGTAAGGGCGAGTGAGGATGCCCAGGAGAAGCGGCCCTCGGCGATGAAGTGGTGGGGAACACCGAGCACGCGCGGGTTGCGCGGCGCGTACAGGTTCAGACAACTGGCGTCGTCGCCGGGCTTCAGACGGAAGCTGGCGAAGTTCACGTCGTGAAGTGAGGCGAGGTTCAAGGCCTCGCGGCCGGCCGCGTCGTTCGGGTTGTAGTAGATGGGGCGGACGCTTTCGGCGATGAGGCGGTAGCCCCCCGCGCCGGACTGCCGCGATGAGGGCGGGACTTCACCATGGCGGAAGCTCTCCACCGACACCACGAGGAAGGTGGCCGAGGCGATGAGCGAAGCCACCAGGATGGTGCGGCCGGGACGGATGGAGAGATTGCGGAAAGCCAGTGGCCAGAGTCCGCGCGAAAGCGTGGTGGCCGCCGGGTTGAGTTGAGCGCGCAGGAAGGCAAGGCAGGCGGCTAGCAGGCAGAAGCCGGAGCCGAAGAATGCCGCGGCCTCTGGAATGACGCCGCGTGCCCCCGCCGCAGCCAGGGCGAGCGCGGAGAGAAAAAACAACACGGCGAAAGGACGGGCGCGGGACGGACGGCTTGCCGCCGCCGGCAGTTCCCATCCTCCGGCCAGGAGCGAGCGCGGTGTTTCTCGGAACAGCCGGCGGAGAGTGAGCGCCGGAACCGCCGCACCCGTGAGGATTCCAAACAGAAAGGCGATGAGCAGCGGCGCGGGTGAAACGGAGAGCGACAGATCATGCGTGCCCGCCGCGCCGGACCACCATGTGTTCAAGCCGTGCAGGATGAAGGCGGCGTAGGCGAGTCCGGCGGGCAGCCCGGCAAGCGAACCGGCGGCGGCCAGGATGAGCGCTTCGCCGAAGATGTGGCGCGAGGCGCGTGTGCGGGGAAAGCCCGTGGTTTCGAGCAGGCCCAGTTCACGCGCTCGTTGTTCCACACCGAGGCGGAAGAAGAGACCGGCCAGAAGCAGGGCCGATACGATCAGGAAGAACGAGAAGTAGAGGAAGTATTCGCCAAAGTCGGTGGAACCGCGCGAGGCGGACAGTGTGCGTTCGCGGATAGGAAGCAGCGAGAGGCCGAAGGCGGCCGGGTCGATGGCGTCGCGCAGGCGTCCGGCGAATGCGGAGCGGTCCGTATCCGCGCCGGAAAGACGCAACGCGGAGAGATTGCCCCACCGCGTGGACCAGAGGCGCTGGCCGTCGTCCAGGGGCAGAAACACCTTGGCGGTGGTGCGGTAGCGGTCCCAGTAGTCCTCGTCGCGCGGGCGTATGAGGGAGAGGTCCATGGGGAACGGAGGATCCCAGCCGGAGATGGAATCCGCATCGGTGATGCCGGGGTAGCCGGGAGCAAGGCGGCGGTCGGCAGCAAGTCCGGCGATGGGCGTGATGGCGGCCAGTGTGAAGGTGGAGGATTCGGTCACCAGGCGGCCGTCGTCCTTCCAGACGTAGTAGTCCAACGAAATCGTGTCACCGGGATGAACGTTGAGGTCGCGCGCGGTCCAGTCGTTCAGAACGATCGAGTGGGAGGGGAAGGGCCGGGTGGCGGGCGCCAGCGGCAGCGCGTCCAGCGGGAGGGCGGCGGCGAGCGAGTAGGGAACGGAGCGGCCGCCGGCGCGAATGGCGTTGGCCATGTAGGTCAGCACGGGAAGGACGCTCAGGCCGGAGTCGCGGGCGATATGTGTGGCGATGGGGACCAGTGAAGGTGGGAGTACGCCGCTCAGAGTATCCAGGTGGAGCGAGTCTCCCACGGGTTGGAGACGAATGCCCAGATCGGCCAGCGTAAAGGCTCGGCGGAGAAGCGCGGCGGAGGGCGGCGCGCCGCGAAAAAGAATGAGGTTGGCGCGGCCGGGCAGATCGAGGTCCTCCTGTAGCCTGCGTAGCGGGACGAAGATGGCGCGCACCGCGCCCTGCGTGGGGCTGAGGGAGAATTCGCCCAGATGCTCCGGTGGCAGCACGGCGTCAAAGCGCAGGCGGACGGCCGCGGCGGCATCCTCCTTACGGCCTTGGACGGACTCGGCGGGGATGTCGGAGGGGCGTTCCAGGCGCAGCAGGAGTGTATCGCCGGGCTGGGGGGCGAGTTCAGAGGCGAGCGCCGGACTGAGGAGGGCGGAACGGGGGCCGGAGGTGGCCGGGGCGGGGAGTTGGTGGAACTGCCAGAAGCGCTCGTCGATGCCGTATACGAGGATGCGCGAGGCACGGCGCCGCGAGACGGGGTGGCTGGCCAAACCCTCGAAGGAGAGCATGGGAATGCTGCCGGGAAGCGACAGCGAGAGTTGTTCGCGGAAGAGCGTGGTTGAGGTCAGGATGGCGTCCGTATTGCCCAGGCGCTGGAGAGCAATACGGCGAAGGCTGGCGCGCACGGAAGCGCCCGTGAGCAGGGCTCCGGCCAGTACGGCGACGGCAATGGTGACCCCGGCCATCACGGCCACTTGCGTGCGCCAGTAGTGCCGGAGGCTGCGCCGGACGAGTGTGGCGGAGGAGAAGGGCATGGTCAGGAGGCGTACAGGGCCGCGTCGCGAAGAGTGAAGTGGGTTGTGAAGCGCGAGGCCAGTTCCGCGCTGTGCGTGACGGCGATGATCATGCGGGGGCCGCCGGAGAGCGAGAGCAGGAGATCGGCGGCGGCGGCGGCCGAGGCGCGGTCGAGGTTGCCCGTTGGCTCGTCACACAGCAGCAGCCGCGGTTCGAGAATCAACGCGCGTGCGATGGCGGTGCGCTGTTTTTCGCCGCCCGAGAGCTGAGCGGGAAAGTGGTCGAGACGCGCGCGGAGACCGGCCTCGTGCAGCAGATGGCGGGCGCGCGCGGCGGCCGCCGGGTCCGGTGACGGCGAGGCCAGAGTGGGCACAAGGACGTTTTCGAGCACCGTGAGCTGCGGCAGCAGGCAGTGATCCTGAAAGACAAAGCCGATGGACCGGTTCCGGAAGGAGGCAAGCGCGGCGGGCGCCAGCGCATAAGGGTTGACGCCATCCAGCGAGTACTCGCCCGACGTGGGCGCCTCCAGTCCGCCGAGGATGGCCAGAAGCGTCGATTTGCCGCATCCCGACGGTCCCATGATGGAGACCTTCGCGCCGGGAGGCAGCGAGAGGTCGAGCGATTGCAGGACGCGCAGCGGTCCGGCGGGCGAGGTGTACTCCTTGGAGATGCCGCGAAGGGCGAGCATGAGGGTAGCGTACCAGAGGACTACAGGCCGCCCGCCCGGTACTGCAGAATCGAGCGCCAGAGCAGGTAGTCGTACTTTGCCGCCGCGTTTTGCAGTTCCGCGTTCGTCTTGGTGAGCTGCGCCTGGCTGAACTCCACCATTGTGCTCAAGCCCAGGTCATAGCGCGTCTGCGCCAGGTCGAGCGCCAGCGCGGCCTGGTCCACGAACTGCCGGGTCAGCTCGATCCTGCGCCGCGCCGTGCTGGTTTGCAGCCAGGCCGCCTTCACGTCGCGCAGCACCAGTTGCTCCTGCTGCGCGAGGCGGTGATCGAGGGCCTTCACGCGCAGTTCGCTCTCCGCCTGCGCCCACTTCTGATAGCCGCCGGTTAACAGGGGAAGCGATATATTCACGCCCACGGCGGCGTATTCGGTGGAGAGCTTGGGACCTCCGGCCGGCGTCACGCCCATGCTCAACATGCCGGAGACCGCGGGCAGACGAACGGCGCGTTGGGCCAGGCTGGTTTCACGCGCGGCTTCTCTTTCGCGGCGGAGAGCTTTCAGATCCGCGCGGTGTTCCAGGGCGTCCGCCTGCAAGCGGTCCAGCTCAGGGGCCGCGGCTTCCTGGGCTTGCATATCAGACGGCTCCTGGATATCCGAGAGCCGGGTGGTGTCTGGCAAGGGCCGTCCGATGGCCTGGGAGAGATCCGCGTACGCGGCGCGCGATTCATTGCCGGCGCTTTCCACCAGCAGCTTCGCCTCGGAGAGGCTGGTTTCGGCGAAGCTCTCGTCGAGGCTGGTTTTCAGCTTGGCGCGCACAAGTTCCCGTACCTGGTCCACGATCAACTGCCGCGCCTCCACCGTCGCCCGCGCCACGCGCAAAATGTTCTCCGCGCGCAGTGCTTGCAGATACGCGCGCCGGACGCCCAGAATCACATCGGCACGCGCCAAGGCCGTCCGCTGGTCCGAGGCGTCCGCCGTCTCGCGGGCGCTTTCCACCAGGTGCGCGGTGCGTCCGAAGTCGAACAGGTTTTGCGACATCGTCACGCCGGCGCCGATGCGGCTGAACAGGATGGGGTTGTTCAAGGCGCCCGCGACGATCCGGCTTTCGTTGTCGGCGCCAACCGCCGTCGTGTTCGCATAGGCCTGTGGACGCCGCGCCGCTCGGGCCTGTTCCACGCGCGTGCGCACGGCCATGGCCTCCGTCCGGGCCGCCGCTAACGCAGGATGGTTGGCCACAGCCTCGGCCTCCGCCTGCTCCAGCGTCAACCGGTCCGCCGGGGGTTGGGCCGCTCCGAGAAGAGCGAAGGCAAGAAAGCACGCTGTCCGCCTCATGCCGCGCCCACTTTCTGCCGCCGCTCATACACAAGCAGCACGGCGGCGGGCACCACGAACACGGTCAGCACCAGCGATGCCGCCAGACCGCCAATGATCGCCTGCGCCAGCGGAGCGTAGGCCTCTCCGCCCTTGCCGATTTTCAAAGCCATTGGAAGCAATCCAATCAACGTGGCCAGTGATGTCATCAGAATGGGCCGCAGTCTCACGCGGCAGGCACTGGCCACCGCTTCGCGCACCGTCATGCCCTGCGCCAGCAGCCTGTGCGTGAACTCCAGAATCAGAATGCTGTTGGAAACCACGATGCCGGCCATCATCACCACGCCCATCAACGATTGCACGTTCAGAGTGGATCCCCACAGCAGCAGCGCGATAATGACGCCGATCAGCCCCAGCGGCACGGCCAGCAGAATAATCGCCGGATCGATGAAGGAGCGGAACTGCGCCACCAGGATCAGGTACAACAGGACCACGGCCAGGATCAGACCCAGCGCGAAACTCCGCATGGAGGCGCGCATGCCGGTCACCATGCCGCTCATCCGCACACGCACGCCGCGCGGCAACTCCGTGCCTTCCAGGATGCGGTCGATCCGCGCGGCCACGCGTCCCAGGTCCTCGCCCGCCAGGCTCACATAGACGTTCACCACGCGGCGGAGCTGATGGTGGTCCACTTCGGTGGGAGCATCCATGCGCCGCACCTGAGTCACGGCGCCCAGCCGCACGGGTTCCGTATGGCGCGGCGAGCGCAACGGAATCGCCCGCAGGTCGCCCAGGCTTTGAATGCGCGACTCCGGATACTGCACCGTCAGCATGTAGTCGTTCCCGCTTTTCGGGTCCACCCAGTAGCTCGGCGCGATCATCTGGTTGGAAACCAGAGCCGTGATGATGTTGCTCACCACCTCTTTCTGGCTCAGGCCGAGCTGTCCCACGCGCGTGCGGTCCACGTCCAGCTTGAGTGCGGGATAGTTGTTGTCCTGCGGCGTGTAGGTTTCCCGCACGCCGGGAATCTCGCGGATCCCGGCCGACAACCGGCCGGCTAGCTCGTGCATCGCCGCCAGATTCGAGCCGCTCACCTGCACGTCGATCGGCGCCGGCACGCCCAGGTTCAACACGGCGTCCACCAGCCCGCCCGATTGAAAGTAGGTTGAAACCTCCGGCATCTCCGCCGCCAGCGTGCGCCGCAGCAGGTCCATGTATTCGAAGCTGCTTCGCTTGTGGTCCTCAGTCAGAGCCACCTGGACAAACGCCGTGTGCTGCGCCGAATTCGGCGTGTAGATCGACGAAAAGCCCGGCTGGACGCCGATGTTGGACACGATCATGGAGAGGTCGTCCGCCGCCACTTCCCGGCGGACAATTCCTTCCAGCCGCGCCACCAGCGCGGTGGTCGACTCCAGGCGCGTGCCCGGTTGCGCCTTCACGTTGATCACGAACTGCCCCGCGTCGGTGCGCGGGAAAAAAGCGACGCCCAGCAACGGGTACAGGCTGAGGGCGCCGGCGATGGCCACGGCCGTCACCGCCAGCGTGCTCACCGGGCGGTTCAGCACCACTCCCACCCACCGGCTGTACACCTCCAGGAACCACTCAAAACCGGCGTTGAACCGCGCGTTGAAGCGCTCCAGCCAGCCGTGTCTCCGGCGCCCCGCCTCCTCTTCGGCCTGCTCCAGGGAGATGAACCGCGAGCTGAACAGCGGCACCACCGTCATCGCCACGAAGTAGGAGGCAAATAGCGCGATCACCACGGCCACGGCCAGCGCCGAAAACAGGAACTTGCTGACGCCATAGAGAAACACCACGGGAAAGAACACAACCGCCGTGGTCAGCGTCGAGGCGAGCACGGGCAGCGCCACCTCGCTGCCGCCAATCTCGGCCGCGGCCGCGGGAAGCAAGCCCTCTTCCAGATGCCGGTAGATGTTCTCCAGCACCACCACCGAGTTGTCGATCACTCGCGAAAACACCAGCGCCAGCCCGCCGAGCACCATCGTGTCGATCGTCCCGCCGCCCATCGCCAGAATCAGAAACGTGGCCAGAGCCGACAGCGGAATGGACAGGCACACGGCCACCGTCGCCCGGAAGCTGCCCAGGAAGATCAGAATCATGCACGCCGTCATGATCAAGCCGATCAGGCCTTCATGCAGCAGGGTCTCGATGGCGCGCTTCACATACACGGACTGGTCAAAGACAACCTTTGCCTCCAGTTGTTCGGGAACGTCCACCAGCCGGCTGACCGCCTCCCGGATGCCGTCCACCACCGTGATCGTGTTCGTGTCGCCGCCCTGCTTCAGCACGGGCAGATACACCGACAGTTGGCCGTCCACGCGCACCACGTTGTTCTGAATCTGCTGCGCGTCGCGCGCCTCGCCGACGTCGGCCACGGTGACGATTCCATCGGGCGATGCCTTCAAGGGAATCTGCGCGATCTCCTCCACCGTGCCCGCCTGGCTGTTCGTGTACAGGCTGTAGTCGAGCGGACCGATGCGCGCGTCGCCCGCCGGAAGAATCAGGTTGCTCTCGTTCACCTGCCGCACAACGTCCATCGGGCTCAACTGGTGCGCCTCCAGTTTCACCGGATCGACGTACACCATGATCTGCCGGTAGCGGCCGCCGAATGGCTGTGGCACCGACGCGCCCGGCACGCCCGCCACCTGGTTGCGCACGGCGTATTGGGCCGCGTCGCGCAACTGCGTTTCCGACAGTCCTTCGCCCTTCAGCGTGATCAGGCACACGGGCAGGCTCGATGCGTCGAACTTCAGCACCACCGGCGGCAGCGTGCCCGCGGGCAGCCGGCGCAGGTTCGCCATGGCCAGGTTCGAAATGCTGGTGACGGCGGAGTCCGCGCCGGTTCCCGGTTGAAAGTAGACCTTGATCAGGCTTACGCCGGGAAGCGACCGCGACTCGATGTGCTCGATGTTGCTGGCCAGGGTGAAGAACCGTTCGAACCGGCTCGTGATGTCGGCCTCGATCTGCTCGGGCGGCATGCCGTTGAAGAATGTGGCCACCACCACGACGGGAATTTTGATGGGAGGGAACAGGTCCACCGGCATCCGGCTCATGGCCGTCACGCCCACCACGATCAGCACCAGGCACAGGACAAGAATCAGGTAGGGGTTGCGAATGGAGAAGCGGGACACGCTATTCGGCCCCCTCCGGCCCGGCGGCGGGCTGTAGCTTAGGCGTCACCCGCAGGCCCGGTTTCATGCCCGGCTTGGCGCCGAGCACAACCAGGTCGCCCTCCTGGATGCCTTCCAGCACCTCCAGAAAATGGGGCGTCTCCATGCCGGTCTTGACGGTTCTCTCCTCCAGCACGCCATCGGGCTTCACCACCAGCACGGTCGTGTTCAGGCCGCGGTTTACCGTTTGAATGGGGACCGCCAGCGTCTGCGCGCGCGACTCCAGCACAAGCGTTGCGTAGCCGTACATGCCGGGGCGGATCAATCCGGCGCTGTTGTCGATGTCCACCTCGGTGTCCATCGTTCGCGTGGAGGTCTTCAACTGCCCGGAGAACCGCGAGACGCGCCCTTGAAACACCCTCTGCAGTGAGTCCACGCGCACCTCCACCGGATTGCCCGTGCGAATCCGGGAAACCATGGACTCGGGCACCGGAAGCACCAGCCGCAGCCGGTCCACCTGCGCAATGCGCACCACTGGCATGGCCTGCGTCTGCGACGCCGTTCCTGCCTGAATCATCGCGCCCGGGTCGGCGAACCGCCGCGTGACCACCCCGTTGAACGGGGCCACGATGCGCAGATAGCTCAGCATCGTCTTCACGCGCGAACTGCTGGCCGAGCTCACCTGCACCTGCTGCCGCAGCGCCGCCAGGTTTGCCTTGACCGTCGCCAGCTGCGCCTCCGACTCGCGGTACCGCGCCTCGCTGGTGTCGATCTCCTGCTGGGCGATCAACGCCGGCCGCGCCCGGGCCGCGGATTGGATGCGGTTCAACGACAGCTTGGCGATGTCATAGGCCGCCTGCGCGCGCGCCACTTCGGATTGCGCCCGCACCACGTCCAGTTCGCTTCGCTTCTGCCGCGCCGTGGCCTCCAGCAGCTCCTCGTCAAACTCGGGCACCTCGAGCGCCGCCACCTCCTGCCCGGCCCGCACAGGATCCCCCAGGTCCACCGTGATGTTTTTCAAATAGCCGGCCACTTTGGCGTGAACATCCACCTCCTGGTAGGCGCGGAATTCCGCCGCCAGTTCGGCCGAGCGCGTCAGCGTGCGCCGCCCGGCGCGCAGCACCGAAACGTGCATGGGCGCATCGCTCGACGCCTTCACGGAGGCTCCCGGCGGCGGCTGCCGGTTGCAGGCTGCGAGCCCCGTAAGCAGCAGGGCGGCCCAAAGGGGTACGGCGTGATCAGGTTTCATGTTGGCTTGGAGAGGAGGCACATGCCGGATGCGGCCGCGGCGGCCCGTGTGTGGCGAACCGTCGCAAGCCTCAGTTATAAAGTGTCTGGACCGGCAGCCCCATCCCCCCGGCGCATGGAATCCCGCCCGGCAAGGGGGGCGAAAATGGGGAGGGAACGCCGTAGGACACGGAAACCACCAGTGGCCAGCCGAGACATACGCAATTCGCTTCGCATCCGCACGTGGCCCGTGTTTCTTCTCGGCATGGGGTCCATGCTCGCCTTGTCGCTGCTGCCCAGCCTGGTGGTGTTGCGCCGCACGGCCGAGGTGTTCCCGGAGGTCCGCCGCATTCAGGACCAGCAGAGGCTCACCCAAACCCTCATCACGAAGGTCGAGCGCGAAACCGGTTTGATCAGCATCGCCATGCGCGAATTCCTGCTGGACAATTCGCCTGCGCTGAACAACCGCTACCAGGCCGAATTTCTCCACCTCCGGGGCGAACTGCTGTCGGCGCTGGCCGGCCTGCGGGAGATCCCGGCGTTGCAGGGCAACCCCACGCTGGATACGCTGGACCGTGAGGTGCTCAGCTACCTGGAGGGCATCGAGCCGGTTTTCAGCTGGTCCAACTCCCAGCGCGCCAGCCGCGGACTGTACTTCCTCCGCCAGGAGCAGAGAACCCGCAGCAGCTCCGTGGTGGACATCGCCGAGCGCGTCAGCCAGCTCACCAAGGCCGCTTATGCCCGGCAGTTAGGCAGTCTGAACGATGCGCAGGTGGATTTCGCCACCGACACGGAGCGCGTGTTGGCCATCGTCTTTGTTGTCGGCGGCATGATCTCCATCCTCACCGTGGCCCGTCTTGTGGTGCTCGAAGAGCGCGCCGGGCAACAGCGGGCCCGCATGGCGCTGGCCGAACTGGAGCTGCGCGCTCTCTCCACGCGCCTGATGGAGGCCCAGGAGGAGGAGCGCAAGTCCATCTCCCGCGAACTGCACGACGAGGTGGGCCAGCTGCTCACCGGTCTTCGTATGAGCCTCGGCGGACTGGCCCGCTCGCGGACGGACGAAGCCCAGTTTGACACCCAGCTCGCCGAAAGCAAGGCGCTCGCCGAGCAGGCGCTGCGCAGCATCCGCGATCTCGCCGTTGGCCTGCGCCCCTCGGTGCTCGATCTGGGTCTCGTGCCCGCCATCCGGTACCAGGCGCGCCGGTTTTCCTCTTACTCCGGATTGCCCGTGCGCGTGCAGGCCGCCGAGGACCTGGCCGAACTCCCCGAGGAGCATCGCATCTGTCTCTACCGCGTCGTGCAGGAGTGCCTCACCAATGCCGCTAAGCACTCCGCCGCCAAGTCCGTCCACATTGAGCTGCGCCAGCGGGATGGGATGATGGAGGTTGTCGTGCGCGACGATGGCGTCGGCTTCGCCCGTCTGCCGGGCGCACAGGGAGGTATCGGCCTGATCGGCATGGAGGAGCGCGTCCGCGATCTTCAGGGCACTTTGTCGGTGCAGACGGCGCCGGCAGTGGGCACCCGCGTGGAGGTGCGCCTGCCCGCGCCGCCGCAAGAGGGCGCCGCGCGCCAGGAGTCCGCATGATCCGCACGGTCGTCGCCGACGATCACGACGTGGTGCGCAAGGGCGTTTTGTATCTGCTCTCCCAGGAAGCCGACATCGAGGTGGCCGGCGAGGCCTCCGATGGCCGCGAGGCCGTGCGGCTGGTGGAGTCCTTGAAGCCGCACGTGCTCATCATGGACATTGCCATGCCCCAGTTGAACGGCATCGACGCCGCCGCGCAACTGGCGGCCGCGGCGCCCGGCACGGCCATCATCCTGCTCAGCATGTACTCGGAGGAGGAGTTCATGATCCGCGCCCTCAACGCCGGCGTGCGCGGCTACCTGCTGAAGGACTCCGCCGAGGCCGACCTGATCCGCGCCGTCCGCGCCGTGGCCTCCGGCAAAACCTACTTCAGCCCGGAAATCTCGCACCTCCTGGTGGAAGACTACATGCGCCGCCTCCAGAGCGAGGGCATGCAGGACAGCTACCGCCTGCTGACGGACCGCGAGCGCGAGGTGCTCCAGCTTCTGGCCGAAGGCAAGTCCAACCGCGAGACCGCCGGGCTGCTGAATCTGAGCCTGCACACCGTGGAGACGCACCGCACGAACCTGATGCGGAAACTTGGACTGCACAACATAGCTGAGATCGTCGCCTACGCGATGCGGAAGCGCATCATCTCTTGAGCCCGCGCCAGCGGTCCTAAGCGGCCCTACCGGTAGTGCACCTGAGTGGCGTTATAGCTCACCGAAACGATGGAGCCGTGGTCCAGTCCCGGTGCGGTGAAACGGGCCGGAAGCGTGAAGTGCTGCACCAGCAGCGTTCCGGTGGCCGCGTTGAAAGGCGGCAGCGTCATGCTGGCCACCATCGAGGCGAGCACATCGCGGGGAACGGTGAATGTGCCGGCCTCCACCGGCGCTGTGCAGCCGAACGCTGTGAACACCTCGCCCGAGGCGCCCGCGAAGGCGCCGCCCTGGATAATGACCAGCCCGCCCGGCGTGCCACCACGCCAGGTCACCGTCAGCGGCGCGTTCCGGCTGACAGTGTTGATGGTGAGGTGCTCGTTCCACACGAGGGGCGGCGTGGCCGTGATGGACGCCTCCGCCACGCCCACGTCGGCCCCGCCGGGCGCCCGGAACCGGAACGTTCCTCCGCCAAGCTCCGGGATGATCAACTGGGCCCCCGCCGTCGTGTCGGTCACCGAAAATGCGTGGTTGGAGATGTTCTGCCGTGTGAGCGTCCGCGTGCTGCCGTCGGGAAGCGTCAGCGTAACCGGCGTGCCCGCGTCCAGTTGTTTCATCACCGGTGACTGGAACGGGCTTTGTGTCCTCCAGGCCGTGACCACGCAGCCTGGATTAGCGAATCCGCCCACGGAGCCCCAGTTGCTCGCGTCGAACGGCGTGTAGCGCAGGAATTGGGCCGTGGCCGAATCCTGCGTGATGGTCTGCGCCTGCTGCCCGCCCAGCCCGGCCACGTAGGTTTTGAACTTCGCCAGATAGAACCAGCCCATGTTCACCTCCGTCTTGCCCGTGCCCAACAGGCGCTGCACATCATCGGTGGAGGAGAACCAGTCCTGGCACACGCGTCCGTTTTGCGCCACGGGCAGCGAGACGAAGTTGCTGATGTAGTCGCCCGTCTTGGCATAGGCCGAGGCGTAACAGCCGGAAACGCCCTCGGGCACCTCGACGACAATCTGGTCCAGTCCGGGAAACGTGGAGCGGCCATGGTAGAGCACTCGCGCCGGTTTGTTGGCGATGTAGAACTCAAACGGCAGCCCGGCCAGATTTTGCGGCGAGGCGATCAGGCGCGTCTCATCATTCGGGTCGGGCCCCAGTCCCGTACCCCAGAAGATGACCGCCTGCCCCGGATTGGCGGCGCTGGTGGGCGTGATGAAGTTGTAGGAGGCGTCCTGCGCCGCGGCGTTTCCCAGACCGTTCCCGCCCATGGTCAGAATCCCGAAGGCGCTCCGGACCAGCGTGAAGGCGAACGGCGGACTGGTGGCCCCGTTATAGGTGACGGTGATGGAGGCCGCTCCGGCGGGCGTCGAGGAGGGCAGAATCGCGGCCAGTTGCTGGGGCGAGACGTAGTAAGGAATCGCGTCTTTGGTTACTCCGCCCGATGTCACCTTTATGGACACCCCGGCCAGAGCCGTGGCCAGCGACGGGTTGAATCCCTGCTGTGTCACGCCCGCCGGCGCCATGTTGCTGCCGTACAGCACAAAAATGCTGCCTTGCGCGATGGCAAAGTTGGGCGTGCCGGGCACCAGGTAGCTGTAGTTGTTCTGAATGCCGGTGATGCGCGGCTGCGCCCATACCAGAGCAGGCGCGAGAAGGGCCAACAAGAGGAGTCGTGACATCGGGATCATTTCCTTTTCGTGAGCCGGGAGAAGTAGCTGCCCGGAGGGCCGGAGAGCGAGCCATCGTCATTGATGGTGAAGACCAGCTTTTCGTCTTCCAGCGTCAGGATCAACTTCTTGCCTTCGACTTTGTACGTGCAAGCACCGCCCACGCCATAGAGCGAGAAGTGAGCCTTGCCATTGCCCAGAAATTCCACCGAGGCGTTGGACTGGGTGTTCTCGTACACACCCTGAATCGCCCCGCCTCCTCCAGCCAAGCTTGCGCAGGCGGTGCAGAGGGCCAGTATAAGGGCAAGTATCCCCGTTTGGAACCGGATTGTGCGGATCATGTCAGTTTCCTTTCTCGGGTTGGCGCAATGGGCTAAGGATGGCCGGGACGGACGGGCCCGGCAGGAGCGCCAACAGCACGGTGGAACGCGTACACTGTTTCATACTCGAGTCCTGCGGCGTCTCCAGTCTGCGGGATTCGCAAGCTACTGTCTTTACGGACCGCTCAAGAATTCTAAAGGACGGTTAAAAGCCTGTGAGGGGCCATCTCTGGCGGTTTTCCGGTTGCGAGTTCGACGATCTGAAGCGGGAACTCCGCGTCGGCGGCCGGCTTGTCGATGTCGAGGTCAAGCCGCTCGATGTCCTGCTGCAACTGTTGCTGCGTCCAGGCGAAGTGGTTACGAAGGAGGAGTTGCTGGATGCCGTCTGGCCCGGCACGCAGGTGGTGGAAGGCTCGCTGCCCACTGCCGTGTCGAAGCTTCGCCGCGCGCTGCGGCCCCATGAGGATCTCATCATCACGATTCCGCGGGCCGGCTACCGCCTCTCCGCAACCTCGGTCCGTTGCGAATCCGCGCATGTCCCGGACTGGCCCGCGCTGACACTCACCGCCGGAGAAACGGTTCCCTCGCGCCCTCTTTGGCGGCTCGTCCGCCTCCTGGCGCAGTCCCCCTTCCGCGAGGTCTGGCTCGGCTCGAACCCGAAAACCTCCGAGTTGCGTGTGTTCAAGTTCGCCCGCGACGACCGCGGACTCCAGTCGTTGAAACGCGAGGTCGCGCTGGCCCGCCTGCTGCGCCAGAGCGGCGGCGCCACGGTTGAGGACGGATTCGTGCGCATTCTGGAGTGGAATCTCGACTCTGCGCCTTATTTCGTGGAGATCGAACATGCCGGTGACGGCCTGCCCGAATGGGCGGCGGCCGAGGGTGGTCTGGAGCGGATCCCGCTGGATACGCGTATTGGCATTGCCGCCGCCGTGGCCCGGGCCATCGCAGCGGCTCACGCGCTGGACGTGCTCCACAAGGACCTTAAGCCCTCCAATATCATGGTGTCCTCCTCCACGGCAGGCGCCCCGCCCGCCGTACGCATTGGTGATCTCGGCAGCGCCTCGCTGCTCACTCCCGGCCAGTTGGACTCTTTTGCCATCACGGACCTCGCGCTGGCCAGCGAAGGGTCAGGCGGACATCCCCAGATGCTGGCAGGGACAATTTTGTACTCCGCGCCCGAGGTGCTGGCCGGCCAGCCGCCCAGCCGCGCCTCCGACGTGTATGCGATGGGCCTGCTGCTGTATCAACTCGCCGCCGCCAGTTTCCAAAAAGCGCTGGCGCCCGGATGGGAGTCCGACGTGCCCTCCCCCGGGTTGCGTGATCTGATTGCGGCCTCCGCGGCGGGCAATCCGGAGCGCCGCCTCGATTCATCGGCATTCGCCGGGCGTCTCGCTCACATCCAGAACGCCTCCGCCGGCCACCCCGGCGAACCCGGCCGTGTTTCGCCGGCGGAGCGTGGGAAGCCTGGCGTATGGCTCGCCCTCGCCGCGGCGTGCGCGGTTCTGGTGACAGCCGGAGTCCTGCTGCTCCGGACACCCGCGCCGCGAGACGGCACGCCAAGGCCCGTCGCCATGCGCGCCTTGCGTACGGTTGCCGTGCTGCCGCTGGTGAACGTGAGCGAGGCCTCAGTCAGCGTCTCCCACACGCCACTGGCCAACGCCTTGGGTGTGGCGGTTGCCGAGGAGGTGGCCGCCATCCTGGTGAGCGTGCGTGGCCTCGGCGTCCGTCCCGTGACAGTGCCTTCTCCCGGCGCCAGCCCGCTCCACATCGCCGCCGGGTTAAAGGCGGACAGCGTGGTGACCGGGCGCTTTCAGTTGGAAGCCGGCAAGCTGCGCGTCTCGCTCGCCGCCATCGACGCCGCCACTGGACGCCTGCTGTGGCAGGACACCGTGCAAGCGCCGCGCGACAGCCTGGTGGCGCTTCAGGTGCAACTCGCGCTCCGGATCCGCGGCGGCCTGGCTCGCGCGCTGGGCGGCGAACCGCCCGCCGGATTCACCGAACCGCTCAATGAAGAGGGCTACCAGCTCTTCCTGCGCAGCGTCGCGCTCTCATCGGACTCGCCGGACAACCGCTCCGGCATCCGGCTGCTCGAACGCGCGGTGGCCCTCGACCCAGGCTACGCGCCTGCCTGGCAGGCGCTCTCCAAGCGCTACTATTTGGAGGCGCGTTATGGCGGGGGCGGCCAGCCGCTGCTGGCGCAAGCCAACAGCGCCAACCTGCGCGTGCTGGCGCTGGATCCCGATTCACCGCTCGCCGCCGCCAGCCTCGCCGTCTCACTGGTGGAACGCGGCCAACTGATTGAGGCGTTTCGGCGTGCTTCCGAAGCCACCGCGCGGCGTCCGGACAGCGTCGAAGCCCACTTCGCCCTCAGCTATGCCCTGCGGTATGCCGGACTGCTACGCGAAGCCGCACGCCATTGTGAAACGGCCTATCTGCTCGATCCCCGCACCAGCCTGTCCGGCATGCGCTCCTGCGCCGTGGTGTTCCTGCTTCTGGACGACGAGCCGCGCACGGCCAACTATCTTCGCCTCGACGAGGGTTCCGGCTTCGAAGCCGGACTCTCCCTTCACTCCCTGCTGCGGCATGGACGGCGCGAAGAGGCGATCCGGCTCGCCGCCGCGCGTCCGCCCTCGCCGCCCAGTTTCCGTCTGCTCGCCGCCTGCGCCGCTCACCCCAGCACGGCTCCCTCCGCCGCTCTTCCCGCCTCCGACGATCCGGAGTCCAACTACTTCGCCGCCGCCCATCTTGCCTACTGCGGCCGCGACGCCGAAGCCATGCGCCTGCTGCGGGCATCGGTGGAGGGTGGCTACTGCGCCGTTCCGGCCATGGAGCGCGACCCGCTGCTATCCAGGCTCCGCGCGCACCGCGGATTCGCCGGACTGGTGCAGTCAGCCCGCGCCTGCCAGTCGCGGTTCCTCGATGGCTTGCGCGCGGCGGGCCTGCGCCTTTAGCCGCGCGGCGCTACCGGCCCGGGTGCCAGATGGTTCCCCCAATGTAGCGCTCCTTGCCGGCGTTTTCATTGTAGTAGTAAGCCGTGAAGAGGTTGCCGCCGGGGAGCTGCAAGGTGCGCGGGTAGCCAATGTCGGTGCCGCCGCCGTCCTGGCGCAGGATGATATCGTTGCCCCAACTCAGTCCGTTGTCGGAGCTGATGCGGGCGCGGATACCGTATGGCTCGAGGCGGTAGCCAAAGGTGAGGACAAGGCGGCCGTCGTCTAACCGGATCAACGAAGGTGGATTGCCGCCGATGTCGAGCGTGGCCTGGTTGACGAAACTCCAGGATTCGCCGTTATTGACGGAGCGGTACACGTCAATCCAGCGGCGGCGGCGGATGGCGGTGACGATGTCGGTGGGGCCGACGCGCACCGACGAAGGCATGATGGCGTAGTCCTCGGGTGAGGGACCAACGAAGGAGACCATGTTCCAGGTCTTGCCGCCGTCGCGGGTGCGGATGCACAGGACCCGGCCCTCCTTGCGGTCCAGCTTGGCCGCCGTGATCAGGGCCGTAAGGTCGTGCTTGCCGTTCACCAGGTAGTCGGTGCGTGCGGCGGTGCCGGGCTGGCCGAAGTCCGGCAGCTTGCACGGCCCTTCCCATGTGTGGCCGCGATCCATCGAGTAATGGAAGCGGGAGTCGCCGTCGTCGGTGGAGCTCATGCGGAAGGTGATGATGAATCCAGGGGCGGTGAAGTCGATGCCGCCGGGACAGTTCACCGGCGCTTTGCCAACCACCCCTTCTTGGTCATTGGGCGCGCGCGTGCCGGGAGGCGGCCGGAGGCCTTCGGGCCGTTCGAGAGTCCAGGTTTTGCCGGCGTCGAGCGAACGGGCCAGGGCGGGCTCGAACGGGCGGTTGTAGTCGATGTCGTGGCCTTTGGGGTTGTCCTTGAAGTAGCCGAGCTCGAATCCGACCAGGAGTTCCGAGCCCCAGGACCAGGCGCCATGATTGGCGGGCCAACCGCCGTAACGCCCGGCCTCTGAGTAAACCTTCATGTGCTGGATGACACGAGGTTGGGAGGTCTGTTGTGCTGTTGAAAGCGAGGCGGCGGCGAGGCCACCCAGCAGTACGCAAAGAGTGCGAGACATAAACATGATGGGGAGTATTGTACCGTTGCGCGAGGGGGCCCCGGACGGGGTGTGGACGGCGCGTAACGTCTGCCCGTCTTGAGGAATGGACACAAATGGCGTCGAATGGCGCACTTTGGCGCTTGCCTTGCGGCACGGATGGAGCACACTGCGGCATGACCATTCCACGCTGTGTACTGCTCGCTCTGCCTGCGGCCCTGCTGATGGGCGTCGGCCAACTTACCTGTCAGACTCCAAACCCGAAGATCGTGGCTCAGGAGATGGCCACAGCCCTCAAGCGGAACGCCGCCACGCATCCCTTTGCAGCATTGGCCACAACATTGGAGAAGCCCGAGGATGCGTTTCTGGGGCAATTTCATCAGAAGATGACCGCAGTGGCCGGGGAGAGCGTTTCGGGCATGCCGGCGGCTCAACTTGTGTTTGCGATGAGAGGGTATTACGTGACCAGGCGGCCGGTTTCCGATGCGCAGCGCGCGGACTACCTGGCCCGGCTCGGCCTGATTGAAAAAGGTGTGATTGCTGCGCTGAATCCCGCGCAGTCCTCCAACACGGGCGTCCACTCGCTCGTGGCTGGTGCTCTGGCGTATCATGACTTTCTCTTTGCGGGGCCGCAGTGGAAACCGGGCCATCCAGGGGTGGCGCTGGCGCGATGGAAGACCCTTCCAGCGGAAGCGAGATCGGCATGGGAGCAGGCGGCCAAGGACACCAGCACCGGTGATCCCTCGATTGCGCCGTGGTCGCTGCTGGCGGTCGACTCGCTCTTCCAGAGCGACGCGTTTCAATTGAAGCTGTTCCAGGAGGCGTTGCCCCTGGCGAGAGAGCTACTCGGCTCCCGGAATCGCTGAGCGATGTTTTGACCGTCCCGAGACACAGGTGACAGAATGTTCCGGACACATGGGTAACACTTTTGGCCCTTTGATGGGGTAGGAAGAGTGGATGCCATGGAAGGAAAGTTCTGTGATGGACGAAAGAATGCGGTTT
>JADLCT010000082.1 GCA_020847045.1 Bryobacterales bacterium | reverse complement strand
GCCGTGGCCAGCCACCCGGCGCTCGATGAACAGGCGGCGGCGTTGGCTCAATCGGTCCTGCGCCGCAAGAACCTCGACTACCGCCTCTACCCGAAGTTCGCCCTGCAATCGGGCGCCTACGCCCGGGGCACCGGCGCGCATGTCGACGGCAGCTCCGGCGGGGGCGCCGCCGGCCTGGCGCCCAACATCTACAACTGGGGCGCCGGATTCAGCGTCACCGTGCCCCTGTTCGAATTGCCCGTCGTGCGCGCCCAGCGCGAAGTCGAACAGCAGCGCATCCTGGCCGAACAGGCTCGCGCGTCGAAAATCAACCAGGACTTGCGCGCGCAGGTCGAGCGCGCTCGTGCTCTGCTGGCCGGGGCGCGGCAACTGGCGGCGGTCACTCCCCGCCAACTCGATGCCGCCCGCGCCACCGAGCAACAGGCGCGCGCCCGCTATCAGGCCGGCTTGACCAACCTCGTCGACGTGGCCGATGCCCAGCGGTTCCTCTTGCAGGCCGAAATCGACGATGGCCTGGCGCGGCTCGCCATCTGGCGCGCCCATCTGGCGCTCGCCGTCGCACAAGGCAGCCTTCAACCGGTGCTCGACGCCGCCCGGAGATAACTCCCCATGCGCCTCGTACTGTTTGCTCTGCGCCGTCCCATCTCGGTCCTGGTGGCCGTCCTCGCTCTCGCCTTCTTTGCCGGATTGGCCGTCCGCCGCATGCCCGTCGACATCTTCCCCAATCTCGGCGCCCCCGTCATCTACATCTCGCAACCCTACGGCGGCATGGACCCATCACAGATGGAGGGGTTCCTGACTTACTACTACGAGTACCACCTGCTCTATGTCACCGGCATCGAACACGTCGAGTCCAAGAACATCCAGGGTGTCGCCCTCCTCAAACTGGTCTTCCATCCCGGCACCGAAATGGATCAGGCCCTGGCCGAAGTCGTCAGCTACGTTGACCGCGCCCGGGCTTTCATGCCGCCCGGAACCGTGCCGCCGTTCATTACACGTTTCGACGCCGGCAGTGTGGCGGTTGGACAGTTGGTCCTGGCCTCTCCGGTCCGTTCTCCCGGCGAACTCCAGGACATCGCGCTCAATCGGGTCCGCCCCCTCTTTGCCACCCTCGAGGGCGTCTCGGCGCCTCCGCCGTTCGGCGGCAACCAGCGCACGATTATCGTCCGCCTTAACCCCGAACGCCTCCACGCCTACCGCATCTCGCCCGAAGAAGCCATCGCCGCAGTCAACCGCTCTTCGGCCGTCTATCCTTCGGGCAACGTCCGCACCGGCGAACTCACGCGCATCGCGTCGGGCAATTTCGTCCTCGGCGCCAACCTGCCTGAACTTCTGGATGCGCCCGTGCGCCCCGGCGCCATCCCCGCCATCTATCTGCGGGACATTGCCACCGTCGAGAGCGGCACCGACATCATCACCGCCTATGCCCACGTCAACGGAAAACGCACCGTCTACATTCCGGTCACCAAGCGCGCCGACGCTTCCACACTGCGCGTCATTGAGCGCGTCAGAAAGGCGCTTCCCGACATGCGCAAAGTCGCGCCGGAAGATGTCAGCATCTCGCTCGAGTTCGACCAGTCCCGCTTTGTCGCCTCGGCGATTCGCAATCTGGTTAACGAAGGGCTGCTGGGTGCGCTGCTCACCGGCCTCACCGTTCTCCTGTTCCTGCGCGACTGGCGCGGCGCCTTGATCGTCATTACCACCATCCCCGTCGCGCTCCTGGGCGCGGTAATCGGCCTGTGGGGTCTGGGACAAACCATCAACATCATGACTTTGGGTGGACTGGCGCTCGCCGTCGGTGTCCTGGTCGATGAGGCCACCGTCGAGATCGAGAACATCCACACCCAAATGGCCGAAGGCGTCAGCCGCGCCCGTTCCGTGCTCGACGCCTGCCGCCGGACCGCCATCCCCCGCCTCCTGGCGATGGTTTCCGTGCTTGCTGTTTTTGTGCCGTCGTTCTTCATGAGCGGCGTGGGCCGCCAGTTGTTTGTTCCGCTTTCGCTGGCCGTCGGGCTGGCGATGGTCGCATCGTATTTGCTGTCCAGCACCCTCGTTCCGGTTTTGTCCACCTGGTTGCTGCGCCCCTCGCATGCCTCCCCGGCCGAAGGCTGGCTCCACCGCCTCTATGGCCTGTACCTCAAAGGCGTCCTGAGACTGCGCTGGCCACTGACTGCCCTTTACCTGTTCTCCACTGGCGTCCTTCTCTGGTTCCTCGCGCCGGGTCTCGGCCGGGAACTCTTTCCCCGCTCCGACTCCGGACTCCTGCAGATTCGCTTGCGCGCTCCCGCCGGTACCCGCATCGAGCGCACCGAAATCGTGGCCCTCAAGGCCCTGGACCTGATCAAGCTCGAAGCGGGCGCCGCCAACGTTCGCATCACCACCGGTTTCATCGGAACTCATCCGCCCAGCTACCCCGTAAGCAACATCCACCTGTTCACCAGCGGCCCGCACGAGGCCGTCATCAAAGTCGCGCTCACTCCCACGGCCGCCCTGCGGGGAGAAGAACTGCGCGAGCGTCTGCGCGAGCGTTTCAAACAGTCGCTTCCCGATACGTCCGTGCTGTTCGAACCCGGCGACATCGTCGGCCAGGTGATGAGTTTCGGAGCCAACGCGCCCATCGAAGTCGCCGTGCAGGGCCCCAACCTCGCCGCCAACCGCGAATTTGCCGCCAAGATCCACACCGAACTCGCCAGGCTGGACATTCTCCGCGACCTTCAGTACGGGCAGGCGCTCGATTATCCGGCGCTCGACATCACGGTGGACCGTGACCGTGCGGGCCAGTTCGGCCTCACCATGGCCGACGTCGCCAGATCCTTTGTCGCCGCCACCTCATCCAGCCGCTTTGTCGCGCCAAACTACTGGCGGGACCCGGCGAGCGGCAACGCCTTCCAGATTCAGGTCGAGATTCCGCAGAGCCGCATGGCTTCGGCGGAAGACCTCAAGGATCTTCCGGTCATGCTCAACGGGCAGCCTCGTCCCACTCTCGGCGACCTTGCCGGCGTCAAGGCGGGCAAGACCATGGGCTTGGTCGAGCGGTACAACATGCAGCGCGTGGTGAGTCTGGTTGCCAATCTCCACGGACAGGACTTGGGTGATGCCGCCCGCCGGATTCGCGCCGCGCTCGGCCGCGCCGGCGCGCCGCCCCGCGGCG
>JADLCT010000081.1 GCA_020847045.1 Bryobacterales bacterium | reverse complement strand
CGGTGGCGTCGCCCGTCTGCACCCCCAGGCACTGGCAGATCTCCTGCGTCAGCGCCGCATTGGCATTTCCGGTGAAAATCTTCAGACGGTCGAAACTCATAACGGGACTCAGCGAATCGTACTGCGGGACGGTCTGCTCCTCCGGTTGGAGGAAGCGTTGGATGCGTATGGGTTTTGCGGCGGCCATTGTGTCGTTCGAACTACCTCTGCCAGGGCCCGGCGCCACGCGGCGCGGTACCGTGCGCGGCTCATGAACTGCGTTTCCACCACGGGCGCGCCGCCAAGGCTCTCCCTGGCCTCGCGGAGCTTGCCGCGAGTGGGAAACACCCCGAACAATGTCGACCCGCTTCCACTCATCCTGGCCGGCCCGGCGCCCGCGCGTTCCAGCTTACGGCGGAGAGCGGCCAATTCAGGGTGCCGGAGAAAGACCGGCCCTTCGAAATCGTTCTGGCAGTACTGCTGCCACCCGTAACCCGGCCGCGTGGCGGCCAGCGTGGCGGCCAGCGCCCGGAAAGTCTCCAGTGTAGGTACCGGGTCCGTGAATGTCAATTCGGATACAGACGGCCGGGCGAGCGCGCGAAACGCCTCCGGCGTGGAGACGTGGATGCCGGGCGTAACCAGCAAAACATAACCTCCGGCGGGCGTGCCCAGCGGGTACAATTCCTCGCCCCGGCCCAGTCCGAGCGCGGCGCCGCCGTGCAGAAAGAAGGGCACGTCGGAGCCCAGCGACAAGGCCAGCTTTTCCAGCACCGCCATCGGCACGGCGCGGCCGGCCAGCGCCGGCATGGCCAGCAGCACCGCCGCCGCATCCGTTGAGCCGCCTCCCATGCCGCCGCCCATGGGAATGCGCTTGTCCAGACGGATCTCCCAGGTTCCGCCCAAATTGGCCTCCTCGGCCACGGCGTGAGCGGCTTTCAAAACCAGATTGCCGGGAATCGCGAGCGGATCATCGAGCGTGATGCGCAACGCGCCGCCGGGATGGTGGCGCATCGTCAAACGATCAGCCAGACCGATGGTTTGAAACACCGTTCGCAACTCATGGTATCCGTCGCCGCGCCGGCCCAATACCAGCAGCGACAGATTCAGTTTGGCGAACGCCGGAACCACAACCTCGCGCACAGCCGCCCCCCGCCCCACGGCTTAATAGTGGAGCAGCGAATGAACGGTCCGCCCGGCCAGTTTGGAGCGGCCGTTCAGGAAATCCAGTTCAATCACGAAGGCCAGGCCGGCCACCGAGCCGCCCAGCGTTTCCACCAGTTGGGCCACAGCCGCCGCCGTGCCGCCCGTGGCCAGCACATCGTCCACGATCAGCACGCGCTGCCCCGGCTGAATGGCGTCCTCATGGATCTCCAAACGGTCTGTGCCGTATTCCAGCGCGTACTCCACGGCTACCGTTTTGGCCGGCAGCTTTTTCGGTTTACGCACCGGCGCGAAGCCCACGCCCAGAGCCGTTGCCACGGCGGGCGCAAAAAAGAACCCGCGCGCCTCGATGCCCACCACCAGGTCCGCCGGCGCCGTCCGCGCGGCTTTCTCCAGGCCGTTGATGGCGGCGGCCAGGCCTTTCCCGTCCTTCAACAGCGTCGTGATGTCGTAAAAATTGATGCCCGGCTTGGGGAAGTCCGGCACCTCGCGGATGAGTGCTTTCAAGTGGTCCATGGAAGGAACTCTCAGTCTACCAGGGAGCCGCGCCGGCCCACTCGATACGCATCGTCCCGGCGGCGGCCGCGCGCAACTCTTCCACCGTGCCGTCCAACCCCGGCACAACCAGCGCCGGGGCGATCTCGGCCAGAGGCGCCAGCACGAACAGCCGCTCGCGCATGCGCGGGTGGGGCACGCGCAGCGTCCCCGTGTGAACCACCTCGTCTCCCCACAGCAGAATATCCAGGTCGATTGTCCGAGGACCGTTGGGAATGACGCGCTCGCGTCCCATGGCCGCCTCGATGCCCTGGAGGAAGGACAGCATCTCATGCGGCCGCCGTGCGGTCCGGATCAGCGCCGCCGCGTTCAGAAACCAGGGCTGATCGAGATAGCCCACTGGCTCGGTGCGCCACAGCGACGACACGGCCGCCACCTCGCACTCGCGGCCCACCGCCGTCAGGGCCGCGCACAGGTTCGTCCGGGGGTCGCCGGCGTTCGAGCCCAACGCCAGATAGACGTCCGCCAGTGCGCTCCCGGCGCTCCGCTCCCGGACAATCTCCACGCCCGGCCAGTCCACGCCCAGGTGTTCGAGCGCGCGCGGCTTCCGCACCAGCAGGCGAAGACGCTCCACCGGGAAGCCGCGCAGGATCGCCTCCGCCATGGCTTCGGCCAGCGTCTCGATCAAAGCGTAGGAGCGTTCGTCCGCCACCTGCCGCATCGCGCCGAGCACCCGCGCGTAGTCCACGGTATCGTCCACGCCGTCCGAACGCGCGGCGGGGCGGGTGTCGAAGTCCATTTCGGCGTCGGCAATCAGCTCCTGCGGCCGCGCGCGCTCTTCGAGCGGCACGCCCACATGGCACGCCAGGCGCACGCCCCGCAAAAGGATCTTGCCGCTCATGCCCGCAGCACCGCCTCGGCCACGGCAATGGCCCGCCGCGCCTCCGCCACATCGTGCGCGCGAATGATCCGCGCCCCGCCCAGCACGGCCGCCGTGATCGCCGCCACCGTGCCATCGCGGCGGTTCTCCATCGGACCCATGTCGGCCAGCGTCCCCAGAAACCGCTTCCGCGAGGCCCCGATCACCACCGGCACGCCCAGCGCGGCCAACTCCGGCAGACGGCGCAATAACGTGAAATTGTGCTCCGCCGTCTTGGCGAAACCGAGTCCGGGATCGATCGCCACGTCCTCGATGCCCGCGGCCCGCAACGCGGCCACGCGCGCGGCCAGATAGGCTTTCACCTCACCGGCCACGTCGTCATACGCGGCCAGCGTCCCCATGGTTTCCGGCGTTCCGCGCATGTGCATGGCGATGCAGGCGGCCCCATGCCGCCGCGCCACGTCGAGCATCGCCGGGTCTTCCAATCCCGTCACGTCGTTCACGATCCGCGCTCCCAAACGCAGGCACTCTTCGGCCACGGCGGCCTTGCGCGTGTCGATGGAGATGACAGCGGGTGTCTGGCTGCGCAGCCACTCGACCACCGGAGCCACACGCCGCAACTCTTCTTCCACCGGCGTGGGCCGCGCCCCCGGCCGCGTGCTCTCGCCGCCCACGTCGATGATCTCCGCGCCTTCGGCCAGCATACGCGCCGCCTGTGACCGCGCGGCATGCTCATCGAAGAACCGTCCGCCGTCGGAGAAGGAATCCGGCGTGACGTTCAGCACGCCCATCAGCAGCGTCCGCCCGGCGTCCAGCAACCGGCCGCGCGCGGTCATCGCTTCACCCGGAATCCGCTTCCCGCCATCGGCGCGGCTTCTTTCACATCCACCCGGCGCACCTCGCTCCAACGCGGCCCGGTGCGCAGCAGACCTTCCAGCGCGTGCACCTGCTCCTCGGCCCCTTGCGCGTGCGCCTCCACGGCGCCGTCGTCCGTGTTGCGCACCCACCCCGCCAGGCCCAGCTCGGCCGCATGCCGCTCCACGAACGCGCGAAACCCCACGCCCTGTACGCGGCCGTGCACCACATAGTGCCTGGCGATGTGCCCTGCCTTCACCTCTTCAGCATAACGGCGTCCGGAGAATACGCCGCGCCCGGCCGCCCCCCCGCCCGGCGCTACACTACCCTGTGATGGCCTATCCGGAAACACGACTGCGCCGCTTGCGCGCCCATGAGCCCATGCGCCGGCTGGTGCGCGAGACCAGGCTCGAACCCGAAAACTTCATCCTCCCCCTGTTCGTGTGCCCCGGCGAAGGCATCCGGCGCGAGATCTCCTCCATGCCCGGCCACGCGCAGTTGTCCATCGACCAGTTGGTGGCCGAATGCGCCGGGGCCCGCTCGCTCGGCATCGGCGGCGTGCTTCTGTTCGGCATCCCCGAATCCAAGGACGAAACCGCCAGCGGCAACTACGACCCGGACGGCATCGTGCAACGGGCGGTGCGCGCCATCAAGCGCGAGGTTCCGGGTCTGCTGGTGGCCACCGACGTCTGCAACTGCGAGTACACCAGCCACGGCCATTGCGGCAAGGTGGTGGACGGCGAGGTGGTGAACGACGAGAGCATCGAGTGGCTGGCCCGCGCCGCCATCACGCACGCCGCCAGCGGCGCCGACATCGTCGCCCCCTCCGACATGATGGATGGCCGCGTGGCCGGAATCCGCGAGGCGCTCGACGAGGCCGGTTTCGGCAACACGCCCATCATGAGCTACGCCGCCAAGTACGCCTCGTGTTTTTACGGGCCGTTCCGCGAGGCCGCCGAGTCCACGCCCCAGTTCGGCGACCGCCGCGGTTACCAGATGGACCCGCCCCACTGGCGCGAGGCAATCCGCGAGATGGAACTGGATCTAGAGGAGGGCGCCGACATTCTGATGGTGAAACCCGCCATGCCTTACCTCGACGTGATCGCCCGCGCCCGCGAGCAGTTCGACGTGCCCATCGCCGCCTACCAGGTGTCCGGCGAGTTCAGCATGATCATGGCCGCCGCGCGCAACGGCTGGATTGATGAGCAGCGCGCCATGCTCGAGTCGCTGGTCTCCATCAAACGCGCCGGCGCGGGCATCATCCTCACCTATTTCGCCAAGGCCGCCGCGCGCTCGCTCGCGTAAGGGCGCGCGTCTGGCCGCGTGGTTGCCGCGTGTTCCCCGGCAACCGCCCCTGGTATCCTATTAAGGATCCACCATGGCAACCGTCACCGAAACGCGTAGTGTGCAGGAACTACAGGCCGTCTGCAAGCAGATCCGCCGCCATATCGTCACCATGATCACCGCCGCCAAAAGCGGCCATCCCGGCGGCTCGCTCTCCGCCGTGGAACTCCTGGTTTCGCTCTATTTCGGCGGCCGCATGCGGCACGACCCGAAGAACCCGCAATGGAAGGAGCGCGACCGGTTCGTGCTCGGCAAGGGCCACGCCGCGCCCGTGCTCTACGCCATTCTCGCCGAGGCCGGCTACACGCCGGTGGACGAGCTGAACACGCTGCGCAAGCTCGGCTCCATCTATCAGGGCCACCCCGACCGCCGCTTCATTCCCGCCCTGGAGGCCTCGACGGGGTCGCTGGGCGAGGGCCTCTCGCTGGCCTGCGGCATGGCTCTGGCGGCCCGCCTGGACGGCTCGCCCACGCGCGCCTACACCATGCTCGGCGACGGCGAAATCCAGGAAGGCCAGGTCTGGGAAGCGGCCATGTTCGCGGCGTTCCACAAGATCGACAACGTCGTCTGCATCGTCGACTATAACCGCATCCAACTCGACGGCTTCGTGAAGGACATCATGGATCTGGAGCCGCTCACGGACAAGTGGCGCGCCTTCGGCTGGCACGTCATTGAACTCGACGGCCACGACATGAACGCCGTGAACGCCGCCTACGACGAAGCCGCGGCCACCAAGGGCAAGCCCTCCGTGCTCATCGCCCATACCGTCAAAGGCAAGGGCGTCAGCTTCATGGAGAACAATCCCAAGTTCCATGGCATGGCCCCCACGGCCGAAGAATTGCAAAAGGCGCTGGCCGAACTGGCCTAAGCTCGCCCCGAGGAATCCCACATGGCAACCGGCACGAAATTTGAATTGAAAATGGGCGCGGCCACCCGCGAGGCTTTCGGCAGAACCCTGGTCGAACTGGGCAGGTCCAACAAAGACGTGGTCGTCTGCGACGCCGATCTCTCCAAATCGACCATGACCACCTACTTCGCCCAGGAGTTTCCGGAGCGCTTCTTCTCCTGCGGCATCGCCGAGGCGAACATGGTCGCCGTCGGGGCGGGGTTGTCCTCCTCCGGCAAGATCGCCTTCGTCTCCAGCTTCTCGGCCTTTCTGCTGAACAAGGGCTTCGAGCAGCTGCGCGTCACGGCCGCCTACCCGGACGTGAATCTGAAAGCGGTCGGCACGCACTCCGGCATCTCCATCGGCGAGGACGGCCCCTCGCAGATGTCCATCGAGGATCTCGCGCTGGCCTGTTCCCTGCCCGGCTTTGCCGTGCTCAGCCCGTGCGACGAGGTCTCCATGCGCGCGGTCATCCACGAGGTGGCCGCCCACAAGGGTCCGGTCTTCGTTCGCGCCGCGCGCGCCAAGTCGCCCATCGTATATAGCGAAGGGACCCGGTTCCCCATCGGCGGTTCGCACGAACTCATCGCCGGTAAGGACGTCACGCTGATCAGCCACGGTCTGCTCGTCGCCGAAGCCATCCGCGCCGCCGCCTCACTCGAAGCCGAAGGCATCTCGGCGCGGGTCATCGACATGTACTCGATCAAGCCGCTCGACCGTGACGCCGTCGCGCGCGCCGCCCGGGAAACCGGAGCCATTGTGGCCGCCGAGGAGCACCTCACCGACGGAGGCCTGGGGGTGCGCATCGCCCAGGTGACGGCGGAAACCACGCCCTGCGTCATGGAGTTCGCCGGCGTGAACAACGTCTACGCCGAATCCGGCACACCCGACGAACTGCTCGACAAGTACGGCCTGCGCGCGGTGAACATCGCCGCCGCGGCCAGGAAGGCGCTCGCCCGCAAGGGCGCCCGTTAGCCGCTACGCCCCCGCCATGCCCACGAGTCCGCTTTCGCGCCTGTTGGAAGACTTCGAGTCCTCCCGCGCGCGCGAACGCGCGGACATCGCCCGGCTACTGCACGATGACACCGGCGGCAGGCTGACCGCCGCGGGCATCGAGCTGACCCTGCTCCGCATGGATGCCCCGCCCGAATGGGGCCCGCGCCTGGACTCGCTCGAACGGGCGCTGGAAGCCGCCTTCGCCTCCGTGCGCGGAGCGAGCCTTCTGACGGCCCCCGATCTGGCCGAACGGCTTAGCCTGGCCGACGCGCTCTCCCGCATGGCCGAGGCCGCCGGCCGCCGCTTCGAAGGCGCGCTCCTGCTCAGCATCGACACCGAATACCGTCCCGAGCCTCCCGAGGCCCGCGCTATCTTCCGCATCGCCGAACTGCTCACCGGCTACCTCACCACGGGAGTACGGGCCACTCGCGTCGAACTCACGCTCGACTCCGGCCCCCGGCTCACCTTCCGCGCCAACGTGGAGATCGGCCGTCCGGAGGCCGCGCGCACGCTTCCGCTCCTGCTTGCCCGGCGCCAGGCCGCCCAAACAAATCTTCGATTCTTGTTTGGGAACCCCTCCCCGGGCAGTACAATATTTACGATCAGCTGTTGATGCCCGTGCGGGCATTGGCGCGAGAAAGGCGGGTTCCCAGTGCCCAGTGACGTATTGCTCGTTGAGGACCACCGCATCGTGCGCGACGGCGTGCGCGCCATGCTCGAACGCGCCGACGACTTCCGCGTGGTCGGCGAGGTCGAGTCCGGCGCCGAGGCGGTCCAGTTCTGCCGCCGCCAGCCGCCCGACGTCGTCGTCATGGATCTCTCGCTGCCCGATCTGAACGGCATGGCCGCCACGGAGGAGATTCTCCGCACCGCTCCCAACACCAAGATCGTCATCCTCTCCATGCACGAGGACGACAAGAGCGTCATTGGCGCCATTCGCGCCGGCGCCCGTGGCTTCGTCCTGAAGAAGGCGTCGCTCGGCGATCTCATCGACGCCTTGCGCGCCGTGGCCAAGGGCGGCTCCTATCTCAGCCCCCAGGTTTCCGACAAGCTGCTGTCCCGCATCCAGCGCGGCGACATGGAAACCACCAAGGTGCCCGACACGCTGGACGTGCTTTCGCCGCGCGAACTCCAGGTGCTCCGCATGGTGGCCGAAGGCAAAACAAGCAAGGACATCGCCATCGTGCTCAACCTAGGCCTGCAAACCGTGCGCAGCTATCGCAAGACGATGATGAAAAAGCTGGGCGTGAACAACGTCGCCGGCCTTACGCATCTGGCCATGTCGGCGGGGCTGACGCCGCAGGCCGCGCCCCCGTTGCGCGAAACCGCGGTCGCCGAATAGCGCCGCCTCCCCAGGGGCGGCGTGAGAACTTCCGCCCCCGTGCTCCACTTCCTCCTTAGCGGCCCGGCGCCGCCGCCATGAGGATTCCGTTCTGGTCACGTTTCGCGGGCCGCTCCCGGCCCGCCCTCCACACCGGCGAACGCTGGCGGAACCTGCTGCGCGCCGCCGGCTCCGCACCTTTTTACGCGCCTCACACGAAGGCGCTTCGCGAGGCCGCCCGCGCTTCCACCGAGGAGGATCGGAGGCAGGCGCTGCTGGGCCTGCCCGAGGTGGAACTGGACTACTTCTTTCAGCACTCCCGGCACTTCATGCCTGCCGGGCAGACGGCTCCCACGCGCGAGCTCCACCCGCTATGGCCGGGCGAATCGCGCGTCGCCGCCGTGTCGCCCTGGTTCCAAACCGGACCCCGCGCCAGGCTCTTCCTCCATCCCGACGCAGCCGCCCTGTCCAGGTTCGCGCCCGAGGTCATCGCCGCCCCCGTGGACACGCTCCTGGCCCTGGCCGCCCGAGGCGATTGGTCCGCGGACTCGCCGTTGTTCGCGCTGGTCGCTCTCACCGGCATCGGCACGCCGCTGCTCACGCCCAGCCTCCGGGACTCCTTATGGCAGGCCTTCGGAGTGCCCATCTACGTCCAGTTCCGCGGCTTCCAGGGCGAATGGCTGGCCGGTGAGTGTGAGGCGCACCACGGTCTGCACGGCCACGCAGACGGCGCGCTCATCGAACGCCGGGCTTCCGGCGAACTCATGGTCACCAGTCTGTCCAACCTGCGCCACACCGTACTGCGGCTGGCCACGCGGCTGCACGCCTGGCTCGACATGCGGGAGTGCGGCTGCGGCCGCACCGCCACGCGTCTCATGCATCTCCAACACTTGCCGAACGCCGCCATGGCTTCCGCGCCAACCGGCCTCGCCTCGCTCTCGGCCCTCGCCGCCGCCGCCGGCGCCAGCCGCTCCCCTCACGCGGCCGCGCCTCCGGTTGCGCGGGAGCACGAACCTTCCTATTGAGGCGTCACCAGCTTCAGCCCGGCCACGCCCGCCAGAATCAGGAACACGCAGAACAGGCGCGCCATCGTCGCCGGCTCGCCGAACAGCCAGATGCCGGCGCACAGTGTGCCTGCCGCGCCGATCCCGGTCCAAACGGCATACGCCGTGCCCAGCGGCAGAGTGCGCACGGAGACGCCCAGCAGCGCCATGCTGGCGGCCATAGCCAGAACCGTCGCCACGGAGGGCCAGAAACGCGTGAATCCTTCGGTATATTTCAGCCCCACAGCCCAGCCCACTTCCAGAACTCCGGCGGCGAACAGAATAATCCAAGCCATCACACAAGGATCTCATCCGGCGGCCGCTTTCCCGGGCAACACGTTCACCCTGGCGCGCCCCTCGCAGGATGACGTACGCTAGCACATTGTCCTGGAGCACCTCGCCGGTTGTTCACGGGCGGGACTATGGCACGGAAAGGGTTCAATTGCACTCAATTATTGGCGCGATTGGCTGGCACATGGTGGGCGCGCTGGCCGCGGCATCTTTCTACGCTCCCATCGGCAGGGTGAAACGCTGGTCGTGGGAAACCACCTGGGCCGTTGCCGGACTGTTCTCCTGGTTCCTCTGGCCCGTGGCCGTCAGTCTCTACTTTCTGCCCGATTTCCGGGCCTTCTACGCCGGGCTCGACCGGCAGACGGTCCTCAAAGCCGCCCTGTTCGGCTGCATGTGGGGTGTCGGCAACGTGAGCTACGGGCTCACCATGCGCTACCTGGGCATGTCGCTGGGCATCGGTATCGCCATCGGCACGACGCTCGTGGTGGGCACGCTGCTGCCTCCGTTCTTGCACGGCAACTTTCTGTTCCTGTTTCAGTCACGAGGCGGACTGCTCTCCCTGGCCGGCATCGTGGTCGCCCTCATTGGCGTCGCCGTGGTCACCTACGCCGGCCATCAAAAGGAGCGCCAGCTTGGCCTCTCCGCCCAGCAGTTCGACCTCAGGAAGGGCCTGATCCTGGCGCTGCTGTGCGGCATCTTTTCCTCCGGGATGTCGTTCGCCATCGATGCCGCCAAGCCCATCGAGTCGGCGGCGCTCGGGCTGGGCATCCATCCTCTCTACGCCGCGCTGCCCAGCTACGTCATCATCATGGGCGGCGGCGGCCTGATCAACTTTTTCTACTGCTTCTGGCGGTTGGCGCGGAATAGCCATCTGTCGATTCGCGCGGATCTGTCGCAGCCCGCGGCAGGGAATCTCGGCAATGCCGCCATGGCTTCCCTGGGAGGCACCATGTGGTATCTCCAGTTCTTCTTCTACGCCTGGGGCGCGGCCAGCATCCCCCAGCGGCTTTCGCACCTGAACTGGATGCTGCACATGAGCGGATACGTTCTGTTCGGCGGACTGGTGGGGCTGGCGCTCGGCGAGTGGGCGCGCGTGGACCGGCGTCCCATCGTGATCCTCTGGATTGGCATGGCCATCATCATCCTCGCCGCCAACCTTGTGGGCTTGGGCCTGGCCGTGTAAGCACGCGCCAGAAGGCGCTCCGGCCGGTTCCGGAGCGTATCCAATGCTATTCTGGTTTTGCCGGGGCGCCCCTGCCCCGCTCCTGCGAACGTGGCGGAATTGGCAGACGCACTGGATTTAGGTTCCAGCGGGGAAACCCATGGGAGTTCGACCCTCCCCGTTCGCACCAACCTCAGCCTCGGCGTGGTGGATTAGGCGCCGGCGCTTTTCCGCGCCGCGGCCACCGCGTCCTCCACTTCCTTCTGATACCGCGCCAGCAGCTCCGGCGACGAAGCCTCGAACCGCAGCACAAGCACCGGTTGCGTATTCGACGCCCTGGCCAGCCCCCAGCCGTTCTCGAAGATCACCCGCACGCCGTCCACATCCACCACCTTGTGTGTCTTGCGGAACTGGGCGGCCACGCGCTGGATCACATCGAACTTCGTCTCGTCGGAGCAGTCCACGCGAATCTCCGGCGTGGACACCATCGCCGGCAGCCCTTCCAACTGCGCCGACAGCGGCCGGCCCGAGTTGGCCACGATCTCGATCAGCCGCGCCGCCGCGTAGAGAGCGTCGTCGAAGCCGTGATAGCGGTCGGCGAAGAACATGTGGCCCGACATCTCGCCCGCCAGCTCGGCATGCTCCTCCTTCATCTTCGCCTTGATCAGCGAGTGGCCCGTCCGGTACATGATGGGCTTGCCGCCAAGCCTCTCAATCTCGTCGTAGAGCACCTGCGAGCACTTCACCTCGCCGATGAACGTCGATCCGGGCTTGCGCGTCAGAATCTCCCTGGCGTAGATCAACAGCAGGTAGTCTCCCCACACCACGTTGCCATGCTCGTCGACGGCGCCAATTCGGTCGGCGTCGCCGTCAAAGGCGATGCCCAGCTCCGCGCCCTCTTTCTTCACCGCGGCCTGCAGCAGCTCCAGGTTCTTTTCCACCGTCGGGTCCGGATGATGGTTCGGGAAGCTGCCATCCATTTCGAAGTACATCTCCGTGGCATCGGCGTTCAGCTTCTTCAGCAGCTTCGTCATGGCCGGACCGGCCGTGCCGTTGCCCGCGTCCACCACAACCTTCACCTTCCGCTTCCAGTCGAAGAACGACGCGACGTTGTCCACATAGGCGTCGATAATATCGCCCTGCTTCACGCTGCCCGCGCCCGTGGCCAGATCGCCCGACACGATCATCTGGTAGATCTTCTGAATCTCCTCGCCGAAGATGGTCGTCTTGCCGCACACCACCTTGAAGCCGTTGTAGTCGGCCGGATTGTGGCTGCCCGTGATCTGCACCCCTCCATCGGCATGCATGTGCATGCAGGAGAAATAGAGAGCGGGCGTCGGCACCACGCCCAGGTCGGTCACCTCGCAGCCGGAGGCAACCAGGCCCGCCAGCAGAGCGTCGCGCAGCCGCGGTCCCGACAGCCGGCAGTCGCGCCCCAGGTTGATCTTTTTCCCCGCCTTGCGCTGCAGGTAGGTGCCGATGGCTTGCCCCAGAAGCTGGACGCCCTCGCTCGGCAGATCGACGTCGGCGACGCCGCGGATGTCGTATTCGCGGAAAATGGTGGCCTTGAGCATAACCCTAGACCTTAGCAGATTTGCCGCGTCGGGCGAGATGGGGATTTTCGAGGCCAGCTAGCCGATCAATTTCGCCTTGTCGCGCAGGAAATTCATGGCCGCCTGGAGCTGCGCCACCCTCCGCGGATGCGTCGTGGAGGCCATCTCGCGTTCGATCCGCGCGATGTCCAACTCCACCAGATGGCGTTGCGCGACGCGCTCCATCTCCTCCGGCGTAAGCTTCTTCTTCTTCACGCCGCGGGCTTGCTCGGCCTGCGCCTGCTGGGATTCGACTTCCTTACTTTCCCAACCACGAGCCATAAGGACCCGTACTTAGGATACCGCGCCCCTTCCAGCGTCTATGCCAGCAGGCTCCGCAGCACGCCGTCCCATGGCTTCCGGTACGGCCGTTCCAGCATCGCCGAGGCTTCGCGGTCGCCCACGATCTCTTCCTTCTCCGGGTTCCAGTTCACTTTCCGGCCCAACCGCAGGCTGATGTTCGCCAGGTGGCAGGCCACGGCCACGCGATGGCCGCTTTCGACATCCGAGATGGGCTGGTTCCGTGACTTCACGCAATCCAGAAAATTGCGCGCGTGCAGATCGAACTGCTCATCGGAGGAGCCAGGCTGCTTCAGCGCCATGGTCCACGGCTCGGGCTTGGCCTCCACGCGCTGCGCCGCCCCCGCCGCGTGTCCGCGGAACCGGGGAATGGCGTTTTCGGGCGGGAACTTCATGTCTGACACCACGTCGAAACCGGAACGGCCCACAGCCAGGCTGCCCTTGGTTCCGTAAAAGCAGAGTCCAGGATCGGAACGGTGCCCCAGGCTCGCTTCGCGGCTCGAATAGACCGCCGTGAAGCCCGGATACTCGAACACCGAATCCTGCGTGTCCGGCGTCTCGCCGTTATCCTGCAGAGCGAACCGCCCGCCAGCGCTGAACACTCCCACCGGCCCCAGCACGTTCATGTAGAAGTGCAGGATGTCGATGTGGTGCGCTCCCAGATTCGTCATCTGGCCCCCCGAGTAGTCCCAGAACCAGCGGAAATGATAGATGCCGCGTTTGGGATTGAACGGCCGCTTCGGCGCCGGGCCCAGCCACATGTCATAGTCGAAATCGGCCGGTGCGGTCCCATCCGGCGGCGACCCGAAACCCGGCATCACGTTGCGGAAGGCCGTCATCCGGACCGACATGATCTTCCCCACATGGCCGTTGCGCACCAGTTCGCGCGCCTTCTGGTAGTGCAGCCCGGAGCGCTGCTGCGTGCCGCATTGCACCACGCGGCCGTGCCGCCGCGCCACCTGCGTCATCCACCGGCCTTCGCGCACGAACAGCGTCATCGGCTTCTCAACGTACACGTCCTTGCCCGCCGCGCACGCCATCATCGTGTGCATCGCATGCCAGTGGTCCGGCGTGGAGACCACCACCGCCTGCACATCCTTGTCCTCGAACATCTTCCGGAAGTCGCGGTAGGGCTTGGCGCGCCCGCCCAACTCGGCCACCCCTTGCTCCAGGCGCGGCTGATAGGTTTCGCACATGGCCACCATATCGGCGTCCTTTTGGCGTTTGAAGTCGTAGACGTGCTGCGCGCCGATCAGGCCGTAGCCGATGAACCCGACGCCAACACGGTCATTGGCGCCCAAAATTCGCTGATAGCTCGATGCCGCGATCGCCGTTAACGCGGTCCTGCGGGAGAGATCCGTCATGGTGCCGCGATTCTATAACAGCGGGAATTCCGCCGCACGCTCGAACACCAGAAGTTGACCGGCCGCCGGATGATGAAACGCCAGACGCCTGGCGTGCAGACATAGGCGCGCCGCACCGGGGCCGCCATAAAGTCCATCGCCCACCACCGGATGGCCTATGTGCGCGCAGTGAATCCGCAACTGGTTCGTACGCCCCGTCACCGGCTCCAACTCCACCAGCGTGCGCGCCGCCTCGCGCCGCACCACCCACAAACGCGACAGCGCCGCGCGCCCCTCCTCCCGCACGCCCCATTGCGGACGCGCCGCGCGATCACGTCCCACCGGCGCGTCGATCTCGCATGCGCCGGCTTCCACCACGCCCGCCAGCAGTGCGGCGTAGCGCTTCTCCACCGTCCGCCTCAGAAACTGAAGCGCCAGCGAGTGCACCGCACGCGCCGTCTTGGTGACCACCATCAGGCCCGATGTCGCACGGTCCAGACGGTGTGGAAGCCGGATCGCCTCTGCCTCCGGCGCATGATGCAGCAGAGCGTTCATCAGCGTGCCGGTGCGCTCCCACACTGAAGGATGCGCGAGCACGCCGGGCGGCTTATTCACCACCAGCAGATGTTCGTCCTCGTAGAGTATGTCGAGCGGCAATGGCTCCGGCGCTACCGCGGGCACGGACATATCTTCCCCAGAACGGCCGCGTACCGCGCGCCCGTCGCGCCAGGCACGTTGGCTGGCCGTCCGCGCCATGTCTCATAGGCCAGCAGCGCGAAGGCGATGGCCTCCTTCGCCGCCGCGTCCAGCCCGAACTCGTCCGCGCGGGCCAGGCGCACGCCCGGCAGAAACGCGGCCAGTTGCCCCATCAGGTGGCGGTTTCGCACGCCGCCTCCACTGGCGATCACATCATCCACCTTCGCGGGCGCGAACCGCCGCACGGCGCCGGCAATGCTGGCCGCTGTCAACGCGGCGGCCGTCGCCATCAGGTCCTCCATTGGCAGCCGGGACGCCAGCAGGCGCTCCACGAACGCCGCGCCATACTCCTCGCGTCCGGCCGACTTCGGAGGCTTTCTGCGATAGAACGGGTGGCGCAGCAGGTCATCCAGCAGCGGCCGGTTCACGTGGCCCCTTGCCGCCATGCGCCCGTCGCGGTCGTAGCGCAGACGCCCGCCCGAGGCGCGCGCCGCCAGCGCGTCCATCACCATGTTGCCGGGTCCGGTATCCATCGCGATCACGCCGTCCACGCCTGCGCCCGCGGGCAGGATGGTAATGTTGGCGATGCCGCCGATGTTCAACGCAACGCGCGTCCGGCGCGCATGGCGGAAGTAGCGGTAGTCGGCAAACGGCACAAGGGGCGCGCCTTCGCCGCCCGCCGCGATGTCGGCGGGACGGAAATCGCACACCACCGGCGCGTGCAACCGCGCCGCCAGCACGCTGCCGTCGCCGATCTGCAGCGTCGCCCGCCGTCCTTCGTGGTAGATCGTCTGCCCGTGGCAACCCGCCAGGTCCACGGGGCGCCCCACGGCCCGCGCATACACCCCGGCCAGTTCGAAATGGAGACGCGCGATCTCCCGCGTGTGGCACTCCGCATCGGATACGGCCAGCAGCCTCCGCCGCAACGCGGCTGGGTAGGCCGTGGAGCGGTGCTCCAGCAGCCGCCCGCCCGGCATCTCCACAATCGCCACGTCCACGCCGTCCAGCGACGTGCCGCTCATGATGCCCGCGACAATCATGATCCGCGCAACTCCCTCTGCAACTCCGACAGCAGGTTCAGGGCGTCGATCGGACGCAGCTCGTCGAGCTTCAACTGCCGGATGCGCTCGGCCAGTTGCCCGCCCACGGGTTCGAAGAGCTGGATCTGCACGGGCCCCCATGGCTCCTCGCGCGGCGTCAAATCGGCCACGGCCTTGTGCTCCACGCTTTCGTGCATCGCCAGCACCTCCTTGGCCCGGTCCACCACCGTCTGCGGCAAGCCGGCCAGCCGGGCCACCTCGATGCCGAAGCTCCGCCCGGCCGCGCCCGGCTCCACGCGGCGCAGGAAGATGATCTGGTCGCCCGCCTCCTTCACCGTCACATGGAGATTCGCCACGCCGTCCAGCCGCCCGGCCAACTCGGTCAATTCGTGATAGTGAGTGGCGAACAGCGTCTTGGCGCGAATGTGCCCGTGAATGTACTCCACCACGGCCCAGGCCAGGGCCAGACCATCGTAGGTGGCGGTGCCGCGTCCGATTTCATCCAAAACAAGAAAGCTATTTTCCGTTGCTGTCGAGAGAATCGCCGCCGTCTCGGTCATCTCCACCATGAACGTCGAACGCCCGCGCGCCAGGTTGTCCGCCGCGCCGATCCGCGTGAACACCCGGTCCACCACCGGAAGCAGCGCCGCATCGGCCGGCACATAGGAACCCGTCTGCGCCAGAATCAGCATCAGCGCGGCCTGCCGCAGGTAGGTCGATTTGCCGCCCATGTTCGGCCCGGTGATCACGGCCAGGAACTTTCCGCCGGGCTCCAGGAACAGATCGTTCGGGATGAAGCGCTGCGCCTCGCGCCCGGCCAGACGCTCGACCACGGGATGCCGCCCGCCCTCCACGCGAATCACTCCCGAATGGTCGAAGCGGGGCCGCGCATACCTTCCCGTCACGGCCGCCTCGGCCAGCCCGCACGTGACATCCAATTCGGCCACCGCCGACGCCGTCTCGCGAATCCGCGCCGCCTCGGCCGCCGTCTGCGTCCTCAGCCGCGCAAACACCTCGCGCTCCAGCCCGATCATCTTCTCTTCCGCGTCGAGTATCTTCGACTCCAACTCCTTCAGCTCCGGCGTCGTGAACCGCTCGGCGTTCACCAGCGTCTGCTTCCGTTCATAATCCGGCGGCGCCAGATGGATGTTCGCTTTCGAGATCTCGATGTAGTAGCCGAACACGTTGTTGAAGCGGATCTTCAATGAACCGATGTTCGTCCGCGACCGCTCACGCGCCTCGATCCGCGCGAGATACTGCTTTGCATTGCGGCTGATGTCCCGCAATTCATCCAACCGCGCGTCGAAGCCGTCGCGAATGAACCCGCCGTCGTTCACCGCTACGGGCGCATCCCCGGCAAGCGCGTCGAGTATCGCATCGCGCACGCCGCCCACCTCGTCCAACCGGCCGTGAATCTCCCGCAGCCGCGCCGCGTGCGACTGCTCGAGCCGCTGCCGCAGTTCCGGCACCAGCGCAAGCGAGCGCCCCAAGGACTGCATCTCCTTCGGCCCCGCCGCGCCCAGCGCCACCCTGGCCAGCAAGCGTTCCAGATCCAGCATGGAAGCCAGCGTCCCGCGCAGCGCCCCGCGCGCGATGGTGGCGCGCGTCATCTCCTCGACTGCATCCAGCCGCGCCTCGATCTCCTCGCGGTCAATCGAAGGCCGCAGCAGACGCCGCCGCAGCAAACGCGCCCCCATGCCCGTCACCGTCTGGTCCACCGCGCTCAGCAGCGTCACCTCGCGCGACTCGCCGGCAAACAGCGGCTCCACCAGTTCCAGGTTCCGCACCGTCACCGCATCGAGCATCATCGCCGAGGCGCGCTCGAAGAAGACCGGCCGGTCCAGGTGATCCATTGCCGCGCGTTGCGTTTCGCGCAGGTACTGCAGCACCGCACCCGCCGCGCGCACGGCTTGCACGCGCCCGCCCAGGCCGCATCCATCGAGCGACAACAGCCGGAAATGGCTGCGCAGGCAGCTCTCGCCGTTGCCGTAGTCGAAGGTCCACGGCTCCTGCACGGTTCGCACGCCCGGCATGGCTTCGTCATCGGCGGGCAACAATACCTCTCGGGAGTCCAGGCTCTCCAGAAACGCCGCCACGTCGCCCGCCGGCATCTCCGTGGCGCGGAACTCACCCGTCGACACATCGACATAGGCCACGCCCGCCATCCCGCCTTCCGCTTTGGCGCCACCCCGGTTCGCGGGCGGAGCCACCGCGGCGAGATAGTTGTTCTCGCGCGAGCGCAGCACATTGTCCCCGAGCGCCGTGCCTGGCGTCACCACGCGCGTGATGTCGCGTTTCACCAGCCCCTTGGCGGACTTCGGGTCCTCCATCTGGTCGCACACGGCCACGCGATAGCCCTTCTGCACCAGCCGCGCGATGTAGTTCTCCGCCGAATGCTTGGGCACGCCGCACATCGGCACAGGCTCGCCCTTTTCCTTGTTGCGCGAGGTGAGCGTGATTTCCAAAGCCTGCGCGGCGGCCACGGCGTCCTCATAGAACAGCTCGTAGAAGTCGCCGAGATGGAACATTAGCAGAGCGCCGGGCGCCTGCTGTTTCAGAGCATGATATTGCCGCATGAGCGGCGTCGTCGGGGAATCCGCCGCCATTTACCTAAGCGTACAAGCCCCTCAGCTTGATCGCGAACGCCACTCTGTCCAGCGCCAGCATGTACGCCGCCGTCCGGTTGTGCACGCCGTGCGCCTGGGCGTATTGCATCACGGAGTCGAAGCCTGCCACCATCATCTCAGTCAGCCGGTCATTCACAACCTGCTCACTCCAGAAATATCCCATCCGGTCCTGCACCCATTCGAAGTAGGACACCGTCACGCCGCCCGCGTTGGCCAGAATGTCGGGAACCACGAAGACGCCCTTTTCGGCCAGAATCTCGTCGGCGGGAGCAGTCGTCGGGCCGTTGGCGCCTTCGAGCAGTATCCGGCAGTTCAGCTTCGGCGCGGTCCGCGAGGTGATCACGTTCTCCTTCGCCGCCGGCAGCAGCACCTCGCACGGCAGATACAGCGCCTCCTGCCGGTCCATGTCCTCACCCCCCGCGAAACCCGTGATGGACCCCGTCTCACGGCGGTGCTCCATCAACGCGCCGATGTCCAGCCCGCCGGCGTTGTAGACCGCGCCGTCATACTCGATCACGCACACGATCTTGAACCCGGCGCGCGCCATCAGCACCGCCGCCATGCCGCCGACGTTGCCGAAGCCCTGCACCACGACGCGCGTCTGGCCGGGCTCCAGGCCGAAGCGCTTCAAGGCTTCCAGGGCGGCAATCATGCAGCCGCGCCCGGTGGCTTCCCGGCGCCCCCGCGAGCCGCCCAGGTCCAGCGGCTTGCCCGTCACCACCGCCGTGGTCGTCTGGCGGTTGTGCATCGAGTAGGTGTCCATCATCCAGGCCATCACCTGCTCGTTCGTGTTCATGTCGGGCGCTGGAATGTCCTTCTCCGGACCGATGAACTCCAGAATGTCGGCCGTGTACCGGCGCGTGATCCGCTCCAGTTCGCTCTGGCTCAGCACCGCCGGGTCACAGATCACCCCGCCCTTGCCGCCGCCGAACGGAATGTTGGCCACGGCGCACTTCCATGTCATCCACGACGACAGCGCTCGCACCTCTTCCAGCGTCACGTCCGGCGCATAGCGCACGCCGCCCTTGGCCGGACCGCGCGCAATGGAATGCTGCACGCGATAGCCCGTGAACACCTCGATGCGCCCGTCGTCCAGCATCACGGGAATGTACACGGTCAACTCGCGCGCCGGTGTCCGCAGCACCTTTTGCAGGCCCTCGTCCATTCCCAGCCGCCCGGCGGCGAGGTTGAACCGCGCCTCGGCGGCCAGCCACGGATTCAGCTCCTGTTCCCAGGCCAGAGGCCCGGCGCCTGTCTGTTCCTGTTCACTCGCGCCGGCCGTGACTGGATGGACAGTTGACATGAGAGTGGTTACTCCGCCCCCATTATGGCATCCAGCCACGCCGGAATCTCCCGCCGCGGCCCGCACTCGACGCACTCTCCTGTAAGCTATACCCCATGTCTTCTCACCGTCCCCCCGAGTGGGACCGCCTTGCCGCCACACCGCAATTTCATGCGCTGCTCCGCGCCAAGTCGGCCTTCGTCGTGCCGGCGTGCCTCTTTTTCTGCGCCTACTATTTCGCGCTGCCCGTGCTGGTGGGCTACTTTCCCGCGTTCATGAACCGCCGCGTGCTGGGACCTCTCAACATCGCCTACCTCTTCGCGCTTTCCCAGTTCGTCATGGCCTGGCTCATCGCCTTCCTCTATACCCGCGCCGCCCGCCGCTTCGATGCGATGGCCGAAGAGGTGGTCCGCCTGAACGGCGCCAACGAAGGTACCCGCGCCCAATGAACGCCCCCCTGCTGATCTTCCTCGCCTTTGTCGCTCTCACCCTGGCCATCACCGCCTGGGCCGCCCGCCGCTCTTCCGGCGCCGCCTCCTTCTTCGCCGCCGGACGCCGCATCACGGGCTGGCAGAACGGCCTCGCCGTCGCGGGCGACTACATGTCGGCCGCCTCGTTTCTCGGCATCGCCGGCCTGATCGCCTTCAACGGCTACGACGGCTTCATGTACTCGGTGGGCTGGCTCGTCGCCTATCTCACCGTCCTGCTGGTGGTGGCCGAACCTCTCCGCAACGCTGGCAAGTACACAATGGCCGACATCCTGGCCTACCGTCTTTCGCCGCGCCCCGTGCGCGCCATGGCCGCCCTGGCCACACTCACCGTCAGCACCTTTTACATGATTGCCCAGATGGTCGGCGCGGGCGCGCTCGTCAGCCTGCTGCTGAAGGATTCCGGCATCTCCTATACCACCGCCGTCACCGGCGTCGGACTGCTCATGATCGTCTACGTCGTCTTTGGCGGCATGCTCGCCACGACGTGGGTGCAAATCGTCAAGGCCGTTCTGCTCATGGCCGGCACGCTGCTGCTGAGCGTTCTCGTGCTGGGCCACTTCGGCTACAGCTTCGCCGCCTTCTTCGATGCCGTCGCCCATGTTCGCTACACCGTCAACGGACTGCCGGTCGAACAGGACTTCTTCACCCCGGGGCTCAAGTACAAACCGCCCTACGGCGCGCTGGATCTGATCAGCCTCGGCATGGCGCTCATCTTCGGCACCGCCGGGCTGCCCCACATCCTCATCCGTTTCTATACGGTGCCCGACGCGCGCACCGCCCGCGTCAGCGTCGTCTGGGCGATGGCCATCATCGGGGCGTTCTACGTGATGACCACCTTTCTCGGCTTCGGCGCGGCCACCATCGTGGGCCGCGACTTCATCACCACGCACGGCGGCATCAACATGAGCGCGCCCCTGCTCGCCCAGGCCCTGGGCGGCGATACTTTTTTCGCTTTCATCTCCGCCGTCGCCTTTGCCACCATCCTCGCCGTCGTCGCCGGGCTCACCATCTCGGCCTCGTCCAGCTTCTCGCACGACTTCTGGTCCAACGTCGTCCATCATGGCTCGCCGCGCGGTCCGTATGAGGAGGTCCGCGTCGCCCGCATCACGGCCTTCGTCGTGGGCGTCGTCGCCATCGCTCTGGCCATCCTGCTGGGTCCAGGCGCGAATGTCGCCTTCCTCGTCGGCCTCGCCTTCGCCGTGGCCGCCAGCGCCAATCTGCCGGCCATTGTGCTTTCCATTTTCTGGAAGCGCTTCAATACGGCAGGCGCCGTCGCCGCACTGGGCGCGGGCCTGGCCTCGTCCATCCTTCTTATCCTGATCGGACCCTCCGTCCGCGGGCCGGCAAACGCTCTGTTTCCGTTGGAGAACCCGGGCATCGTCTCCATCCCCATTGGCTTTGCCGCCGCCGTTCTGGCCACGCTCGCCAGCGGAGACCGCACCTCGGAGGCCAAGTTCGCCGAACTTCAGGTTCGCGGCAATACCGGCCTCGGCGCGGAAAAACCCACGGCTCATTAGCCACGGGCTGAGCCTTCCGGCCGCCCGCCGCCGCGTGCCATCATGAAGCAACATGATGCGAGGGCCACTCTGTTTTATATTTCTGACCTGCCTGCTCACCGCGGGCGACTGGGAATCCCAGCTTGCGGCGAACTATCTCGATGCCCGTCAGGAGTTGTGGGCCGCCTGGAAGCCCGCGCAGGCCGCCGGCGGCCCGTGCATCTCCTGCCACACCAACCTCACCTACCTGCTGGCCCGCCCGGCCATCCGGCGCCTGCATGGCCACTCCTCGCCTACGGTTCATGAATCGGCGCTGCTGAACGGCCTGCGCCACCGTCTCGCCCAGCCCGCCCCGGCGTCCAACGGCAAGCCCGGCTACTCCGTGGAAACCGTGCTGGCTGCCGTGGCGCTCGCCCCAGACGCGGCCGCGCTCGACCGCATGTGGTCCACGCAACTGCGCGAAGGTCCGCACGCGGGATCGTGGAACTGGTACGCTCTCGATCTCGATCCCTGGGAAACAACGGACTCGCCCTATTTCGCCGCCACGATGGCCGCCTACGCCG
>JADLCT010000080.1 GCA_020847045.1 Bryobacterales bacterium | reverse complement strand
TGCTGATGGGGACGGCTTGGCTGGCGCTCCGAGTTCCTTTTATCCAGAAGGGCAGGTCGCACCCCTCTGGCACGTCGCTGCGCAGCCGGATGTTGTACTGATCGACGCCGACCAGGCCCGGCGCGCGCCCGATGAAGAGAATATCTCCCGCAGGGATTGCCGAATCGCCTAGGAAGGCGCCATCTCCGAATAGGACGCCCACCGCCTTGGCCGGCGGCTCGGCAGGCGCCGGCTCACCGTCACCGACGGGAGGGATCGTGCCCCCCAAACCGGTACCGAACACCACCACCTCACGGCCAGGCTCGGCCGAGTTATCGCGGTCGACCAGCACCCATTGCTGCGCTTGGGCACTCCCTCTTACGGTGTAGAGCGCGCCCCTTCCACAGCCGGAGTTGCCGGAAGTGAAGATCCCAAACGCTTGTGATGTGAAAGGAACTTCTGCTGTAGCTGAACCCCCAGTAGTAATAACCATCACCTGGCGAAGCCCGGAATTCACAACGCGGCTGGGGCATTGCAGGAGGATCTCCTCCGGGGAGACAGACAAGAGAGTGGCGCGCTCACGCCGTCTATTGCAACCTGAGTGCCCAATAGGCTGCTGGGCAACGGCATACCACGTGCCTGCGCCGCTCCACTGGCAAGGTTGTGTCCCCGGATTCGAATCAGGCCGCCTGGAACCAACATTGAGGAGAAAGCGTTCCTCCCGTCCCACGAGTAGTAAATGGCGGCGTGGACAACCCCGTCTGGAGCGATGACCGGAGCTTGGCCGTGGAGGCCGCAACCACCCACACACACTACCAGCAGCAGTTTCCCTGAGGCTTGCATATCCTGTCCTTTACGGTCCGCTGAGTCCGGCCACGCGCAGGCGCATGCTATACGTTGTGATGCCTTGGGCCAGGTTCAGCGCCCCATGGGCTCCTTGCCCGCTCAGCCGGCTGCCGGCCTGATCGAGAATGCTCAGCCTTGGGGCGTACACCCAAACAACCAGAGGCGTCCTGGTTGGAACCACCACTTCGTAGTCCTTCTTCACTAATGGGACACGGTTCTTTGCCAGATGTTCCTCGCAGATCTCCGGGGCGGCCATCTTCCCGATGCACCGGCCGGCAGGCTGTTCCTTCAGCCGGGCGCCATGGAAACCGCCGTCGGTTGTTCGCAGGCCAAGCACGACATTCGGGAGGTTGTCACCCATGCCCGCTGTTCTGGCCAAGTCCATCGGATCGTCCACCTCAAAACGCACGACCGCACCCTTGGATAACCGCGTCTCGGGCACGGCGGCAACACGGCCTCCGGTAACGGCTCTAGAGTCCTTACCCAAGAGATTGTAATGTAGTTGAGTCAAGTTTCACGCGGCCAGTTTTTGCTCCTTGCAGCAGCGGTCGATTCCGGCGTGTAGACGGTCGAAGGCGGCGCGGAGAGTGCCCCGCGGCCTCCGGAAACGCCGCGCGCGGTTGTTGCACGATCCACTCCGCCGTGGGACGCCGGGTGACGTGCAAGTGCAGGATGCGTCTCCGTCCGTGCTCGATCACAAAGAAACAGCAAAGCAAGAGGAAGCTCAACGCGGGCGCCGTGAAGAAGTAGAACGCGGCGATCGCCTCGCGGTGATTCGCGGGAACGCCAACCACCGCTTGGCTGGGCGGGATCGCCCCGGCGTTCGACACGCCGCGGATACCGCGCCGCGGTCCGCTCCGATACCGTGAAGCCCAGCATTGGAAGCTCGCCATGGATGCGCGGCGCGCCCCAGCCGGGATTCTCCATTGCCAGCCGCCGGATCGGGCCCAGCGGTTCCTCGCTAATCCTCGCCCGGCCGCCGCAAGCACGCGACCGCCAGTTGTTCCGCGGCAGCCTCACCCGCCGGCGCGGCGTCCCCGTCCGCGGGTTCCGAAAAGCTGGCCGATGTGCTGGCGCAGCTCCTCGAAGATGGCGTCGGGGTGCTGGGAGGCGTCGATCACGGTGAACTGGTACCGCTTGGCCATGCGGTCGAGCGCGCGGATGAGCCGGGTCTGGTAGCGCACGAAGCTGTCGTACATGTCGCTGCCGAAGCGCATGTCCATACCGCTTTCCCAGTAGTCGAAGTAGCCGCGGCCCACCACGACGCGGGAGACCAGGTCCTTGACGTCGGCGCGCAGGTAGTAAACGGCGTGCGGAACGAGCGCGACGCCGGAGACTTTCTCGATCCAGGTGCGGTCCTCGCCGCGGGCGATGGCGCGCGCCATGAGCGAGAAGATGTAGCGGTCGGTGAGGACGACGAAACCGGCGCGCAGGGCGGGGATGATCTCATTCTCGAGCCGGTCGGCGAAGTCGGTGGCGTAGAACAGGGTCATCGTGATGGCGCCGAGGGTGTTCCCCTCCTTGGCCTGCTGGATGCCCTTGCCGGCCAGCGCGGAGCGCGCCATGCCGGTGTCGAGCACGGCGTGCCCCTCGTGCTCGAGCCACGAGCGGAGCCGGGAAATCTGCGTCGAGCGCCCGACGGCGTCCGGCCCCTCGACGACGATGAGCCTGCCTTGCAGCTCGGCGGTGTCCACGCCCGGGAGCGGCTCGCTGTAGAAAGTGAGCGGCTTATTCGGCTCCATTGTTGGCCTCCTTGGTGCGCAGCACGTTGTGGCGCAGGCTGTCGCCGATCTCGCGCATCACGATCTCGCGCATTTGTTTCTGCTGCTCCTCGATGGAGCCGGTGGCGTCGATGACGTGGAAGCCCATCTCCTCGATCATGGCCTCGTACTCCTCGAGGATGCGGCCCTGGAACAGGCGGAAACTCTCTTCGACGCTGCGGGAGAGGCCGAGGTCCATCCCGGCCTCGTAATACTTGATGGCGTCGCGTCCGCCGAGGATGCGGCCCAGGGCGACGTCGAGCGGCACGCGGAAATAGAAGCTCAGGTTCGGGCGGACGGCGAAGCGGTACAGGTTGCGCACCCAGCGCCGGGAGACGCCTCGCACCACGTCGCGGGCGAAGGCGGTGAAGGCGTAGCGGTCGGCGCAGACGACGGCGCCGGCCTTGAGCAACGGCAGAATATAGCGTTCCATGCGGTCGGCGAAATCGGTGGCATGGATGAGAGAAAAAGTGGCGGGGGTGAACATCTCCTTCTTCTTGCCGCGGCGCGTGGTTTCGCGGACCAGGGGAGAAGAGTTCCACTCGCTGAAGGCGACGGCAACGCCCTGCGACCGCAGCCAGTGGCTCAGCAGGGAGAGCTGTGTGGATTTGCCGGAGCCGTCGATTCCTTCCACAATGATGAGCTTGCCTTTGTAACGGTTGGGGCTGAAAAGGGGCATGGAGCCTCGAGGCCCTACTATTATATCTGTGTATGCCGCGATACGCCGCCATCGATATCGGGAGCAACTCCGTCCGCATGCTGGCCGCCGAAGCCTCGCCGGGCGCGGGTTTCGAAACTCTGGCCGCCGATCGGCAGGTGACCCGCCTCGGGGAGAGCGTCTTCCGCAACGGACGCATCAGCCCGGAAGCCGCGGCCGCGGTGTGCGAGGTGCTGGCGCGCATGGCGGCCGCCTACCGCGGGCTGAACGTGCTGGCGGTGCGCGCGGTGGCCACCAGCGCGGTGCGCGACGCGGCCAATCAACAGGAGTTCCTGGCGCGGGCGTCGGAGGCGGCGGGCGCGCCGGTGGAGATCATCTCGGGCCAGGAGGAAGCGCGGCTGATCCACCTGGGGGTGGAGGCGCTGTGGCCGCATCCGCGCTCGCGGGTGCTGGTGGTGGATGTCGGCGGCGGCAGCGCGGAGTTCATTCTGGCGGAGAACGGGCGGCGGCGCGAGGCCTTCTCAAAACCGCTAGGGGCGGTGCGGCTCACCGAGGTATTCCTGAAGTCGGACCCGCCGGCGCCCGGCGAG
>JADLCT010000079.1 GCA_020847045.1 Bryobacterales bacterium | reverse complement strand
GGATCAGTTCCGCGGTCTTCTTGGCAGCCATAATGCCAGCCAGGCGCGCTACCTCCAATGGATCGCCCTTCGGGTTCTCCGGCAGTTTCTTCAGAACGTCCGCGCGAATGCGTATGAATGCATGCGCCCGTGCGGTACGCCTGGTGTTCTGTTTGGCAGAAACATCCACCATGCGGGCGGCGCCCGCCTCATCAAAATGCGATAAATCGGAACTCATTTCAGAAGCACCTGAATCAGGTCACCGGCTTTCCACGATTCCCGCTCCGCATCAGCCACCAGAAACGCGTTCGCCCGGGAAAGCGCCGGAACGTCGCTCGATCCCTGCCAGGGGATCGGTGTTATTTCCGCGGTTCTGTCGGAGAGGTGAGCGGGAAGGAAGCGGGTCAGCCCGGGTTTATGAGTAAATTCCCGCGTGAGCCGCGCCAGGGTCAGCGGAAGCGGACTCTCCGTTTGTCCGCCCAGCAGATCCAGCGCCGCGCGCGCGAAGACTTCGAACGTCACCATCGTGGAAGCGGGGTTGCCTGGCAGCCCGAAAAAAAACGTGCCGCGCGCGCGCCCGAACACCAGTGGCTGGCCAGGCTGAATACGGACGCGGTCGAAATAGAACTCCGCATCATGGCGGGCCAAGGCCTGCTCCACAACGTCGTATTTCCCCGCGGACACGCCGCCGGATATCAGCAGCAGATCGTAGTCGAGGCCCTCCCCAACCAGGTTGGCGGTCATGTCCAATTGATCTTTCGCCACCGGAAGAATGGAGGGAACGCCGCCGGCGCGCCGCACCTGGGCCGCTAGCGAATAGGCGTTGGAGTTGCGGATTTGTTGCGGTAGTACGGGCTCCTTCACTTCCACAATTTCATTGCCGGTCGCCAGAATCGCCACTCGCGGCCGTTTGTACACGCGGACGCGCACGTGCCCCGTCGACGCCAACAAGGCAACCTCGGCGAACCCGGCGCGAACCCCCTTGGCGGCAAGCACATCTCCGGCCTTAGCCTCCGAGCCCTGAAAATTGACGAACTCGCCGGAACGAACAGCGCGTTCAGTGCGGATCGTCGTCCCCTCACGTACCGCATGTTCCACCATGAGAACCGCGTCCGCCCCGGCAGGCAGCGGGGCTCCGGTCATGATCTCAATCGCTTGCCCGCTTCCCACGGCGACCGCGGAGACATCCCCCGCGGCCACTTCTCCAATCACCGTCACCTCGCCCGGCAGGTCCTGCGAACGGACAGCGAAGCCGTCCCGCACGGAACGCGCCAGAGGGGGATAGTCGCGGTCGGCGCAGATGTCCTCGGCCAGCACGCGGCCGTGCACATCTGCCAGGCTGGCGTCCTGCGAAGGAATATCACCGATTGCCCCGCGAATTCGCTCGAACACGCACTGGCGGGCATCCTCAAAGCTCAAAGTGGCCACAAACGCATTCTACCTGCCGGTTGGCATAATGATTAGCGGATGCTGAAACTCACCTGGAAACAGGCGGCGGCGTGGCGCGTTCGGAGTCACCATCTCGACCGGCGCGCGCCCGCCGGCAGCATGCTCGCCGTCGCCAGCCGCCTCTGTGGTTTGCACGCGCAGGTGACGTCCTCCGCCGAGCTAACCGTATGGGCCAGGGTCGAAGACCTCGACCGACAGGCCGTTCAACGCGCTCTGTGGGAAGACCGGACGCTCGTCAAAACCTGGGCCATGCGGGGCACACTGCACCTGCTTCCCGCCGGCGAGTTGCCCCTGTGGCACGCCGCTCTCAGTACGAGCCGCCGGTATCTGAAACCTGCCTTGTGGCAGAAGTATTTCGGGATCACGATCGAAGAGCTCGACCGGCTGACGGAAGCTATTGCCGCCGCGCTGGACGGCCGCTTGATGACGCGCGGCGAGCTGGTGGAGGAAGTGGCGCGGCTCACCGGTTCGCCGGAGCTCGGCGTCAAGCTCGCGGAAAGCAGTTGGGGAACGATTCTAAAACCGGCCGCCTTCACTGGACGCTTGTGCTTCGGCCCTAGCCTGGGGCAGCGCGTCCGGTTCACGCATCCCGATACCTGGCTGGCGAAGACACTGCCTCCCGTCGATTCGCAGACTGCGATGGCCGGCGTTACGCGCCGCTTTTTGTCGGCCTACGGTCCGGCCACGCATCATGACCTCGCACGCTGGTGGAACGGCGGCGGCGTTTCCTCCGCCCGGCAGTGGATTGCCGCTCTCGGCGACGAGGTGTCCGCGGTCGACCTCGAAAGCGACCGGGCCTGGATGCTGTCGGCCGGCGCGCGCGAAATCCGTGAACTTCCACCCAACCGGTCCGTCCGCCTGCTGCCTGCCTTCGATCAGTACATCCTCGGCGCGTCCTGTCACGCGCAGCACCTGCTGCCCGGCGACTTGCGGCATCGCGTCTATCGGCCACAAGGTTGGATCTCCCCGGTTCTGTTGGTCAATGGCCGCATGGAGGGCGTCTGGCGGCACGAAATCAGAAGCAGCCGCCTGGACGTGACCATCGAACCGTTCGTGAAGACACCGCTATGGGTGCGCCGGGCAGCCGGGCAGGAAGC